>NZ_JBVYOL010000007.1:0-365646 GCF_056120505.1 Paenibacillus sp. sgz302164 | reverse complement strand
CAACTCTCGAACCTGCTCCGCCCAGTCGATTCGGGCTCGTTGCTTCCGTACCTCTACATGCCGCCAGCCCGCTAACGGCTCCGTAAAGATGAAAATGCTGCATGTTCCGTTTCGCTCGTATTCGCTGTCTTCCCTGAGTGGTTTGGCGGGTTTCATGGGAATTGGCTCCCGGACTTCATCGAGAAGTTGAAATGGTTTTTCGTCCATGCAAATGACGGGGCAATTGGCATTGTAANAGATGAAAATGCTGCATGTTCCGTTTCGCTCGTATTCGCTGTCTTCCCTGAGTGGTTTGGCGGGTTTCATGGGAATTGGCTCCCGGACTTCATCGAGAAGTTGAAATGGTTTTTCGTCCATGCAAATGACGGGGCAATTGGCATTGTAAGGTTCATGATACACGTCCAGCACATCTTCCATCGCCGCTACGAACGCCGCGTTTTGCTCGGGCGGGATGCACCAACATTTCTTGAGGTGAGGCTTAAGTTCGCTTTTTTTAGAATACGATCTACCGTGTCGTACGAGATGCTATCGATATACTGTAGTTCGACCGCTCGATCAGCAAGCAAACGCAGCGTCCAACGACTCCTTCCCGCAGGGGGTTCACTGCAACACAAAGCAATGATCTTCGCTTCCAACTCCCCGGTCACCTTCGGCGGATTGGGAGGAGTGGTCCGCTTCTTTCTTTCCAGGGAGGCTTGCAACCCTCGCTGCGCAAAGGCCTTACGAACCAGGTGGACGGTGTTGGTGTGAATGTGGAGCTGTTTGGCAATTTCGGCATCCGTAAGTTTGCCCTCCGGGCGATTTTCGTCCACGCCGAGCAGGATTTGCGCACGTCTGATCGAACGGGCGGTTGCCTTTCCTTTGGAGCAGATAGCATGCAGCTTCTTTTGTTCATCAGGAGTTAATTGGACGGCATACTCTCGTTTTTTCATAGTCGATTCCTCTTTTTTCTTCGACTATATCATAATTTCCACATATTTACTATTTTAAATCTGATGCTGTACTAGTCTCACTAATTATAAATAATTATTAGTTAAATCATAAAAATTTTTGATATATCGTATGCGTGTAAGTGCAAAATGGTTTACGTTTGCGGGAAATTTATGATGATGCGGAGGAGAAGCCAGGTTGCCGTTCCACGGCAAGTGGCGGCAAGCAAGTTGGTCCGGTAGGCCGCCGGACCGACGGTCCGCCAGACCGAACTGCCCAATCCAGACCGTCTGTCCGCCGAGGTGAAGCCCGAAAAAAACGCTGGCTACTGGTCCGACCGCCAGACCAAGCCGTCGATCCGTTCAGCCAGGCCGAACTGCTCGAGCCCAATTGCCGGCTTCGGTTCAAACTACCGCGCAAAGGTTCACCCTCTGCCACTTAACTGCTCATTGAGGCAGAATAGTATAACAAACTATCGCGTGCTGAAGACATGTGGATGCGAGACTGCCGATAAACTTGCCCGATAAAGCAGCACATCTACTTGGTGCGCGGAGAAAACCTGCAAAAGTACATCTTTTTGCTCGTTAATATGCTAGCAACGCAAAATTCCTGCAAATCTGCAGTAATTTCTGCTCCACGCGGACGTTGAACACACTTTCATCGAAAATTCCTGCACAATTGCAGGCTTTTCGCCAAAACGAGCTACTTTCGTGGAAAAAGCCTGCACTTTCGCAGGTTTTTTGCCAAATGGGCTACAATCAAACAAAAGCCTGCACTTTTCCGACCACCGTCATGCAACACAACACCGACCGACGTCACGCAGCGGAACACCGCGCGCTGAGAGCCGCACGCGTTCGTAGGCTCTCCTGGCCGGGCAGCTACGGCAGCGCAAAAAAACGGGAGGACTCATGTCCACCCGTCAATCAAATTACACGCGGAACGGCGGAATTTGTGTGCCGTCGATATCCGTGAAGCCGTACTCCGCGGCGAGGTTTCCGACTTCCACAAGCTGGCCCGACTTGCTCATCACATCGGGGTCGGCGGCCAATGCGGCGACCGCCCGGCCGATGTAGGCGACCGATTCGGTCTGCCGCAGCGCTTCGATGCGCGTGAAATCGGCATCGTCTTGCTCGATGCCGTAATGACGGCATACGTCCTCCGTTCGCATCCAGCCGGGAGCCAGGGCCAGCGCGGCGATTCCGGTTTCGTTCGCCTGCAAATTGAGCGCCATGCCGCGGGTCATGTTGGTGACAGCCCGTTTGACCGTGTCATAAAACACGTTAACCGGGTAATTGCCTCCGATGTCCGGGTACACGCCGGTATTGATGATCAAGCCGCTCTTCCGCGGGAGCAGGAGGGACATGGCTAAGCGGCTCGAAACCATCTGCGCCCGCAGCCCGGCGTCGAACATTTTGTCCCAGCGGACCATCGGCTGCTCCCAGAAGGGAGCGAGGAAGTCGACGTCATCGTAGCCCTCGTAACCGCCCCAGGCGTTGTTGACGACAAGGTCGAGCCGTCCATGCTGCTCCCGCTTGATCTGTTCGTACAAGGCGGCGACCTCGCCATCCTCCGTATGATCACAGCGGACGGGGATGCCCAGACCGCCCCGGCGCGTGACTTCATCCGCCGTATCCTCGATCGTGCCCGGCAAGTCCTCTCTCGCAGTTTTTGCGCGCGTGCTTCGTCCTGTCACGTAGACGGTGGCTCCGGCTTCGCCAAGCACGAGAGCGATCCCTTTTCCCGCTCCGCGGCTGGACCCCGTAACGAGGGCTATTTTTCCTTTTAACGTACCGACATGTTTGCTCATTCGAATGCTGCCTCCTTTAAAATTGAGTACAGCTCGATCATACAACGAATCATTGACAACTCTTGTCATACTATTTCAAACGATCGTCTCACCACGATTGAGCAGTCAGGGCATGCGGATGAGCCACCCGGGGGGGGACGGTTGAGCAGTTCGGGGTACGCGGATAAGTCACTCGAGCTATTGTTGAGCAGTTCGGAGGGACGCGGTTGAGTCGCTTGGTGCACGGGTGAGCAGTTTGGGGGACGAGCGGCTCATCCATGCACCCGAACTGCTCATCCGTATGCATCGTAGAGCGCTCGGACCTGCTGGCGGATCCAATGCGCCATTTCCGCGGGTTCCAGCACAACGGCATCCGCGCCGAAGCCGAGAAAATAACCGGCGAAAAATTCGATGTTTTCCCGGTGAATCTCGGCTGTGAGCAGCCCGCCGCCGCCTTCAGCCGGCTCGATTACACCGCCGAAAGCGCGGCTCCGCTCGTAGGCGCGGACGCCGCCGCGCGTCAGTTTCACCTTCAGGGCGACCTTTTGCCGCTCACCGTCGGGCTCCGCCGCGAGCCAATCGGCGATCGTGTACGTTCGCAATCGTTCTGGCAGCGGGTAAGGCGGTTCGGCGCACGGCACCAGCGACAAAATCCGGTCGGCGCGAAACAGCAGCAGGGCGTCTTTTTGAAAACAGTATGCCGGGAAGTACCAAAATCCGTTATGCGAATAAATGCCGATCGGCATCAGGGTCCGTTCGGAAGGGCCGTTCTTGGAGTCGTACGCGATTTGCAGCGGCTGCTGTCCGATAGCGGCTTCCAAAATTTGCTCCAGGTAAGGGGAGCTTTGCGTGCGTGTCGGCGACCAGAAGGAGACTCTGCTTTTCATCGATTGGATGCGGGTTTTGGCGTCTTCCGGCAAGTAATGATAAAACTTGTTCAGCGCGGACAGCGACTCGGCCTCGAAAGGCAGGGTCCCGTAATACTGCAGCGACTGGAAAGCGAAAAACATCGCCACGGCTTCCTGCTCCGAGAACAAAATCGGCGGCAGCATCCGCTTTTTCAGCAGACGGTATCCGCCGTGCGGTCCGAACTCGGTGTAGAGCGGCATGCCGAGCCCGCTTAATTCCTGCAAATCTCGGTGCATCGTTCTTTCGGAAACCCCGAACTGCTCGGCCATGTCTTTGACCGTAAACTGCATCCGTTCGTTGACCGCCATCATCAGCTCGATGAGGCGCTGCGTTTTTTTCACAGGCTACCGCCTCCTTTTACCTGGACATGATGCCGCTCATGACGTCTTTCATGGTCGCCACAAAAGCTTCGGCCGCCTTTGAAATGTATCTTCCCTTGCGGTAGGCGATAACGAGCGTCCGCGTCGGACGGCCGAGCAGCGGCAGGTGCACAGGGGCCAGCTCGCCGAAGCTTCTGCGCGAGATCAAATAAGGGACGAAGGCGATGCCCATGCCTGCGGCGACCAGTGATTGCACGGTTTCCATGTTGCTCGATTCAAACACGATGTTCGGCGCGATGCCGGCATTTTGGCACAAATCAAGCGTAAGCTTGCGGAAGCCTTGGCCTTTTTTCAAGGCGATGAAAGCTTCCTTCTCCAGCTCGCGGATTTCGACCGGTTCCCGCCTCAGGGCGAGCGGGTGTTTCGGCGGTACGGCGAGGACGATTTCTTCCTCCAGCAGCGTCTCGTACACGAGCGAGTCTTCGCGGAGCGGCAGCGAGAGGAGGCTGATGTCGGTTTGGCCGTTCGAGGTGAGCGTCTCCAGGTTGAAGGACGTCTCCTCAACGAGCGAAATTTCGATATCCGGATACGCGGCCTGGAACGCGGGGACGACAAACGGCAGGATGGTGGAGCCGGTAATCGCCATGCTGCCGACGACGAGGCGGCCTTTTTTCATTTGCGAAATGTCTTCCATCTCTTTTTTCAGCTGCTCGACCATGTCGAGAATTTTTTGCGATTTTTCTACAAAAAGCGAGCCGGCATGCGTCAGCTCAACCGAGTTCGTGCTGCGCTGAAACAGCAGGACGCCGATTTCTTTTTCCAGCTTGGACAGCTGTTGGCTGAGTGAGGGCTGGGCGATGTGCAGCTTCTCCGCAGCGCGGGAAAAGTTGCGTTCCGCCGCGATTTGTATAGCATATTGCAGCTGGCGTAGTTCCATATGGTCAGCATCTCCTTTTGTGCCTGCCGGCTGGTTGGTTTATTGTTATTTCCTATCAACTTTATAGTTATTATATCTTGGCGTAATAATAAATAAAATGTTAAGATACGACATGAGGGCAATACTTTTTATTTTAGAGCGGATTTTATAACAAGAGGTGACTGGGTATGAGTAAAAAAACGATGTTCGAAAAGATTTGGGACAACCACGTTATTCATTCGGAAGAAGGCAAACCTAGCATTTTGTATATCGACCTGCAGCTGGTGCACGAGGTAACTTCGCCACAGGCGTTCGAAGGCCTCAGATTGTCGGGCCGCAAAGTGCGCAGACCCGATTTGACTTTTGCGACGATGGATCATAACGTTCCGACGAAAGACCGCTTCAACATTACGGATCCGATTTCCAAGCAGCAAATCGATACGCTTTCCCAAAACTGCCGCGATTTCGGCGTGACGCTGTTCGACCTGGACAGCATCGACCAAGGCGTCGTGCACGTTATGGGTCCTGAGCTTGGCCTTACGCATCCGGGCAAAACTATCGTTTGCGGCGATAGCCATACTTCCACGCACGGCGCGTTCGGCGCACTTGCTTTCGGCATCGGCACAAGCGAAGTGGAGCACGTGCTCGCTACGCAAACTTTGCAGCAATCCAAAGCCAAAACGCTCGAAGTGCGCATCAACGGCAGCCTGAAGCCGGGCGTAACGGCGAAAGATTTGATCCTCGGCGTTATCGCGAAATACGGCACGGATTTTGCTACCGGCTACGTGATCGAGTACACCGGCGAATCGATCCGCGGCCTTTCGATGGAAGAGCGCATGACTGTGTGCAACATGTCCATTGAAGCGGGCGCAAGAGCTGGCCTGATCGCTCCTGACGAAACGACTTTCAACTACTTGCGCGGACGCGAATATGTGCCTCAAGGCGCTGCATTCGATGCTGCCGTAGCCGAGTGGAAGCAGCTTGTTACGGACGAAGGTGCGACTTACGACCGCGTTGTCGAATTCGACGCGGATTCCCTGATCCCGCAAGTGACCTGGGGCACAAGCCCTGGCATGGGCACGAGCGTCACTTCTCTTGTTCCGGATCCGCAAAGCTTCGCAACCGAAAATGAACGCAAAGCGGCTGAAAAAGCGCTTGAATATATGGACTTGGCGCCTGGTACTCCAATGACGGAGCTGAAAGTGGACTATGTCTTCATCGGTTCCTGCACGAACGGCCGGATCGAAGACCTTCGCGCCGCGGCGGCTATCGCGAACGGCTACAAAGTGGATCCGAGCGTAACGGCAATCGTCGTTCCGGGTTCCGGCCGCGTGAAAATCCAGGCGGAAAAAGAAGGCCTGGACAAAATCTTCTCCGAAGCAGGCTTCGAATGGCGCGATGCCGGCTGCAGCATGTGTCTGGCGATGAATCCGGACGTTCTGCAACCGGGACAACGCTGCGCATCCACGTCCAACCGTAACTTCGAAGGACGTCAGGGACGCGGCGGACGCACGCATCTCGTATCTCCGGCAATGGCTGCGGCTGCAGCGATTCAAGGACATTTCGTCGATGTGCGCGACTGGGAAATCAAAGCCTACCAGCAAGCCTAATTTGTTGAAATCAAGTTTCGGAGGAGAATGAGACTATGGAAGCTTTTACAAAACATACGGGCCTTGTCGGTCCGGTTGACCGTGTGAATGTAGATACAGACGCAATTATCCCTAAACAATTTTTGAAACGCATCGAGCGTTCCGGTTTCGGACAATTCCTTTTCTTCGAATGGAGATGGGATGAAAAAGGGAACGTTATCGAGAGCTTCCCGCTGAATCAGGACCGCTATCAAGGAGCGTCCGTGCTCATTTCCAGAGCGAACTTCGGCTGCGGCTCTTCCCGCGAGCACGCGCCTTGGGCGATCCAGGATTTCGGCTTCCGCGTCATTGTCGCTCCGTCTTATGCGGATATTTTTTACAACAACTGCTTCAAAAACGGCATTTTGCCGATCAAGCTGTCCGAAGAGCAGGTGGAAGACCTGTTCCAGCGCACGGCGAAGCATGACGGTTACAAGCTGCATGTCGATCTCGAAAACAACAAGCTGACCGACGAATACGGCCTCAGCATCGGCTTCGAGCTTGACGAGCACCGCCGCCAGTTCCTGCTGCAAGGTCTGGACGACATCGGTCTGACGCTTCAGCATGCGGACAAAATCACCGCCTATGAAGAAGCTCACCAAGCGCGTCTGGCTTATAAATAATAACTGCCCGTAATGCAAGAAGCTTCCGGTTTCCGGAGGCTTCTTTTTTTGCGATCTTTGCAACTTTTGGCAGGTTTTCGCGTCTAATAGGTTACTAGTTTGTCGTAAGGTGGTGGATTTGCTGTCAGCTGTAATCGTAATTTGTACTATTGAAATGGTTCGTGTATAAACGTTGCAGATTGCTATTTGTGGAACTATGCCCAATTCCGACATTACATAGAGGTGAATGATGAAATATCCTGTAGTTTTAGCGAGTATGTGCTTAGCTATGTTGTTGGCGCCGGGCGCCGCATTCGGGGCTGAGACCGAGAAGCCGATCAAGTTGTATATGAACGAAAAGCTGCTTGTCACAGACGAAGTTGCGCCAAAAATTGTAAACGGCAACACAATTGTGCCCGTTCGCGTCATTGTCGAAGAAATCGGGGCGAAAATCAGTTGGGATGAAGCTGCGCGAAAAGTGACGATCGTGAAAGACGACGTAAACATCCAGCTCGTCATCGACAGCAAAGTCGCTGCGATCCAAGGGAAACAGACAAAGATGGAAGTCGCTCCCGTCATTGTGAACGGCAATACGATGCTGCCGCTCCGTTTTGTAGGCGAGCTGATGGGCGTGAAATTCAACTGGGATCAGCCGACTTCCTCCGTACATATGTTCAAAGAAGCCGATGTGCCTTCCAAGCCTGTGACGGGCCCCGTCGCGGAGGGGGACAATTCCGGGACGGGAACCGTCAAACCGGGGGCGCCGGCTGTAAATGAGAAGCCTTCGAGCGGAACGGGCACTCCGGCGCCTACGCCAAAGCCGCCTGCTGCGAATGGCGGAACAGGCACCGATACTGCGGCGGGCTCGAAGCCGGCCGACGCGAACGCGCATTTGCTGACGTCCATCGAGCTGACCGATAAGGAACTGATCGTCAAGGCCAAAGACGGCACGCTCGTCCCTACGAGGCTCAAACTATCCGGCCCGAACAGGATCGTGTTCGATTTTCCGAATATGGTTCTGGACGACAATCTCGCCAAAAAGCTGGTGAACAACATCGGCGAACTCGATTCCAAGCATCCTTTGGTGCAGAAGGTTCGCTTTTCCAACTTTTCCGACAATCCGAGCACGGTCAGGGTCATTCTCGATCTCAAAGGCGCCGTCGATTACCGGATTCAGACTTCCAAGAAGCCTAACGAATGGTCGGCTTCGATTGAGGAGCACCACATCCGCGTTGTCATTGACGCCGGACATGGCGCCAAAGATCCGGGCGCTCTTTCGCTGAACGGGAGGAAGGAGAAGGATTTTACGCTTGCGATGGCGAAGAAAGTATCAGTCCTTCTTGCCAAGGAGAAGCAAATTGAAGTGTTAATGACGCGAAGCGACGACACTTTTGTCGAGCTGGACGATCGGGTTGCCTTTGCCAACGACAATCAAGTCGACGTCTTTTTATCGATTCATGGCAACAAGGCTAACAAAGCCGACATTAGCGGAACCGAAACTTATTATTACAATCCTGAAAGCTTGCCTTTTGCCAATGTCATTCACAAATACGTTTCCGACGCTACCGGATTGCCCGACCGCGGGGTTCGGATAGGCGATTTCAGGGTCGTGCACAAGACGACGATGCCCGCCGTTCTCGTAGAGGTGGGGTATTTATCGAACAAAGGCGATGAAGCCGCCATGTACTCGGAAGCTTTTCAGGATCAAGTAGCTGCCTCCTTAGTGTCCGCCATCAAAGAATACTTGAACGTCAAATAAGGAGTGAGTGAGATGACTAGAATAAGCCGCGTGATTCAAGGAGCGCTTCTAGTAAGCGCAATCGCTTTAACGGTAACCGCATGCGGGCAAAAGGCTGCGCTAAACGGCAGCGCGCCGTCACAGACGCCGCAGCCGACCCAGCAGGCGCAAGCGACTCAAAGTCCGCAGCCGACGGCTACTCCCGAGGTTTTGAAGCAAAAGAAAATCAAGGCTTACTACACCGATGAGAACGAAATAAAGCTCGTTGAAAAGGATGTCACCGTTTCTTACAAGAAAGACGAAGACATATATGCGGCCGCTTTGAAAGTTTTGACCGCGAATGACGATCCCAAGGCGGTGTCCTTATTTGACGATGTGACATTCCAGAGCGTTGCTTTCGATAAGGAAAAAGGCGCTCTTAAGATCGATCTGAAAATGGGCCCGAACAGCCAGTTAGGCGCACCGGGTGAAGATTTGTTTTTGCAGGCGCTGAAAAAAACGGCATTTCAATTTGCGGAAGTCAAAGATATCTACGTACTGAAAGACGGCAAGCAGGTGGAAAGTTTGATGGGGCATATGGATTTGCCGTATCCGATCAAACGGCCTAATTAAATGAACATGCAGAGGAGTTTTTACAAACGATGAAAAAACAGAAATTAGCGAACGCGCTGCTCAGCTCTTTGATCATAACGAGCCTTGCAGGGACTCCGGCCGTTTGGGCGGCGGAATCGACGGGCACAACCTCTACAGGAACGGCAAGCAATGTGAAATCGTCTTTCCCGGACGTAGGCGCGGATTACTGGGGGATCAGGCACATTTCCAAGCTTGCTCTGGAAGGGATCATCGAAGGCTATGAGGATGGCGCATACCGTGCGGAGAACTCCGTCTCCCAGCAGGATGTGCTGATCATGGCAACGAGAATGATGGGCCTTGAAAGCGACGCGAAATCGATGACATCCGCAACCGTCTTCCCGGACTTCATACAGGTGGACGACTATGCCCGCAATTATGTGGCGCTGGCGCTGCAAAAAGGGCTGATTACGAACGAGGAAGAAAAAACAAGGGCGCAGGGCGATAAGTCCAAAGATAAATGGGGCCAGCGCAAAGCGACGAGAGAATGGGTGGCGGAAGTTGTCATCCGCGCTATCGGCAAGCAGTCGACTGCGCAAAGCATGGCTTCCCAGGCGACTTCGTTTAAGGATAACAACGATATCAGCTATTCGGTGCTCGGTTACGTGAATGCCGCCGTATCGCTGCAAATCGTCAACGGCTTCGAGGACGGAACTTTCCAGCCTAAAGGAGCCGTCACACGGGCTCAAATGGCCGCTTTTCTCAGCCGGTCCCAGAAGGATTTGACTACGCTGCCGCAGCGCGCGGTCCGGGGCTATTTGACGAGCCTGACGAGCGGCACCATCTCGATCAGCGATAGCGACGGCAATACGAGCACATATAAACTGGCTCCGAACACCGTATTTTACGGAAACAAAAACGATACGGTCATCGATCCGAAAACGATCGAGGAAACGTACCAGGTTTCCATCGTGCAGGTAGGCGGTACGGCATACTATGTGGAAGTCGTCAAGGACGAACTGCAAATGGACATCTACGACGGCAAGCTGCTGAAATTAAACATTAGCGGCTTGAAGGCTACGCTGGACGATTACGAAAGCTATGAGCTTGCCACCGATGTGGCCGTAACGGACACGAACGGCAAGGGACTCAGCCTTGCTTCCGTCGTCGAGGGCAGCGTTGTCGAACTGAGAAGAAACAGGCTGACCAAGGGCACCAAAATTACGTCGATCATCGTCAAGCAGGTGCCTGTGAACAAAACGGCGCTCGGCGTCATTCAGACGATTAACAAGGATACGCGCCAGTTGGGGCTGCTCGAAAGCACGACAGGGAAGACGGAAGCATTCGGATTTTCCAGCAATTTGATCGTTACGCTGCCGGACAACAGCTTGATCGACATCAATTCGCTGCATGTGGGCGATTCGGTTGAATATACCGTAACGAACAGCGAAGTCGTGAAAATTCTCGTCAAGAAGCAGGCGGATGTGGGCGTCAGCGTCGAAGGAACGCTGAAAGAGCTGAGTGACGACAAATCGTTCCTCACGATTGTCAAACCGAATGGCGGCGCGTTGGCGGCATATGCACTGGGCGATAACGTGCAGGTGCAAATCAACGGCTTGACTACGGCGAGCATTTACGACATTGCACCCGGAGATTCCTTGAAGCTGGACGTGCTGAACAATAAAGTGACTTTGATTACAGTGACAAACCGTTCCATCGAGAACTTATATTTTGCGAAAATTATCAGCTACGAACCTACAAGCAAATTTTTGACGGTTAAAGACAACTCGGGAAATCCGCACGCATACCAGTTGACCGATTCCACGACGATTAAATACGCAGGGACGACGCTGCCTTTCTCAAGCTTCAACACAACGTTCAGTACCGGCAAATACGTCGACCTGCTCGTATCCAAAAACAACGTGACTTCCGTCCAGATGTCGACACAGCTGAACGGCACCTTGACGCAGTTGAATTTGCAGTCCAACGATGTGACGATCAAAACCGACAGCGGGCAAAGCTTGACCTTCAAGCTTACATATGCGCCAACGGTGGAAATTCCTAACAGAGAGACCAGCGCGCTTTCCGATTTGAAAGTCGGGGATAACGTCGGTATCATTTTGAGCTATGACCAAACGATCGTAACGAATATCGTAATCAGCAAAAAAGGGCTGTACAAAGTGGTGTCCACGAACGTCAATAGCAAGCAGTTGACAGTTATGGACGATAATAACACGACTTACACGGTCGGCCTGGACAGCGTTCCGATCATGAAGTCCGATCAGACGGCGGGCGCGATTACGGATATTTTGGCGGATGAGTATGTGAGGCTGACTTACAAGGGCAAATCTGTCGTGAAGGTGGAACTGACCGACACGGTAAGAGGCAAAGTCATCGCTGTCGATCCGACGAGCACGAGCTTGACCGTGCAAGACTTTACCGGCAAAAATCAGGTTGTGAACGCCGGCAGCAACTATGCGGTGAAGCTGAACGGCGGGTCGGTGCTTAACTTTAACTCGATTAAAGTCGGCGACCGGGTCCAGGTCAATAAGGACGCGGCCGACAGAACGATCATTCAAGTGGCTGCAGCGGCCAAGAGAGAGCTTTCCAGCTATAATAACATCGTTAACCAAATGATCTTCAAATCGACGAGCTCGGCAGACAAAACTTCCTACAGCCTGTATCCGAGGGCATATTTCCACAAAGGCGCGAACACCGTAACCGCGGGCTCTTTCAAAGCAGGCGACCAAATTATGATTTATGTGCTGGATGACAAAATTGTCGAGATGGACCAGCAGTAAATTTGAACGAAATGTATTCCGCATCCGTCTGTTTAACAGGAGCTGATCCTGGGACAGACGGTTGTTTTTTCTGCGGACTTTCCTTAAAATCAGATAAGTTTTAAAAAATGTTCTCATTTTAACGCTTTCAAGCATTGATTCTGCAGTCACAATTCGATACACTTGAAAATATTACGCCCCAAGGAATAATAACGATGACTCAAAAGCAGGTAAGACACATTTTAGACACAATCGGCGAAATGTTCCCGGATGCGCATTGCGAGCTGAATCACAGCAATCCGTTCGAGCTGACGATTGCCGTGCTGCTCTCGGCGCAGTGTACCGATGAAACGGTAAATAAGGTTACGGAATCCTTGTTTCAAAAATATAAGCATCCTCGAGATTATTTGGCTGTACCGCTTGAGGAGCTGGAGCAAGATATTCGCAGAATCGGGCTGTTTCGGAATAAGGCAAGCAACATTCAAAAGTTATGCCGACTTGTACTGGACAAGTATGACGGACAAATTCCCGAGAAGCACGAGCAATTGGTCGAGCTGCCCGGCGTAGGCCGCAAAACGGCCAATGTCGTCGTATCGAACGCTTTCGGAGTGCCGGCCATTGCTGTCGACACGCACGTAGAGCGGGTTTCCAAGAGGCTTGGGCTTGCCGGATGGGACGATTCCGTCCTTGAAGTTGAAAAGAAGCTGATGCAGAAAGTTCCCCGCGAGGAATGGACACAGACTCACCACCGTCTCATTTTTTTCGGCAGGTACCATTGCAAGGCGCAAAACCCGCAATGCGGCATTTGCCCGCTGCTGGATCACTGCCGGGAAGGTAAAAAACGTATGAAACCAAGTGTAACTAGGAAAGCTACTAAAAAGAACTGATAAGTAAACAAAGGATGGGATGGAAATGAAATGCATCGCCGTATACACCAATAGTTTTGAATTGTTTTCCGATATTTATGAAGAAGTGATCAAAACGCCGTTGCAAGAAAACGAAGAAAAGATCATTGAAGGCGTAACCGTCAGCGAATCCGGTGAAGTTCCTCAAAACTACATAGACAAAATGAAAACGAAGCCCGAAGTTGTCGTGATGAAAGTAAAAGATTCCGACATTACGATTTTGCAGCATCGCGACGTGTTCGAAATTTTCCTGCCGGAAACTGAAAAAGCGGCCATTTCTTAAATCTCCCTTGCGGAGATTTTTTTGCTTAAATTGACTAAATCCGACCGGGGCATTACACTTAAAACCGAAGTGAATCCATCGGTGCTTTTTGTACGTGAGTCAGGAGAGAATAGATCATGAATCAGTTGGCAGAACCCGGCATTGCGTCCATACCGGAAGCAATCAAACAGATGCGGGACGCGGTAAAACAAGCCGGAGACGCGGATAACGCGGGGAAGCTGCAGCAGCTTCTCGATAAAATAAGCTCGGAGCGAATGAATATTGCGTTTTGCGGGCATTTTTCGGCGGGGAAATCGACGTTGATCAATCAGCTGTGCGGACACCCGCTGCTGCCTTCCAGCCCGATTCCGACGAGTGCAAATATTGTAAGTATTCGGGACGGCGAGCCGGGGGCGCATGTAACGCATCGTCACAAAAGCGAAGACCGCAGCGCTGTCGTTATTCCGCTCGATGAATTGGAAGCGTACTGCGTCAATGGTACGGATATCGAATCCGTGGAAATCACGTATCCGATCGCTTTTCTGGGGAAACATGCGGCGCTGCTCGATACCCCCGGGATCGATTCTACGGATGACGCGCATCATCAGTCGACGGAATCGGCGCTTCATTTGGCCGATGTCGTGTTCTATGTCATGGATTACAACCATGTGCAGTCGGAAGTGAATTTGGCTTTCACGAAGAAGATGAAGGAGTGGGGCAAGCCGCTCTATCTCGTCGTCAATATGATCGACAAGCATAAAGAGCGGGAGCTCCCTTTCGAACAGTATCAGGAGGGAACGAAGCAGGCTTTTTTAAGCTGGGGCATCGAGCCGGACGGCCTGCTGTATGTCACGATGAAGGAGCCGGGCCATCCGCATAACGAATATGCGAAACTGCGATGGCTCCTGCAAGGTTTGATCGAGCGCGGTGAGCTGCTGCGCAGCTGCAGCATCGACGCATCCGCGCGCTATTTGGCGGCCGAGCACGGCAGCTGGGTGGCGGAGCGGAATGAGCCGCTGAAGGCGGAGCTCATCGAAGCGATCCGCCAGGATGGCGACGTGGAGGAAGTGCGGCAGCTCGCGGAGGCGAAGCGGCGCGAGCTGGAGGAGGCGCAGGCGCTGCCGGAAACGTTAACGGCGGCGCTGCGCAAAGAGCTTGGCGTGATCATCGAGAACGCCAACATTACACCGGCCTTGACCCGGGATAAGGCTCACGCGTATTTGGAGAGCCGCAAGCCGGGGTTCAAGGTAGGCTTTTTCTCGCGGGCAGCGCAGACGGCCGCGGAGACGGAGAAACGGCTGCAGGCGTTTCAGGAGGATTTGGCCGAGCAGGTGGAAGCCCAGCTCGATTGGCATCTCCGGGACGCCTTGAAGAAGGCGGCCGAGCGGCAGGGGCTTCACAGCCAGGCGCTGGCCGCGGACATCGAAGCCCTGAAAGCGGACGTCTCGCCGGCATGGCTGGCGGGGCAGGTGAACCCTGGCGCCGTGTTCGGCGGCGAATACACGCTCAACTTCATGAAGCAGGTCGGCGGCGACATCAAGCAGCAGTACCGCAAACAGGCGTTTGCGCTGATCGACCGGCTCGCGCTGGCCGTCCGCGAGCGCACGTCGCAAGCGGCTGCGACGCTTGCCGAAGAGCTGGCGGCGCTGGGCGAACGCCTCGGCGCCTACAGCGAGCTGCAGCGGCTCGAGGCCGTCGAGGCCGCTGCGCAGGCGGAACTGCTGCAAATGGCCGGCTGGCGGAAGCATGTTCCGCCGGCGCTGCCGGATTTGCAGCAGTTCCGAGCCATGGAGGAGCCGGCAGCCGCCCCGCAGAGCGGGGGGCTGCACACGACCTCCATGGGCGCGATCCTGCAGGCTGCCGCCACGGCGGCGGCAGTCTCGGCTCCGGCGGCAGCACCTGAGGATGCTGCGGCTGCGCCTTCCGTGTTCCCCGCAGGCGAACACGGGGGGCGCATGGAGCGCAAGGCCGCCGCGCTGCAGACGGCCTCCGGCCTCATCGACGGGCTGCCGTCGATGAAGTCGCTCGCGCGCGCCATGCGCGAGAAAGCGGAACGTCTGCGCGAGCGGACGTTCACGATTGCGCTGTTCGGCGCATTCAGCGCCGGCAAGTCCTCGTTCGCCAATGCGCTCATTGGCGAACGCGTCCTGCCGGTGTCGCCGAACCCGACGACGGCGGCGATCAACCGCATCCTGCCGCCGCAGGAAGGCTGGCCGCACGGTACGGCCAAGGTCAGGATGAAGTCGGCCGACGCCATCCTCCAGGACGTCTTGTACTCGCTGGAGCTGCTCGGCGTCCAGGCGTCCGATATGGCCTCGGCTCTCGCGCGCATCGGCGGGTTGACGCCCGCCGACGTAACGCCCAAGGGCAAGCCGCACTATTCCTTCCTCAAAGCCGTCGAGAAAGGATGGACGGCAGCCAAAGACCATCTGGGCGCTGAGCTGCGGATTACGAAAGACGAGTTTCCCGGTTATGTCGCCGATGAATCGAAATCGTGCTTTGTGGAATTTATCGAATTATTTTATTCCAACCCGCTGACTGACCAAGGCATTATTTTCGTTGATACGCCTGGCGCGGATTCGATCAATGCGCGGCATACGGGAGTAGCTTTTAACTATATCAAAAATGCGGACGCGATTCTTTTCGTCACTTATTATAACCACGCTTTTTCCCAAGCGGACCGCGAATTTCTGCTGCAGTTGGGGCGCGTCAAAGACAGCTTTGAAATGGATAAAATGTTTTTTATCGTCAACGCCGCCGACCTTGCGGCAAGCGAGGAGGAGCTGGACGGCGTAGTCAAGCACGTGGAGACGAATTTGCTCCGGCACGGCATCCGCAATCCGCGCATTTATCCGATTTCAAGCTATTTGGCCGCCGAGGGCAAAGTAGCGGGAGATTCCGCGCTTGTCGCCCAATCCGGCATTCGTCCGTTCGAGAACGATTTCCTGCAGTTTACGTTGGGCGAATTGAGCGACGTTGCCATTCATTCGGCTAACCTTGAGCTGGAACGTGCGGTTCAAACGATGCAGCAATGGCTGGAAAGCGCCAAATCCGGGGAGGAACAGCGCAAACGGCAAATCGACAAGCTCCAGCAGGCCGAGCAAGCGGGAGTCAAGCTGCTTCGGGAAGCGGATCACGGCGCAGACGTCAAAGAATTGCGCAAAGAAATCCAGGAACTGCTTTACTACGTGAAGCAGAGAACGATGTACCGCTTCGGCGAGCTGTACAATTACGCCTTCAACCCTTCCACGTTCCGCGAGGAAGCGCGCGATCCGAAGCAGGCGCTCCGTTTGGCATGGAACGAGCTGCAGCGGATGATCGTTTTCGATCTGTCCCAGGAAGTGCTGGCTACGACGCTGCGCATCGAGAACGCGATCAATCGCCTGTCCGGCCGCCGCGCGCAGCGCTGGGGAGAGCAGCTTGCCGAGCTCGTGGAAGGCTTCGCAGGCGGCGAGTACGATGCCCGCAAGTTTGACACGCCTTCGGTAACGACGGCTTTTGACGCCAGCGAAGTAACGGATAAGCTGCTGACGGGTTATTTTAAAAACGCCAAGCAGTTTTTTGAAGGCGACGGCAAAAGCAAGCTGAGAGCGGAGCTGGAAAGCCGCGTCAGCGAGCCCGTGTCCGAGCTCATGGAACGGCAAACGTCGGCTCTTGACCAGGCGTATTCCAGACAGTTGGAAGAATGGCTGACAGAGCTGCAAGAGCTGCTGGCCCAACAGCTGAACGAGCACGTTCGAGGGCTTTTGAACGCATTGGAAATGAAAATCGATTTGGACGATTTATTGTCCAGACAACAGCAGCTGAAAAAGCTGATGGATTAAAAAAAGGGCGCTTCCGCACATCACAGCGGCAGCGTCCTTTTAATTTATATGTCGTGATCTTTTTCACAATCCCGAGCATATGATGTTATTTTGGGTGCATTGCCATGTAAGGGCTTACATATCTTAGGATTTGAAAGATATCCAAGAATGGCATGGATTCCTGCAAGTTTTTGTGGAGTTATGCGGGTTTAAGCGTATAAATCCCGTTATCCTCTCGTTGCTCCGATAGGGGGATGGTGATAAGATTCATTAAGTATTGAAACGCTTTCTCAGCTTTTCCCAATTTTCCTTCTTGAGGAGGGTGCTTTAAAAGTGGACGTCTTTAGGCAACTGAAAGAGTTCTATTGGCCGGAGAAGAAGCTGTTGTTCGGGTCGATTCTATGCCTGGTTACAGCGACCGCGCTTGGACTCGTGTATCCGAATTTGCTTCGCTATTTGATCGACGATGTAATTACGAAACAAAGGTTCGACTTGGTGCCGAAGCTGTCGCTTTTTGTCGTTGGCGTCGTAACTTTGAAAGGCATGTTTCAGTTTTTGCACGGCCTTTGCGGAGGAAGGCTCGGAAATCGGGTTGCGTTCCATATGCGCAACGCGCTTTACAACAAGCTGCAGTACTTGTCGTTTCAGTATTACGATCAGGCGCGTACCGGGGACTTGATGTCGCGTCTGACAGCGGATCTGGAAGCGATTCGGAACTTTATCGGCTTTGGCTTCGCGCAAATTTTGAACGTCTTTTTGATGCTGATTTTCGGCATGGCCATGATGTTTTCGATCAATTGGCAGCTGACGCTCATCACCATGGTTTCCATGCCTTTCCTCGTTTTTACAGCAGTTCGTTTCGAAGGCAAGATTCATCCCGCGTTTCGTCTGGTGCGCAAGTCGCTGGGAACGATGACGACGGCCGTTCAGGAAAATATTACGGGAGTCCGCACGGTAAAATCTTTTGCCCGCGAGCCCCATGAAGTAAAAAAGTTCTCGACTCATAACGAAGAATACAGGGCAATGAACGTGGAAACGTCGCACATATGGGCCAAATATTTTCCCGTCATGGAAATTTTGGCGAACTTGAGCGTCGTTCTTTTACTCGGAGCCGGCGGCTACATGGTCATTCAGGAAACGATTACGCTCGGCGAATTGGTCGCGTGCTTCAGCATCATTTGGTACATTATCGGCCCGATGTGGGGACTCGGCTTTCATATCAATAACTTTACTCAAACGAAAGCTTCCGGCGAAAAGATTTTGGAAATTCTTCATCAGTACATACACGTAAAAGATCAGCAGGAAGCCGTTTCGCTGGCTGAAACGAAAGTTCGCGGCCATGTTCGCTTTGACCGGGTTACTTTCGCCTATCCCGAAAAACAGCCGGCGCTGTACGATTTCTCCGTCGATGCACCTCCCGGCTCCGTAATCGGACTGCTGGGCAGCACGGGCTCCGGTAAGACGACGGTGGTCAGCCTGTTGATGAGAGCTTACAATGTCAAGGAAGGACATATCACCTTCGATGGCAAGGATGTTCGCAACATCCAGGTAGAAAGCCTGCGCAGCCAAATTGCGGCGGTTTTTCAGGAAACGTTCTTGTTTTCCTCTACAATCCGCAACAACATCGCTTACGGGCGCAAAAACGTGAGCATGGAAGAAATCATCCGCGCGGCCAAGCTGGCCAAAGCCCACGATTTTATCATGGAGCTGCCGCTTGGCTACGATACGATTGTCGGCGAGCGCGGCCTCGGCTTATCCGGCGGGCAAAAACAGCGGATCGCAATCGCGAGGGCGCTGCTGAAAGATCCGAAAATTCTTATTCTCGATGACGCGACGAGCGCTGTCGATATGGAAACAGAGCATGAAATCCAGGCCGGATTCAAAGAAGTCATGCAGGGCCGTACGACGTTTATTATTGCTCACCGGATCTCTTCGCTGAAGCATGCGGACGAAATTATCGTCATGGATCAAGGCCGGATCGTACAAAGAGGAACGCATCAGGAGCTTTTGGCGCAGGAGGGCCTTTACCGTCAAACTTACCGGATCCAGTATGCGGATCAGCCAGGCACGGAAGGGCGCGCGGAGGCAGACGGCTATTCATCTTCTTTAGAAAGAAGGTTGGCGCATTGAGCACTTTTTCCAAGCAAGCCGGAAATTCCTCTCAGCCGGAAGATTCGCAGTCCGGACAGCGATTCGTATATCAGGATGACGAGCTGATCGACAAGCCGTTTGACTGGAACCAGCTTAGACGTCTATTCGGTTACATGAAGCCTTACGCGAAGCAATTTTTGCCGATCATCATCGTGATGATGTTTGTGGGCGCATTGACGAAGCTGACGGTGCCGCTGCTTATTAAATATGCGATCGACCGCGCGATCACGCCGAAGGACGGCCAGCTTTTATTCATCTTGATGGGCATTATGTTCGGTGTTTATATCGTGCAGTGGGTCGCCAACACGTTCCGGATCCGTTACACGAATATGATCGGCCAGCGCGTCATCTACGATCTCCGGCACGATCTGTTCAGCCATATCCAAAAGCTTTCGTTTCGCTTTTTCGACACGCGTCCTGCGGGCTCGGTTTTGGTTCGGGTGACGAATTACGTGAACTCTTTGCAGGATCTGTTCACGAACGGCGTCGTCAATTTGCTGATCGACTGCGTTCAGCTTTGCGGCATTATGATCATTCTGCTTTCTTATAATTTCAAATTGGGCGCGGCGATCATCGTAACCGTCCCTCTGATGTTTCTCATTTCGACCAAATTGCGCCTGAAAATCCGCCGGGCGTGGCAGGATGTCACGATCAAGCAGTCGCGTTTAAACTCACATTTGAACGAATGCATTCAAGGCATTCGGGTTACCCAGGCGTATACGCAGGAAAAAGAAAATATTAACTTTTTTCGTAACATGAACATGGTGAACCGCCTATCGTGGAACCGCGCCTCAATGCTGAATCAAAGCTTCGGGCCGATTATCGAAATTACGGGAGCGATCGGCTACTGCATCTTGTTTTGGCTAGGCGCCCACATGATTCAATCCAAAGAAATCTCGGTAGGCTTATTGGTCGCTTTCGCAACGTACATCGGATATTTTTGGGAGCCGATTACCCGCTTGGGACAAATGTATTCCCAACTGTTGGTGGCAATGGCCTCTTCCGAGCGAATCTTCGAATATATCGATGAAAAGCCTTCCGTAGCGGAACTTCCCGGCGCCAAAGAACTGCCGGACATTGCCGGAAACGTGAAATTCGAAAATTTGGTGTTCGAATATGAGCCCGGCAGACCTGCTTTGAAAGGCATCAACCTGGATGTAAAAGCGGGCCAGTCGATTGCGCTTGTAGGCCATACCGGATCGGGAAAAAGCACGATCATGAACTTGCTGTGCCGGTTTTACGATCCGGTGGAGGGCCGCGTTCTTATCGACGGGCAGGATATCCGCGAAGTAACGATCCAAAGCTTGCGTTCCCAGGTCGGCATCGTGCTGCAGGATACGTTTATTTTCTCCGGCACGATCCGCGACAACATCCGCTTCGGACGGCTGGACGCTACGGATGAAGAAGTGGAAAGAGCGGCTAAAGCCGTCCACGCGCACGATTTTATAGCGGCTTTGCCTCAAGGCTATGAAACCGAAGTCCAGGAACGGGGCAACGTGCTCTCCATGGGGCAAAGGCAGCTGATTTCCTTCGCTCGCGCATTGCTGGCGAACCCGCGCATACTTATTCTCGATGAAGCGACGGCAAGCATCGATACGGAAACCGAGCTCAAAATCCAGGAAGCGCTCAAAACCTTGCTCGCCGGAAGAACGTCGTTCATCGTCGCGCACCGACTCTCGACCATTCGCAATGCCGACAAAATCATCGTCCTCGACCACGGCCGAATGATGGAAAGCGGCAATCACGATGAATTGATGAACGAGCGAAAAATATATTACGGCCTTATCCAGGCCCAGTACAAATTTTTACAGGATGCAGGTTAACACTTCTTAATGCTGCCCGGTTGCTTTGGCGATCGGGCAGTTTTTTTATACGGTTTTATCGCCGAAGAAAGTCAGTCGTGTGTAAAGCGGCTTGAGAGACCGGGCTGAGCTGGAGTTTGAGCGGTAAAACCTGCGGAATTGCAGGAATAATCTTAGACAAGCGCATGAAGGAGCGAAAAAGATGTATTTTAGCAGGCTTTTGCGCGCAATGTGCCGGTTATGCGTTAGCGGTTATATATTATGAGGTGAGTAATCCAGAGCGCTATATCTTTTGATGACGCTTATGACCACTATCCCCTTCGTTCATGAGGAAGTTTGACAGTGAAGTCAGTACAGCCGATCAAGCAGGAAAGTTGCAAGCAGACTTGCTAATGCAGTCTGGGGCGAAAGCAAGCCATTACTGAGCCTGAGCAAAAGGGATAGTGGAAATAAGGGCAGCTGGCGAGAACGCGGCAGTATGTGAAAGGCATCAAAAGATGAGCTGAGTAGAAGGGATGTGGGAATATGAGTAGCTGGCGGGAACACGGCCATGTGAGAAAAGCAGCAAATAGATGAGCCTGAGCAAAAGGGATAGTGGGAATAAGGTAGCTGGTGAGATGGATGGAAGAGAGCGCGGCTGGAGCCTCTAAGTTATTAGCCGCGCTTGTGCAGGTTGGTTCGATATTTGGTGGGGCTTTTTCCGTAGAGTCCTGTGAACAATTTGGTGAAGTAGTAGGGATCGCGATAGCCTACATCTCCTGCGATGTCCGATATTTGCCGGGTTGTGTACTCCAGGAGGCGTGCTGCGTGGCGCAGTCTGATTTTTTGCAAAGTTTCCATAATGGATTCTCCTACCTGTTCTTTGAAAAGATGGGATAGCCGGGATGGGGAAAGCGCGACTTTTGCTGCAAGAGATTCAATGGTGTGCGGTTCGCTCATTTGCAGGTTCAGCAGGTCCATCACTTGCGTTACACGGGGATCAAGCGCCCGATTATTATCGGAACCGCTTGCCTGAGCAAGGAGCAGCACCATTTCTTCGAGTGCATTCATGGACAGCTGCATGCGGAGTGTTCCGGCTTCCGTTTCCAAGCTGTCTTGGAGCAATCTTTGAAAGGCGGCGGCGATGCGCTCACGTATCCGCTTTAGCTCCAACTGGACGAAAAGCAGCCCTTTGGCGGCTTGAGGAAGGCGCAGCAGCGATGACCACGATGGCGACGGAATGAAATGAACCCACATAAATTCCCATACGGTATCCTGTGGGGTGTAGTAGTGATGAGGAGTTCCGGGCGTCAACATCGCGATATCGCCTTCTTGGACGGTGTACGTAGTTTGGTTGATTTGAAAAGCGCCGGTTCCCGCCAAGGTGTAGGTGAGCAGCCAGTCTCTGGTGCCGCCGGAACGATGAACGAGGTAGCCCGGCTGTTCCTTGAAATGTCCGGCTACGAAAACGCCGGGGGAAGGGCTCGGTGTTTCTTTATGAATAGCAGAATCATCAAGGTTATTAGCCATTGTATGCATTCCTCCTTTGGCGTTTTCATTTTAAAATAGAATTGTGAAAAACACAATGACAACAAGGAATGGAGGCTTTAAATTTGGAATCTAAAGCTCTTGGAGGCGTGTTGGCACCAGACCAGGTGGAGCAATTTTATCGGGAAGGTTATGTGGTTGTAAGAGGGCTTTTTGCGGGGGAAGCGGAGAAGCTGCGGGACCACTTTATGAAGCTGCATGCTGCGGGGCCGATTCCCGGCTGTTTTAAACCGGTTTCGCGCGAGGAAGCGGGGAACGATATTTTGAAAATGTACCCGCGGATGATGCATCCGCACAAGGTCGATGATCTTTCGATGGCATACATGCTTGATCCGAGAGTCATGAATATTTTAGCGGATTTGCTGAAGGAAGAACCGATTGCCGCGCAAAGCATGTTTTATTTCAAGCCTCCGGGCGCGAAGGGGCAGGCGCTGCATCAGGACAACTTTTATTTGCAGGTGGAGCCGGGCACATGCATAGCCGCATGGACTGCCGTGGATGCCGCAGACGAGGAGAACGGGGGATTGTTCGTCGTCCCGCAAACGAACACGCTAGACGTGTTATGCCCGCACGATGCCGATCCGAAGCAGTCCTTCACGAAGGAAGAGGTGGACGTGCCGGAAGGGCGCCAAGCGATCCCGCTGAGTTTGGAGGCGGGGGATGTGCTGTTTTTTAACGGCAGCATGATTCACGGATCGTACCCGAATACGTCGCAGGACCGCTTCCGCCGGGCGTTTATTTGTCACTATACGGGCATCTCAGCGCAAAAAATCGCTCATTGGTACTACCCGATCTATAGGCACGACGGCTCCGAGATCCGGCTGGAAATCAATGAAGCCGGGGGGCCTTGCGGAACTGAATATGCATCGGGCGGCGTGCATTAAGCCGCTTCGCGTAAACCCTCTCTGTCCCGGCAGAGAGGGTTTTGTCGCTCTTGACAGAAGTTTGCAAAATGCGGCAAGAAGCTTTACTCTTAGAGTGAAATAAGCCATTTATTCGCAGGAGGGACTTTTTTTGAAATCATCCAGATGGATTTGGGGGATTGTAGGGCTTTCGGCCACGATAGCAACGGTCGTTTTTGTTGTCGGCTTTATTTATGCGGTTAATCAAATTTTGTTTCCGAAAGCGGGCTCAAGCGAATATGCGATCTCTGCGCCGCAAAGCGGCAAGGAAACGTATATCGACTCCAAAAACAAACTGCAGATCGTCGCTCTGGGGGATTCATTGACTGCCGGAACAGGCGACAATACGGGCAAGGGCTATGTCGGCCGCGTTCGCGAGAAGCTGGAACAGCAGAGCGGCAAGCCTGTTTTTGTATTGAACAATCTGGCGATTCCAGGATATGGGAGCGGCCAGTTGCTGAAAGATTTGGAATTGAAAAAGACGCAGGATGCGATCGCGCAAGCGGATATCGTGCTGCTGACGATAGGCGGCAATGACCTTTTTGACGGAGGGAACGGGATTTTCTCCGAAGATCCGCAGGAGTTCAACCCGGAAGCGGCGGCAGCAAGAGTAGGTCCCGCGCTGGACAGAATGAACGGCATCGTAGAAGCCATCCATAAAGCGAATCCGAACGCCGTCATGCTCTACGTCGGTTTGTATCATCCTTTTCTCGATCTGGATCCGGAACGGAAAGGCTCGCTGATTGTCCAGAAGTGGAACAACAATGTGTTTGAGATGACGAACCGATACAAAAATATGGTGCTTGTGCCTACATATGACCTGTTCGAGCAAAACTTGCTCAAATATATTTCTTCAGCCGATCATTTTCATCCGAATGGGGACGGTTACGATCGTATTGCCGACCGCATTGTGCAAATTTTGAAGTAGGGGGATGAACGGGAAATGACGCCTGGTCCAAATACGGTATTGTCTGTGAAAAACGTAAAAAAACGGATTAAAAATAAAGAGATCATAAAAGGGATATCCTTTGACGTATATGCCGGAGAAATTTTCGGCTTTTTGGGGCCTAACGGTTCAGGCAAAACGACGACGATACGCATGCTGGTCGATTTGATCCGTCCGACGGAAGGCTCGATTCAAATTTGCGGTTACGATGTCCACAAAGAGCACGATCAGGCGCTGCGGCATGTCGGCTGCATTGTCGAAAATCCGGAGCTTTACCCGTATTTGACGGGCTGGGAAAACCTGGAGCATTTCGCGGGGATGCTGCCGGATGTGGATAAAAAACGGATTGCCGAGGTCGTGGAAATTGTCAGCATGGATCAGCGCATTCACGACAAGGTGCGCACGTACTCGCTGGGCATGCGCCAGCGTCTCGGCATCGCCCAGGCGCTTCTTGGCCGTCCGAGCCTGCTTATTTTGGACGAGCCTACGAATGGCCTGGACCCGCAGGGAATCAAGGAAATGAGAGAGTTCATCAAACGATTGGCGGAAGGCGGCCTGAGCCTGTTCGTTTCGAGCCATCTGCTGAGTGAAATTCAGCAAATGTGCGATAGAGTGGCGATCATCAGCCATGGTCAAGTGATCAAGGTAGGGGCCGTCGAAGACTTGGTCGCGCAGGGCGGCAAGGTGGTGTGGACGGTTCGTCCGGGAGATGCGGCCGAGCGGATTTTTGCCGCTTCGCCCTTGGTGCAAGCGATCGAGGAAAACGCGTCGCCGGAAGGCCAGGAAGCGGGCGACGGCATGAAGTTCATCGCCGTGCAGATGAATCAAGAGGACGTTCCCCAGCTTAGCCGTGAACTCATTCAAGCAGGAATCAGCCTTTATTCCGTAGAAATCAAAAATCCTACGCTCGAAGATTTGTTCTTGAGCCTGACGGAGGGTGAAAGAATTGAGTAGCATGTACGCGCTGGTCAAAAACGAATGCATCAAGATGATCAAAAAGAAACGGTTTTACGTCATCATCCTCATTTTACTGGCATTGATTCCGATGTTTACGTATGCGCAAATGCGCGTTGCCGAAAATACGCAGAAGCAGTTCGGCACTACTGATTGGAGAGCGGACCAGCGGCAAAAAATCGCCGATTGGGAAAAGCGGCTGAGCAGCGCCCGCACGCCGGACGAGTGGAAGCAGCAGCTCAAGGTGCAGATTCAGGTCGCCAATTATTATTTAGAAAAAAATGTCGACCCTAACTCGCCCAATGCGGTCACTTTTACCCGCGAATTTGTTAAAAATGCGGTCGGATTGTTCATTCCGCTGATCATTATGGTCATTTCCGCGGACATCGTATCATCGGAGCATTCTACGGGGACGATTAAATTATTGTTGACAAGACCGGTAAGGCGTTGGAAAATCCTATTGAGTAAGTTAATCACCGTCGTCTTCTTTACATCGCTGACTGTTTTGGCAACGGGCGTGCTGTGCTATTTGATTTCCGGGGTTGTTTTCGGCTACAATGGATGGTCGCTGCCGGTTTTTATCGGGATTCAGCTCAGCGGTTCGAATGTGGATTTCAGCCTTGTCAGGGCGGTCGACCAATGGTTCTTTCTGTTGATGGAGTTCGGGCTTGTCTGGTTCTCGTCCCTGGTCGTCGCTTTGATGTCGCTTATGCTGTCCGTGCTGATCCGTTCAACGGCGGCAGGTATGGGTGTCATGCTGGCTGTACTTATTTCCGGCACCATTCTTTCCAATATGGTATCATCATGGGAAACGGCCAAATATTTATTCATGGTTAATCTGGAGTTAACCGATTATTTGACAGGATCGCTTCCTCCGATAAAAGGGATGGATTTGGCTTTCTCGCTTACCGTACTAAGCGTCTGGGCGATCGCTTCCCTGATCGTTTCATTTACCGTATTCACGCGAAAAGATGTATTGAATTAATGCTGACGAACTATTTTGACGGAAAAACATGAAGGAGGGCTTCGATGACCGAGCAGCTAGATATAATGACAAATCAGAGCGCCCCGGCGTCGGATTATGGCGCGGATGATATTCAGGTGCTGGAAGGACTCGTTGCGGTGCGCAAAAGGCCGGGGATGTACATCGGCAGCACCAGCTCGTCGGGCCTGCATCATCTGATTTGGGAGATCGTGGATAACGCGGTTGACGAGCATCTCGCCAAGCATTGTTCCAAGATCCATGTAACGATACATAAGGATCAATCCGTTACGGTGCAGGACAACGGCAGGGGCATTCCTACCGGCATGCACAAAACGGGAATTCCTACGCCGCAGGTCGTATTTACGATGCTGCATGCAGGAGGCAAGTTCGGCGGAGCGGGCTACAAGAAGTCGGGCGGGCTTCACGGCGTGGGCGCTTCCGTGACGAACGCGCTGTCCGAGTGGCTGGAAGTGGAAATTTACCGCGACGGCAAAATCCATAAGCAGCGGTTCGAGTATTGGGTCGACGATGCCGGTGTCGAGCATGTGGGCGAGCCGGTTACCGGCTTGATCGTGACCGGCAATACGAACCGTACGGGAACGAAGATCACGTTCAAGCCGGACAAGCGGGTGTTCCAGGGCGGAACCGCGGTCAACTATGATACGATTGCCGAGCGTTTGCAGGAGATCGCGTTTTTGAACTCGGGCTTGCAGGTGAATTTGAAGGATGAAAGAACCGACAAGCAGGAGACGTTCCAGTACGAGGGCGGCGCGAGCCAGTTCGTGCAGTTTTTGAACGAAGAGAAGACGGTGCTGCATGAGGTGATTCACTTCGCGGCGGAGAAGGATGAAATCGAAGTCGAGGTTGCGCTGCAGTACAACGACGGCTATACGGAAACGATCGCTTCGTTTGTCAACTCGATTCCGACGCGCGGCGGCGGCACGCACGAAACCGGCTTCAAGACCGCTTACACGCGCGTGATGAATGAATACGCCCGCAAAGCGGGGCTGCTCAAGGAAAAAGAGAAAAATTTGGACGGTACGGACCTGCGTGAAGGAATGATGGCCGTTATCAACATCAAGATGGGCGATGTCGAATTCGTCGGCCAGACGAAAGACCAGCTCGGCAGCGCCGCAGCGCGCAGCGCGGTGGACGCGGTCGTCGCGGATAAAATGGCGGTTTTCCTGGAGGAAAACCCGCAGGTCGCGCAGATGATGCTGAAGAAAGCGGTGCAAGCCGCCAAAGCCCGTGAAGCGGCGCGCAAAGCGCGCGAAGAAATCCGCAGCGGCAAGAAGGGGAAGAGCGAGAGCTCGAACCTGAACGGCAAGCTGACGCCGGCGCAGTCGAAAGATTTTGAACGCAACGAGCTGTTCATCGTGGAAGGGGATTCGGCCGGAGGATCGGCCAAGCAGGGACGCGATTCCAAGCATCAGGCGATACTGCCTCTGAAGGGCAAGCCGATGAATCCCGAGAAAGCCAAGCTTCTCGATGTGATGAAAAACGATGAGTACAAGGCGATCATTTCCGCCATCGGAGCGGGGATCGGCCCGGAATTTGATCCTGAAGAATCGAATTACGGCAAAATCATTATTATGACGGACGCCGATACGGACGGCGCGCACATTCAAGTGCTGCTGCTGACGTTCTTTTACCGGTATATGAAGCCGCTGATCGATACGGGAAGAGTGTATATCGCCCAGCCTCCGCTTTACAAGGTGACCAAAAAAGGCGGCAAAAGCGCGGCGCAGCGCTATGCCTGGACCGACGAGCAGCTGCAGATCGTCATGAAGGAGCTCGGCAAAAACAGCGAGCTTCAGCGCTACAAAGGTCTCGGCGAGATGAATCCGGAGCAGCTGTGGGAAACGACGATGAATCCCGAGTCGCGCACGCTGCTGCAAGTTCAGATCGAGGATGCCGCGAAAGCGGAGCGGCGGGTATCGACGCTCATGGGCGACAAAGTCGACCCGCGCAAGCGATGGATCATCGAGAATGTCGATTTTACCGAATTCGAAGAGTAAGACGGGAGCGGCTGCGAATCGCGCCGATTTCCGTATAGATCATAAAGAGTGGTGACCGAGCGTTGAGCACATTAGAACAGTTTTTGCCTGCGTTTTTGGAAGAGGTCGTCGGCGACCGCTTCGGCAGGTACTCCAAATATATTATTCAGGACCGTGCGATTCCCGATGTCCGCGATGGGCTGAAGCCCGTGCAGCGGCGCATTTTGTACGCGATGTACGATGCGGGCAATACGCCGGACAAGCCGTACCGCAAATCGGCCAAAACCGTCGGCGACGTGATGGGGAACTACCATCCTCACGGCGATTCCTCGATTTACGAGGGCATGGTGCGGATGGCGCAGCCATGGAAGATGGGCCATACGCTCATCGACGGCCACGGCAACTGGGGTTCGCTGGACGACGATCCGGCGGCGGCGATGCGCTACACGGAAGCGCGATTGTCGGAGATCGCGATGGAACTGCTGCGCGATATCGAGAAGCGGACGGTTTTGTTCAAGGACAACTTCGACAATTCGACGAAGGAGCCGGTCGTACTCCCCGCCCGTTATCCCAATCTGCTGGTGAACGGGGTCAGCGGCATTTCGTCTGGCTTCGCCACGGAAATTCCGACGCACAATTTGCGCGAAGTGATCGACGCCTGCATCGCCATGATCGATAATCCGGACATTACGATCGAGGAATTGATGGGCATCGTCAAAGGCCCGGATTTCCCGACGGGCGGCATCATTATGGGCGAGGAAGGCATCCGTGAAGCGTACCGCACCGGGAAGGGGCGCATTTATGTCCGCTCCAAAACCGCGATCGAGGATTTGCGCGGCGGCAAACAGCAGATCGTTATTACGGAAATTCCGTATCAAGTAGTGAAATCCCGGCTTGTTACGGCGATGGAGAACATCCGTCTGGAGAAAAAGGTCGAAGGCATCGCCGAGGTGCGCGACGAAAGCGGTCGCAACGGGCTGAGAATCGTCGTCGAGCTGAAAAAAGATGCGGATGCGCAGGGCATTCTCGCTTATTTGCTGAAAAAAACCGATCTGCAAGTGACCTACAATTTCAATATGGTCGCGATCGTCAATAAAGCGCCTCGCCAGCTCGGCATTAAGGAAATGCTGGCGGCGTATATCGAGCACCAGAAGGAAGTCGTCACGCACCGCTCGCAGTATGAGCTGGAGAAAGCCGAAGACCGCGCTCATGTGCTGGAAGGGCTCGTGAAGGCGCTGAACATCCTCGACGAGGTCATCGCCGCCATCAAGGCTTCCAAAAACCGCCAGGATGCGCAAAACAACCTCGTGGCCCAGTTCGGATTTACGGAGCGGCAGGCGGACGCGATTCTCGTCCTGCAATTATACCGTTTGACGAATCTGGAAATTACAGCGCTGGAAAAAGAGCTTCGCGATGTGGAAAAAACGATCGCGTATTTGCGCGGCATTTTGGGCAGCCTGAAAAAATTGCTGGGCGTGATCAAGGACGAAATCGGCGATATCCGCAAAAAATACGGCATCGACCGCCGCTCCGAGATTCAGGGCGAAGTGGAAGAGCTGAAGGTCAATCTGGAAGTGATGGTCACTCCGGAGGACGTGTTCGTGACGCTGTCGAACGAAGGATATTTGAAGCGGACAAGCAAGCTGTCGTTCACGCGCTCCGGCGGCGAGCTGGAAAGCACAGGACTGAAGGAAGGCGATTACGTCCGCTTCCTGCTTGACGTGAATACGATCGAAAGCCTGCTCATTTTTACGCAAAAAGGACAGTACTTCCTGCTGCCTGTCCATCAGGTGCCGGAGTACAAGTGGAAGGAGAACGGGACGGCGATCGTCAACGTCATTCCGACTTCCAAGGAAGACCGGATCGTCAGCGTGATTCCGGTGAAAGGATTCGACGACCCGGGCAAATCGCTCGTCTTCGTAACGCGCAAAGGACAGGTCAAACGGACGGAACTGAAGGAGTACATGACGAACCGCTCGAACGGTATCGTAGCCTGCAAGCTGAATGAGCAGGATGAAGTGCTGCATGTTCATCTGAGCGACAATACGAAGGAAATACTGCTTGTCACCAAGCAGGGAATGAGCATCCGCTTCCGCGAAGAGGAAGTGAACCCGATGGGCCGCTCGGCCGCTGGCGTGCGCGGCATACAGCTCAAGCAAGACGATGAAGTCGTCTCGGCGGAATGGATATATGGCGATGAGGGAGAAGTGCTTGTCATCTCCGACCTCGGTTACGCCAAACGTTCCCTGGTCGTGGATTATCCGCTGCAAGGACGCGGAGGCAAAGGCATTCCGACCTTCGAATTCAAGGAGGGCAAGCGGGTCAGACCGAACGGCACGGCCTTGGTCCGCACGTTTATCGTCAAGATGGATTACGTTGTCACAGCTTTGATGAGCAGCGGTGAGAAAGTGCGCTTTTCCACGGAAACCGCGCCTCTGGAAGACCGCAAATCGACGGGCAAGCAGCTTGTGCCTGTGACGAAAACGGATGCGATCATCGATTTGTTAAGAGCGCCGCTGTAGCGGCTCAGGTTCGGCGCGCTGCCGAAATTTCTCAGTCATAGCTGACAGTGGGCGGATCCAGCTTTTCGATAAGCTGAAACGCCACTTCCAACACGACCCACAGCGGCATCGGTTCATCCAATCGATCCAGCCACTGTGGGTCTTTAATTAGACCGGCATCCAGCGCCTTTTTGCCAATTTCCTGTTTCCAAGCTTCCACCCTGAATCACTCCTTTTCGCGGTAGCAAATAACAACGGGAGTAGACGGATGCCTACTCTTGCCTTACGCCTCAGTATATGTCGGAGTCAGCCATTATGTTAACCGCGGCGCAGATCGCCGATATTTCAATCGTATTCGACAGCATGTCCCAAGGGAGCGCGCGGACATTGTCTGAAAATATTAATGCCGTTAACCTTTAAACCGTTTTCACATCATGGTATACTGAAATCAGGGGCTTTTTAGGAAGCGAGTTGATGACTGTGTATTCAGAGGAATTCGGGAAATTATGGGTGAGGCTGTCAAAAGAGTTGAAGACGCAAATGGAGACAGGGCTTTCGCCGACGTTGACGGAAGGACAACTGAATGTGTTGGAACTGCTTTTGAACAGCGAGCGCATGAAGCCGTCCGACCTGATCGAGCATTTGGCGACGACGCCGGCCGCCGTAACGACGCTTCTGGACCGGATGGAAAAAAACGAGTTGATCGTACGCGAGCGGGATGAGCATGACCGCCGGATCGTATGGGTCAACGTGACGGACAAAGGAAAGGCGGAATGCGCGAGAGGGATTCGAATCCGCGAAGAAATGCTGGATTCTTACCTTAGCCGCGTTTCCGCCCATAATCAGAAACTGCTTATTTATTTGCTCGGCAAAGTCGCCGGCTGACGCCGCAGGCGCACGCGCACGCAGGTGCAGGGCGGGAGTGCGCAAGCTAGTCCTCTGAGAAGAGGCTTGCAAACTCCCGCCACGGCCGCTCGTCCGGCGGCAGCGAGCGGAAGCGCAGCGTCTCTTTGAGCGTCGGATGCTCAAAGGCAAGCTCCGTCGACCAGAGCGCAAGCTGCTGGCCGGGCTTGTTCACGGCGGCGCCATAGCGCTGGTCGCCGTACAGCGGGCAGCCCGCCGCCGCGAGCTGGACGCGGATCTGGTGCGGCCGCCCGGTGTGCAGCTTGATCCGGATCAAGCTGAAACCGTCCCGGCTGCCGAGCAGCCTGTAGTCCAGCACGGCCTCCTTGGCGTCCGGCTGGCCTTGTTTGACCACGCTGACGGTATTCGTCCGCGTGTCTTTGCGCAGCCAGTTCCGCAGCGTAGCCTGCGGAACTGACGGCGTGCCGTGCACGACAGCGACGTACGTCTTGTCGAGCTGCCGGGTCCGCACCGCGTCCGATAACCGGGACGCGGCTTTTGACGTTTTGGCGAATACCATGACGCCGCCAACGGGACGGTCAAGCCGGTGCACGAGCCCGAGGTATACGTTGCCCGGCTTGTTGTGGCGGCGCTTCAGGTCGGCCTTCAGCGCGCTGAGCAAATCCAGGTCGCGCGAGTCGTCCTCCTGCGTCGGCATATTGACGGGCTTCACCACGACGAGCACGTGGTTGTCTTCATACAGAATCGGAATTTGCGCAGCGTCCGCTTCTTCGATCGGTCCGGCCAACGGCTCACGCCTCCCAGCGTCCGAGGATGCCGCAGGGCAGCATGAGCCCGGAATGGGTGATAGGCAGGCCGATTTCGCCGCTGGAAATCGTACCGCCGTGCCTCTGCTTCATCGCCATCGTCAAAATGTTGTGCAGCACGGTTGCGGAAATGCCGGTCGTGTAGGAATTCACGAGCATAAAAAGCGGCTTGTCTGTCAAAATCGACATGCACGTCTGGATGAACGGGAACAGATCGTCCTCCAGCTTCCACGTTTCGCCGTTCGGCCCGCGCCCGTAGGATGGCGGGTCCATAATGATGGCATCGTATTTGCTGCCCCGGCGCTGCTCCCGCTGCACGAATTTGAATACGTCGTCCGTAATGAACCGAACGGGGCGGCTGCCGAGTCCGGAGAGGTGCAGGTTCTCCTTCGCCCACTGCACGACGCCTTTGGAGGCGTCAACGTGGCATACCTCGGCGCCCGCATATGCGCAGGCGAGGGAGGCGCCGCCCGTGTAGGCGAACAGGTTCAGCACCTTGATCGGGCGGCCTGCGCCTTGAATTTTCTCGATCATCCATTTCCAGTTGACCGCCTGCTCGGGAAACAAGCCCGTATGCTTGAAACCGGTCGGCTTGATGTAGAACGTCAGCTTCTGGTCGTATGTAATCGTCCAGCGCTCGGGCAGCTCGGTGCGGTTCTCCCATTGTCCGCCTCCGCTGGAGCTGCGGTGATAACGGGCGTCCGCCTGCAGCCAGGACTTCGTTTCATTTTCCAAAGGCCAGATGATTTGCGGGTCCGGCCTTCTCAGCACGTAAGTGCCCCAGCGCTCCAGTTTCTCGCCTCCGCCGGTGTCGAGGAGTTCGTAATCGGCCCAATCTTTTGCAAAAAACATGCTGTAATCCATCCTTCAACTTGTATACTTGTCAAACATCCATTGTACACCATTTATTGACTTAAATCGATCTTTTCAATCAGCGCAGGAAGTTCTTTTTGGGCAAACTGCTGCATTTTTTCATTGGCCAATTGTTTGCGAAGATCGGCTTTCACGTCGTCGAATGTTTTGACGTTCCGCGCTTCCACTTTCATGACGTGGTATCCGAATTCGCTCTCGACCGGATCGCTGAGCTTGCCGACTTCCAGCTCGACGGCCGCTTTTTTAAAGTTCGCCACCCAGCCGCTTACTTGCGCGTTCTCGTACAATCCCCCTTTGTTTTTGGAACCGGGGTCGTCGGAGTATTCCTTAGCCAGCGCTGTGAAGTCGCCGCCGTTCTTCAGTTTCTGCTGTACTTCCTTGGCGCGGGCGAGCGCTTCTTCCTTCGTGCGCAGCGCTTTCCGGTCAGGACTGCTTGTATCGATCGTCGCGATCAGAATATGGCGGACGGAGGCCGTTGTATACGTATCCTTGTCGGCGGCTAAATTTGCGTCAAACTTGGCTTTTGCCTCCGCATCTGAGATACTGGAAGCAGCGGCGTTTTGCGCATTGAAATGAGTCGTCAAAAAGCCGCTTACATCCGCTTCGGTCAGCTTGGCAGCGGTCAGCGCATCAACAAATTGCTGTTCGGATTCCTTGGTTTTCCAAAGGGCAATTTGCTTATCCGCTTCTGTCTTGGCGTCGGCGGCTTCCGCTTCGGAAGCTTTGCTTGCCCAAATTTTCAACTGAATCAATTGCTTGACCATATACTCCCGGTAGCTGCGGTCGTTTGCATCCCCGGCGCCTTGCGGCTGCAGGAAGGCCAGCACGGCGATGAACTTGTCCAGTTCGCCTTCCGTCACTTGTCCGCCTTTGTACGTCGCTGCCACATGGCTCGGGTTTTTGCCGACCCAGATCGTTTCGTTCGCTTCATCCCATTCCACGGGTTTTCCCAACGCTTCGCTGACAAAACGCAGCGGAACGTAAGTGGAGCCCTCATAAATAAATCCTTTTCCTTCTGCGGGTGCTTTTTCCACGCCATCGAACATATACTTGAGATTTCGGAAGGCAACTTCAATTTGGCTGCCTGCTGCAAATGCAGCGGTCCCGCTCAACAGGGAACCGATCGTCAACCCGACGATCAGCCCTTTCATTTTGTCATTCATTGTCTATTTTCCACCTTTCAGCTCGATCTATTTATACATTTCACCGGGAGGAGCGCATTTTCCTTTTTTCTTATTTGCGATTAAAGGAATTCCTTGATTTTTGTAGTATTTGTACTCTATGGAAGCAGGCTGAATCAGGGAGGGATATGGTGAAGATGAAAGAGATACCCAGTTCAGAAGATTTATTTTTGCTTCACGAAGGATCCCTTTACCACAGCTACAAGCTTTTGGGGGCGCATGTAAGCCGCACGCCCGGACAGGAAGGAGTCAGGTTCGCGGTTTGGGCGCCGCACGCCCGCAGGATCTGCATTCTCGGCGATTTCAACGGCTGGAGTTCTGGCAGCCATGTCATGGAGCGGCTCAGCACGCTCGGCGTCTGGATGCTGTTCGTGCCCGAAGCGCGGGAAGGCGATCATTACAAATACGAGATTCACTCCGCGAACGGCCGGATTGTGCTCAAAGCCGATCCCTATGCCTTTTACTCGGAGATTCGTCCGGGAACCGCTTCAAGGGTCTGCGATCTGCAAGGCTACGAATGGCAGGATGAGGCTTGGCAAAAGCGCAAGCAGGACGGATCGGCCTACAACAAGCCGCTGTCCATTTACGAAGTCCACCTGGGAACATGGCGCAAAAAGGACCGGCACAGCGAGGATTTGTACACGTACAGGCAATTGGCCGAGGAGCTCGTCGATTACGCCGCCGAGATGGGGTATACCCATATCGAGCTGATGCCGCTGGCGGAGCACCCCTTCGACCGCTCGTGGGGATATCAGGCGACCGGATATTACTCGGTGACCAGCAGGCACGGAACTCCGAAAGATTTCATGTATTTTGTGGACCGCTGCCATCAGCGGGGTATCGGCGTCATTATGGACTGGGTGCCGGGACACTTTTGCAAGGACGATCACGGTTTGCGCCAGTTTGACGGCGCGCCGCTGTACGAATATCAGGATTCGCGAAAAGCCGAGAAGCTGGAGTGGGGAACGCTGACGTTCGACTTCGGCAGACCGGAAGTCATCAGCTTTTTGATCTCCAACGCGGTATTTTGGATGGACATGTATCATATGGATGGGATACGGGTCGATGCGGTGGCGAGCATGCTGCACCTCAATTTCGGCAGGTGGTCCGAAGAGCCGATCTACAATCAGTACGGCGGTACGGACAATCCGGAAGCGGTCGAGTTTCTCCGCAAGCTGAATCAGGTGGTGTTCTCCTATTACCCTCATGCGCTCATGATGGCGGAGGATTCCACGGATTGGCCGCTCGTCACCGCCCCGGTTCACGACGGAGGTCTGGGCTTTAACTACAAATGGAATATGGGCTGGATGAACGACATGCTTCGCTATATGAAGCTGGATCCGATTCACCGGCGCTATCATCATAATTTGATCACTTTTTCTTTCATGTACACGTTCTCCGAAAATTACATTTTGCCGCTGTCCCATGACGAAGTCGTTCATGGCAAGCGTTCATTATTGCATAAAATGCCGGGAGATTACTGGCAAAAGTTCGCCAATCTGCGCGCCTTTTACGGTTACATGCTCGGACATCCCGGTAAAAAGCTGCTTTTCATGGGCGGGGAATTCGGGCAATTCGATGAATGGAAAGATTTAGAAGAACTGGATTGGTTCCTGCTGGAGCATTACGACATGCACCGCAGCATGCAGCATTACGTCAAGGAGCTGAACCGGTTTTACCTGGATGAGCCCGCCTTGTGGGAGCTGGATCACAGTCCGGACGGATTTCAGTGGATCAACCCCCACGATCAAAGCCAGAGCGTAGTCGCCTTTATTCGCAAAGGCGCAAGTCCCGCGGATGACCTCATCTTTGTGTGCAATTTTACCCCGGTCGTCCATCCGGATTACCGGATCGGCGTTCCGCGGCAAGGCGCGTACAAGGAAGTGTTCAACAGCGATTCGGTCAGCTACGGCGGTTCGGGTCAAAGCAATTCGGAGCTGCTGGCCAGCAAGCCTGAGCCGTGGCATGGTTTTCCGAACAGCTTGGCGCTCCGTTTACCGCCGCTAGCCGCTATCTATATCAAGTGTGTAGACGCAGTCCAAATCGACAATGCAGAAGGAATAGGGGGAATTCAACAATGCGAAGCAAAGAATGCGTTGCCATGCTCCTCGCCGGCGGGGAAGGCCGGAGATTAGGCGTACTGACGAACAATCTGGCAAAGCCTGCCGTACATTTCGGCGGAAAGTACCGGATCATTGATTTCACCCTAAGCAATTGTACGAATTCGGGGATCGACACGGTAGGCGTGCTGACCCAGTATCAGCCCCTGGTGCTGAACTCGTACATCGGGATCGGAAGCTCCTGGGATTTGGACCGCAAATACGGCGGCGTCACCGTGTTGCCCCCGTTCATGGAACAGAAGGGCGGCGACTGGTATAAAGGCACGGCCAATGCGATATACCGCAATATCGGATTTATCGAGCAGTACGATCCGGAATATGTGCTGGTCATCTCCGGTGACCACATTTATAAAATGGACTACGATTTGATGCTCAAGTACCATAAGCAAAAGAAAGCCGATGCCACAATCGCGGTCATTGAGGTGAAGTGGGAGGAAACGAGCCGCTTCGGCATCATGAGCGTGGATGAGCAGCAGGCGATTACGGAGTTTGCGGAAAAGCCGAAGGAAGCCAAAAGCAATCTGGCTTCGATGGGCATTTATATATTCAACTGGAAAGTGCTTAAAGATTATTTGACGCGGGATGAAGCGAACCCGGACTCCAGCAAAGATTTCGGCAAAGACATCATTCCGATGATGCTGAAGGAACAGGCGCGCATGTTCGCTTACCCTTTCGAAGGCTACTGGAAGGACGTAGGGACGATCGACAGCCTGTGGGAAGCGAATATGGATCTGCTCGACGACGACAACGGTTTAAACCTTAACGATAAAGATTGGCGGGTATATTCCTTGAGTCCTTACCAGCCGGCGCAGTATGTCGCTCCGACGGCCACCGTGCGCAGGTCGCTGGTGAACGAAGGATGCGCGATTTTCGGCGATGTCGATCATTCGGTGCTGTTTTACGGGGTACAGGTCGGCGAAGGCAGCAGCATCCGCGATTCGGTCATTATGCCGAATGCGAAGATCGGCAGCAATGTGACGATCAACAAAGCCATCATTGGCGAGAATACGGTAGTGGAGGACGGCGCGAAGGTCGACGGCAACGGCGAAATCGTTCTGATCGGCGGTAATGAACGGGTTCCTGCGAATACAAATCAGAAAGGATGATTTCGATATGAAGCATGTGATGGGCGTCATCAATTTAGTGAATGAACCTGACGATTTGGAGGAACTGACGTATTACCGCTGTGCCGCTTCCGTGCCTTTTGCCGGGAGATACCGCCTGATTGATTTTACACTTTCGAGCATGGTGAATTCGGGCATCGATAATGTCGCCGTATTCACGCAGCATAAATATAGATCTTTGATGGATCATCTCGGGTCGGGCAAGGAGTGGGATCTCGACCGCAAGCGCGGGGGGTTGTTCGTGCTGCCTTCCGTTTTGGATGAGCCGACAGGCATTTCCCGCGGCGATTTGTATCAATTTTACAGCCACCGCGACTATTTTTACCGGGGAAAAGAAGAACTCGTCATCATTTCGCGGAGCCATATGGTGTGCAACATCAATTATGTGGATGCGGTGCGTTTTCATCAGGAATCGCAAGCGGACATTACCGTCATTTACAAGCAGACGGATGAGGATGTGCAAGGAAAATTCCGCCGGCTTGCCGTCAAGGAGAACGGGCAGATCACGCTGATCGAGGATCATACCGGGCGGCTGCGCACGAACAACATCTCGATGGAAATGTACATCATGAGCAAAGCGCTGCTGCTGGATATGGTCGAGTCCTGCCTGGCGCAAGGATACGATCATCTCGTGCGTGACGGCATCATGAAAAACATCGACAAGCTGAGCGTTTACGGCTATAAATTCGAAGGGCACGTCGGCGTCGTGAATTCGATCCAGGGCTATTACAAGCACAGCATGCAGCTGCTCAATCCGGCCGTATGGCGGGAGCTGTTTTTCCAGAAAAATCTGATTTATACGAAAGTTAAGGATGAGCCGCCGGCCAAATATTTGGAAAGCGCAGCGGTCAAAAATGCGCTGATCGCCAACGGCTGCGTTGTCGAGGGCAAAGTGGAGAACAGCATATTGTTCCGCGGCGTAAAAATCCGCAAAGGCGCTTATGTGAAAAACAGCATCATTTTGCAAAACTGCGAGATCGAGGAAAATGTAATCATCGAGAACTCCATTCTCGATAAGGACGTCTTTATCAGCAGAGGTCGGGTGCTTACCGGAGACAACAAAGCTCCGTTTATCGCAGCCAAAACGAAGGTGATTTAAGCTTTTACAAATCCTCAGAGGAGTGGGACGATGAAAATATTGTTTGCCGCATCCGAAGCGGTGCCTTTTGCCAAAACAGGCGGCCTTGCTGACGTCATCGGCTCGCTGCCGAAGGAGCTTGCGCGCCAAGGGCTTGACGTGCGGGTCATTTTGCCGAAATACGGAAGCATCCCGCCGAAATATAAGGAGCAGATGGAATCCGCAGCGGTGTTCGACATCTATGTAGGCTGGAGAAAGCAGTTCATCGGCATCGATGTGCTTCAGGCAGACGGCGTTACCTTCTACTTTGTGGATAACGAATATTATTTTCTTCGTTCGGGGCTGTACGGGTACGGCGACGAGGCGGAACGGTTCGCCTTCTTCTGCCGGAGCGTCATCGAAGCGCTGCCGGTTCTCAATTTTCAACCTGATCTGATCCACTGCCACGATTGGCAGACGGGTATGATTCCGGTGCTGCTGAAGGCTCATTACAGCCATCTGCCTTTTTTTGCCCCGATCAAAACGATCACGACGATTCATAACTTGAAATATCAGGGCGTTTTCAGCCAATCGCTCTTGAAAGATTTGTTCGGCCTAAGCGACGACCATTTCACCGGTACGGCACTCGAGCTGCATGGCGGAGCAAGCTTTTTGAAAGGCGGACTCCTTTACGCAGACCAGATTACGACGGTAAGCCAAACCTACGCCGAGGAGATTCAAACTCCGTATTACGGCGAATATTTGGACAGTTTGCTGCGGCACCGGAAGCATCAGCTGACCGGCATCGTCAACGGCATCGACTATGAAACGTTCGATCCGATGAATGACCCGCATCTGGCTGTCAATTACCGCGATTCTTTGCCCAAGAAGCAGCAAAACAAGCTGGCTTTACAGGAGCGGCTCGGGCTTCCGGTCAACGGGGATACGCCGATGATTGCGCTGGTCACCAGGCTCGTACAGCAAAAAGGGCTGGATCTGATCCAGCACGTGCTCCAGGAAATATTGTCGCTCGACATTCAACTCGTCGTACTGGGAACGGGCGATTACGGCTACGAGCAAATGTTCCGCCACGCCGCGGAAGCGAACCCGGACAAAGTTGCGGCGCTCATTTATTTTGACGAGACGATGGCTCGTGGGCTGTACGCGGCATCCGATCTGTTCCTTATGCCGTCGCAGTTCGAGCCGTGCGGTATCGGCCAACTGATCGCGCTGCGCTACCGCTCGGTGCCGATTGTCCGGGAAACCGGCGGCCTGAAGGACACGGTGCTGCCCTACAATGAATTCACCGGCGAAGGAACGGGCTTCACATTCACCAATTATAACGCTCATGACATGCTTCATACGATCAGGCGGGCTGTGTTCTTCTACCAGAACGATCGCGAAGCGTGGCTGCGCATCCAGCAAAACATGAAAAAATGCGACTTCAGCTGGAAAAAGTCCGCACAGCAGTACATCGCGCTGTACAAAGAAACGATCCGCAGCCGTTAAACGCCCAAAACCGGAAGCCCTTAAGGGGGTTCCGGTTTTTTTTGCCGACCGGCTGCCGTCATACCGCGCAACACCGCGAGCTGGGAGCTGCGTGCGGTGCGAAATGCAGTCACGGCCGCCTCCATCCGGAACCGAATTCGGCGATTCCATTGCCCCAAATGCAACCGGCACCGCTAAAGATCTGCTGTAAATGCACGCTCTACTCCGGCTGAACGCTGCTTCCCCAAATCGAACACAACATTTAACGGCATATAGTGTCTGGAGGAGAGAGCGCCTCCGCTTGCAGAGCGGAGGTTTGCGGCATGGAGGTTGTAGTATAGTGACTCGCAGAGCGGAGGTTTGCGGTAGGGAGGTTGTAGTACAGAGACTTGCAGAGCGGAGGTTTGCGGTAGGGAGGTTGTAGTACAGAGACTTGCAGAGCGGAGGTTTGCGGTGCGAAGGCTTGTAGCATTGAGGCTTGCGGCGCGGAGGTTTGCGGCACGAAGGCTTGTAGCATTGAGGCTTGCGACACGGAGGTTTGGAGCACCGAGATTTGTAAACACTGAGGCTTGTAGCGCGTAGAAAACCTGCGAGAGTGCAGCTTTTTGCTCGTGGGTACGCTAACACCGAAACAATCCTGTGCATTTCAGGCTGCCCAGAACCCCTCACGCCATAACCAGTTGCACAATCTGCCTGGTGGCGCGAAGAAAACCTGCAAAAGTACAGTTTTTGCTCGACGGATACGCTAGCCACGAGATATTCCTGCAATTGTGCAGGCTTTTCGCCGCGAATATGGGCTCAGATTCATTTCCATCGAAAATTCCTGCACAATCGCAGGCTTTTCGCCAAAATGAACCACTTTTGCGGAAAAAACCTGCACTTTTGCAGGCTTTCTCCTTGCCAAGCCGCGATGTCCCCCCACTTCAGTGCCGGAACCCGTCCAGGAGAGGTGTGGGGCGGGGAAAAGCGGCTGTGCCCCTCTCAGGCTGCTCGAACAGGGTGTTGCGCAGAGTGTCACGACTTTCCCTCGGCAGATTGATTTATTAAGGTTACTTTTTTGCGCCCAAGGGTCTTTATAAATCTTCGGGTCATGACGATAAATACAATGCCGGATGAAAATAAAGACGGGAGGCGGTAGTGTACGATGCGCCGGACAGAAGTATGTTCGACAGACGCTGACCTGTACCTATGCATGTTGTTTCAGACTACAGTCGAAGTATGGTTTGACGGGGAGCTGGAGGATGCCGGAGCTTTGATCGAAGGCTACTCCGATGAAGTCATCAAAGTAGGCGGCGTCTATTATTTGCGGAAGCTGTGCCTGATAAAAAAATAGCCTTCATCCCCGGAGAGCGCTGTATTCGTTCGGAGTTCAATTCCAAAGGGCAGGGGGAGCAGGCAGGATGAGTCTCAAGGTAGTCATCCTTGGCGGCGGAGTAGCCGGAATGAGCGCGGCTCATGAATTGATGGAGCGCGGCTTTCAGGTTGCCGTATACGAAATGAAATCGATACCCGGCGGCAAGGCGCGGAGCATGCCGATGCCGAATTCGGGTACGGAAGGCAGGCGGGATTTGCCCGGCGAGCACGGGTTCCGCTTTTTTCCGAAGTTTTACAAACATATTACCGATACGATGAAGCGGATTCCTTACGGGGACAATCCGCAGGGCGTTTTCGACAATTTGGTGGAGGGCTCGCAGTTGGGACTGGCTTTCTTTGACCGGGCTATGCTGCCGTTCATGGCGGAATTTCCGCGGACGTTCCAGGATTGGAAGACGCTGATCAAATCTTTGTTTGACAACGGCCTCGGTCTTAGCGATTACGACGTGGAGCAGTATGTGTCCAGGCTGTGGCAGGTGATGACCAGCTGCGACGAGCGCAGGAAGTTGGAATACCAGCAGATCGCTTGGTGGGATTTCATTGAGGCCGATAAGCAGTCAGAGGCGTTCCGCAAGGTGTTCACGGGGCTGACGCGGATTTTGGTCGCGGCCAAGGCGCACGAGGCCAATACAGGCACAATCGGCACGGTCGGGGCCACGCTGATGATGGATATGGTGACGCCGGGCTCCAGCGCGGACCGGCTGCTGTGCGGCCCGACCAATGAGGTGTGGATTCAGCCGTGGCTCGAATATTTGACCTCGAACGGAGTGGAGTACCACCTGGACGCCAAGGTCGATTACATTCACTGTGCGGGCGGAATCATTACGGGCGCAGCGGTTACGCAGGGCGGCGCCACGACGATGGTGACGGGCGACTATTTTATTTCCGCGCTGCCCGTAGAAGTGATGGCGCAGCTGATTACAAGCGAGATGCTGCAGGCCGATGCGACGCTGTCAGGCATCAAGAAGCTTGCGGAGTCTGTGGATTGGATGAACGGGATTCAATTTTATTTGAACCGGGACGTACCGGTCATTCGCGGCCATGTCATTCATATGGACAGCCCTTGGGCGCTTACGTCGGTTTCACAGGCCCAATTTTGGCCGGACGTGGATTTGGCCGAATATGGTAACGGCCTGGTCAAAGACGTGCTGTCGGTGGACATTTCGGACTGGCATACGCCGGGAATTTTGTACGGGAAGCCGGCGATGCGCTGCACTAAGGAGGAAATCAAGAACGAGGTCTGGGAGCAGACGAAAAAAAGCTTGAATGCCGGCGGATCCGTTGTGCTGTCCGACGATCAGCTCGTGGACTGGTTTTTGGACTCGGACATTCAGTTTCCGAATCCGCATGAAACGATCAATCTGGAGCCGCTGCTCGTGAACAAGGTCAACACCTGGTATTTGCGGCCCAACGCGTATACGGCGATTCCGAACTTGTATCTGGCGGCGGATTACGTGCGGACCAACACCGATTTGGCGACGATGGAGAGCGCGAATGAGGCCGCAAGACGGGCTGTCAATGCGATTCTCGAAGCCAGCTGCTCCGATGCCGATCCATGCGAAATATGGGAGATGTACGATCCCTTAGTGCTGTCGGCATGGCGCAAAAACGATCGCGACCGGTACCGGCAAGGCTTGCCGTGGGACGGGAAAATCGTTGGCTGACGAAGCGGGGAAATAGGGCCGTCCGGCTATTTCCCGGGCAAGCGCACGAACCGCTAGGTTCCGACATAAAGGAGTGCTATCCGCTGCGATAGAGCTCCTTTTTTTGTCATGAGCCGCGTTTATTTTCAGTCAAGAAACAATTAGGTATAATAGAATTTAACTTGCTTAAACGATTCCTCGGCGATTCGTGAAAAAGCTTCAGCGCTTTATCCGGTCACGGGAGATATGGAGTGTTCCTATGAATGTGCTTTCCCATCTGCCTACAGGTTTTATTGTGATCAACATCCTGCTCGCTTTGACTATTGTATTCCTGGAGCGGCGCAATGTGGCGGCAACCTGGTCATGGTTAATGGTGCTGCTCTTCATCCCCATTCTCGGATTTGTCTTGTACTTTATTTTCGGGCAAAATTTGAGCCGCAGAAAATTGTACAAATGGAACCAGTCGATGCTGGAGAGGGTGCAGACAGTGATCACTGAGCAGTCGCAGCAATTGAAGGACGGCTTGCTGCTTCGCGATCTTCCCGAGGTGCAGCCGTACAGCGAGTTGGTTTACTTGAACGTAGCGACGAACGATTCTTTTATTACGCACGACAATCAAGTTCGCATTTTTACGGACGGCGTGTCCAAATTCGACGATTTGCTGGACCGGATCGCACAAGCGCAAGATCATATTCATCTGCAGTACTATATTATAAAGCCCGATCAGCTGGGCAAAAAAGTGGTCGCGGCGCTGGCAAGAAAAGCCGGCGAAGGAGTTCGGGTCAGATTGCTGTATGACGATATCGGTTCGCGCTCGCTGCAGGACGCTTTTTTTCGGGAGCTGAGGGAAGCGGGCGGAGAGGTGGCGGCTTTTTTCCCGTCCCGCATTCCTTATCTCAATTACCGCGTCAATTACCGCAATCACCGCAAGCTGGTTGTAATAGACGGTATCGTCGGTTATACGGGCGGCTTTAACATCGGCGACGAATATTTGGGTCTGGACCGGCGGTTCGGCTTTTGGCGGGATACGCATTTGCGGTTGTCGGGAAGCGTCGTTCTGGCGCTGCAGGCCAGGTTCGTTCTGGACTGGAATCTGGCGTCGGCGTCCAAGATCGATATGGAACCGGCGTACTTCCCCGAGAGGACGGAACAGGAGGCGTCCGGCCGGGTGCCGATGCAAATTATCGCCAGCGGACCGAATGAGAAGTGGCCGCATTTTGTCCATACGTTTTTGAAAATGATTCATTCGGCCAAACGCCGCATTCTCGTGCAAACTCCGTATTTCATTCCCGAGGAAAGCTTGCTGAACGCTTTGCGGATCGCCGCGCTGTCGGGAATCGACGTAAGAATTATGATCCCGCAAAAAGCGGACCACTTGTTCGTGCATTGGGCTTCGCTGTATTTTGCCGGGGAGCTGCTGCAGGCGGGGGTCAAATGCTACTTGTACGATAACGGCTTCCTGCACGCCAAAACGATCGTCGTCGACGGCCGGGTCGCCTCCGTCGGGACGGCGAACCTGGACATTCGCAGTCTGCGGCTGAACTTCGAAACGAGCGCATTGATATACGATGCGGAGACGGCGACATCGCTCGAACATATTTTTTGGAAAGACATGGAAGGCTGCCTGGAATTGACGCTCGAAGAATACGAAAAGCGCTCGCTGCGCATCCGTTTTCTTGAATCGATTTCCAAGCTGATCTCGCCGATATTGTAAGCGAGGGGGCCCGCAGGTATGAATAGCGTACGAACCGAACAGTGCGCAGCGGAAATTATGCGTTGGGCGCTGTTTATTTTTTTTAATTCCTATATTGTCAATCTTTGCATTTCGCATTATAGTAAATATTAGAACTTAATTACCGATAATTGGGAGAGTTATAGATGGTCTTCCTTTTTTTTATGCTGCTAAGCGTTATTGAAACTTCAGCGATGTATTATTTGATGTTCAAGCTTTTTAAATTTGACATTTATGTTTCGTCGATCGTTTTCGCCAGTATCATTGCCAGCTTTATCAGTTTCTCCCTCCGCGAGATGTACGGATATTTCACTCTGGATATACTTCTGCAGCTGGTGTTGACGTTCTTGTTCCTTTGGCTGATGTTCAGGGTTCATGTGTTTTATGCCGCGGTGATGGCCGCAACCGGTTTTATCGCTTATTTGCTCATTCAGACAGGCTTGTACTTTTTCATGAATGTGCTCGGCTTTATACATAACGAACCCGGCCCTAATCAGGCGACGACATATTTGTTGCAGCTTATATCTGCAATCATCGCCTGTCTCATCGGCAAGTTGATCCACTTAAGAAACAAAGGCTTCTCTTTCGTACCTCACAGCAATCACGGCTCGATTGCGCTTCGCGGCAAAAACAGGCATATTCTTCTGCTGTACGTGCCGGCGGTCATCCCTATCACACTGATTTACTATTTTGTACAGGCGCATATGAGCAAATTGTTTTTCATCATTCCGGTCTCGCTCGGATTTGCTTTGCTGGCCTTATTGTCCTGGGCGAACAGAAGGGAGCTAAGCGATGATTGATAGTCTTGCCGCCCGCGCCGCAACTGCGATCAAGCGTGCAAATCCGGAGCAGACGAGCTCTGTCGAAGTGCTCCGATATGCGCTTATCATTTACATCAATACCACGTTGATCGTCGTGGAATCGCTTTTGATCGGTTGGCTGAGCGGCAAGCTGAAGGAGACGCTGCTGTGCCTCGTCGCCGTCAATGTGCTGCGGTATTTCTCGGGCGGCAGGCATGTGCGGACGACGTGGGGGTGCAATCTTGTCAGTGTCGCGATTTTTACGATCGTGCCCCATGTGCCGCTGTACCATTCTTCGCTGACGATGATAGCCAACCTCGCGAGCGTGCTTTTGGTCCTGCTTTTTGCGCCTAACATCGATTCGGAAACGAGCGTCGAAAAAGCGGCGCATCCCCGGCTTAAACTGATTTCGTTCTGCATAGTTGCCGTCAATTTTGCCGCGGGAAGTTGGCTGCTGGCACTGTCGTTTTTAATTCAGTCTTTAACTTTACTGCCTGCGAAAGGAGGTGGTCATGATGAAAGCGGCGATAGCTAAAAAAATATCCGATATGCTGACTCGTTCTGCCAAAGGGATTCAAAAAAGAAACAAACCGTGCTTTGCTTCACCGAAAGTACCGCAAGAACTGAGACAGGCGAAGAATTAAATTCACTATTGGAGTTGGAAAGAAGAATGCGAGTTCTGCGTGAGGATGGATCTGTGTATGAGCTGGAAGAATCGGATATTTTGTATTTTACTATACATAGGAATGCAATTACTGTACATACGGAAACTGCATATTATCTATATCCCACGTCATTCGAGCAGATTCTTTCCGCATTCCAGCAGGCAGGCTTTGAACGTGTGGACCGGTCCTACATTGTTCATTTGAATCAGCTGAAAGGCTACAACGAAGACCGCCAATCCGTATATTTCGAAAACAATGACTTTGTGCCGGTTTCCGCCAAAAACTTGCAGCGCTTGCTCCGGCAAATGAAAGACCGAACGGATCGGAGCGAATAATACGATGGTGCAAACAAAATCCCCTCCGGGCAGAAGCGAACGGAGGGGATTTTTGCTTGCTGGGGGCGAAGCCGGATGGCCAAGATTACTCCGGCATGTTCCCCGCCTTAGGATCGGGGACGAAATCCGTTTTGTAATCCAGGTAGTTGACGCTCGTGACCATGCCCGCGGCGGCATGATGCAGATCGTGGCAGTGGAACATCCAGTTGCCGGGATTGTCCGCTTCGAAAGCGACGACGTATTCTTCGCCCGGTTTCACGTTCAGCGTGTCTTTGATGATCGGCGATCCTTCCAGCGGCTTGCCGTCCTTGCTCAATATTTGAAAGAAATGGCCGTGCAAATGCATCGGGTGATCGTCGGATTTGGATGTATTGGTGAGGCGAACTTTGACCAAATCCCCTGTTTTTACTTGAATCGCGTCGGTATTCGGGTACGCCTTGTTATTGATCGTGTATACGGGGTTGCCCTGATGCTCGTTCGTCCCCAGGTCCATCGTGTAATCCAGGTTGTATTTCTGGTCCAGTGTGAATTTGGCCTTGGCCGCTTTGCCGTATTTCGTAATGTCCAGAACCGGCAAATCTTTGTCGTCGTCAGCCCGGTCTTTCGAGTCCGAGGAACCCTCGTACTGAATGAGGGCTTTCATGTTTTTGACAGGAGCCTCTTTGCCGTGCTCTTCCAAGTACCATACGCCCGGGTTGACCGCTTCAAATTCAAGGTCGTATCGTTCTCCCGGAGCGACGGCAATGAGCTGATCCTTGATGAGCGGCGGATTTTGAATCGGCTGCCCGTCTGTCGCGGTCACTTTAAATTCCTGGCCGTGCAAATGCATGTTATGCGATTTATAGCCTGCATTGATCAAACGGATGCGGACTTTGTCGCCCTTTTTGACAGTGAGCTTGTCGATGGAGGACCCGGATTTGCCGTTGATGGTGTACAGGTCATACATGCTCATATCGTGCCCTGCGGCCGCAGAGCTTTGGGAATTTGCAGTTGACGCATGGTTGGAGGCGTCCATATTCATTTTGGAATGATCCATACCGGACATATCCATTCCAGACATATCCATACCGGATGTCCCCGAGCTCATCCACTCATCCAGAACAAGCGTGTAGTCGCGGTCGGGTTTTTCCTCGTTTTTCGGCTCTACGATCAAAGAACCGTACAGACCTTTATCCACCTGATTGACGCTGTCCTGATGGGAGTGGTACCAGTAAGTGCCGGGCACTTCGGCTTTAAATTCATACGTAAACGTTTGCCCGGGCTGTACGGCGTTTTGCGTGACGCCGGGAATTCCGTCCATATTGTTCGGAACCGGCACGCCGTGCCAATGGATCGTAACGGGGGCGGACAGCTCGTTTTTCAGATTGACCTTCAGGACATCGCCTTGTTTGACCCGGATTTGCGGTCCCGGAACTGAATTGTTGTAGGTCCATACTGGGATGATTTTGCCGGGAAGCACTTCCAGATTGCTGGCTTTTGCCGTCAGTGTAATTTCTTTTGCCGTCAAGGTTTCGCTGTTGTTCGTTTTGCTCTCTGCCGATGGTCCGGTCTGCCGTGGCTCTTCCGTATTCATGGCATGATTCATTTTGGAATGATCCATGCCCTCCATGTTTTTGTCGGCGTTCGTACACCCTGCAAGCAGGGCGGAAATCGCTCCGCCAATCCACAAATATTTTAAACTCGTCACAGCTTTAATCATGTTTACCTCCAGATCTTGTTTTGTCATGCGGATCTTATAACCTCATCATAACCCGTTCATATGTAGAAGTTGTGTAGAAGCGGTTGCATTTTGCATAGGATAGGGGATATTGGTATAATCAATCGCAGAGAGGGGGACGTTTGCATGGAACCAAACCATACGGAGCTTACGGAATCTTGCCATTCCCCGGGTGAACGGAAGAGCCATCATTCGGACAAAATCAAAACGAATTTAATCAGCAGACTGAACCGCATCGAAGGACAAGTCCGCGGGGTTAAAGGGCTGATCGAGAAGGACACTTATTGCGACGATGTGTTGAATCAGATCGCCTCGATCCAATCCGCCTTGAACGGCGTCGGCAAGCTGCTGCTCGAGCATCATATGAAAAGCTGCGTCGTCGAACGGCTGCAGGAAGGCGATCATGACGTAATAGCCGAACTTTTAACGACGGTGAATAAGTTGATCAAATAAAATATATAGGGGGGTACCGTATGTTGGCCGCGGCAGCATGGATCATTGCGAATGAGGCGCGAAGACGATGAAGACCGTACTCATGGTCGATGACGAAGCGAAAATCAGAGAAGTCGTGGCGTCCTATTTGGAAAATGAAGGATTCAAAACGCAGGAAGCCGGGACAGGCGCCGAAGCTTTGCAATATGTAGCCAAAGGCTCGATCGATTTGGTCATTCTGGACCTGATGCTGCCGGACATGATGGGAGAGCAGGTATGCCGGCAAATCCGGCAGCGTTCGTCCGTGCCTATTTTGATGCTTACGGCAAAAGTGGCGGCAGACGACCGCATCGAAGGATTGACGCTGGGGGCCGACGACTACTTGACAAAGCCGTTCAATCCGCGCGAGCTTGTGGCCCGGGTCAGAGCCATTCTCCGAAGATCCACGGAAACCGAGCTGTTGGCCGACAGCATCCATTTTGCGGAAGGGCTTGTGATCGATACCCGCCGCCATGAGGTGTTCAAAAAGGAGCGGCCGCTGAATTTGACGCCTAACGAATACAGGCTCCTGATTTCATTGGCGCGCCACCCGGACCGTACGTTTACCCGCGAGCAGCTGATTGAAAAGGTGCTTGGCTTCGATTTCGACGGGGATGCGAGAACGATCGACCAGCATATCAAAAATCTTCGCTACAAGCTCGAAGACGATCCCAAAAACCCGCAGTTTCTCGTCACCGTCTACGGTGTCGGTTACCGCTTCGCGGGAGGTGCCGCGCTTTGAGAGGACTTTATTTACGTCTGACGATCGCTTTTGTTAGCATCGCTTCAGGCGTTTTGCTTATTTCCACGCTTACGTTTATTTGGCAAACACACTATCATTTCTCTTTATACCAGCAGCAGGCGATGGAGCAAAATATGGATACGGCCGCTTTCGACTCCCATTTTGAAGAAGCGCTTATCCAATCCGTCGTATGGACGTCTGCGATCGTTATCGTGCTTGTCGCCGCCGTCAGCCTGCTAGTTGCCAAACGGATCACGGCCCCGCTTATTAACATGAAAAAGACGGCCGAGCAGATGGCCCAAGGAAAACTGCATGTCAGAGCGGAGCTCAGAGGAAAAGACGAGCTTGCCGATCTCGGCCAATCGTTGAATCGTTTGGCGGAGCAGTTGCAAAGACAGGAGCAGCTGCGAAAAGCGATGACCGCCGACATCGCCCACGAGCTGCGTACTCCGCTGACGACGCTCAAAAGCCATATGGCCGCGATGATGGACGGGATCTGGGAGCCGTCTCCAAAGCGTCTGGAGTCGTGCTATGAAGAGGTGGAGCGGTTGGCTGATCTGGTCGGGGATTTGGAGCAGCTGACGGAAATGGAGTCGCCGCATTTTCAGGTGCGGATGAACCGGGAAAACTTGACGGAAATCGTGCTGCAGAGCGTGGAATCGGTAAGGGCGGCCTATTTGCAAAAAGGCGTGCAGCTTAAAGTGAAGGGAGCGAACCCGTGCCTTGTTCAGGCGGACCGCAAACGGGTTATGCAGATTTTGCTGAACTTGCTGTCCAACGCCCTGAAATTTACGAAGTCCGGCGGGGAAGTTGTCATTGCCGTGAGCAGGGAACCGATGCATGGGGTATTCACCGTTGCCGATTCCGGCATTGGCATACGTCCTCAAGAGCTGCCATTCGTGTTCGAACGATTTTACCGGGTGGATAAATCCAGGGACCGCAAATCCGGCGGCAGCGGCATCGGACTGACAATCGTGCAAAAATTAACGGAAGCTCACGGAGGCTCCGTACATATCCGGAGCGAAGAAGGAAAAGGGACCGCCGTAACGATAAAATTCCCTGCTGTGTAAACCGACTCCATATATCGCCTGTTGTCACGTACAGCCTATGCTACATAAAATGGTTGGAACAAGTTTGCGGCTGCCCCTGCGAAGAGTGCGTTTATGCAGATCGGAGCGTGCGTGAAGGAGGCGATGTATGGATTACGCTTATTTCAAAGAAAGAAGTTTCGTTCCCGGGGCGGGTTCGGATGATCCGGCTTACGGCACGAATCGTGTCCTCAACGATTGGGCGATGCACGCGTATATATACGGATACCCTTTGCTGCTTATGGATATTACCCGCAGAAGCGGGTTGTTAAGTGTGGCGCAGATGAACCGGTTTTATCATCAAAAAGTGCCGGCGACGCCAAAATTTACACTCGTCGTCAGACCTAACGTGGATACGCTGTATTCCTCCGCCTGGCTGGATTTGTCGCGGGGCCCGCTGCTGCTGCATGTGCCGAATACGGATAACCGCTACTACGTGCTGCCTTTGCTGGACGCCTGGTCAAACGTGTTCGCTTCCGTCGGAGCCCGCACGACAGGAACGGGTGAACGAGTGTTTGTAATCGTAGGGCCCGGCTGGCACGGCGCGCTTCCCGCCGGCATTCCGGTAATTGCCGCCCCGACCAACGCGGTATGGATTACAGGGCGCACGCAGACGAACGGCCCGGCGGATTATGCGGCGGTGCACGCCATCCAGGAGCAGTACGAATTAACAAGGCTGAACGGCTCCGTCCCTGCCGGAATGCCCGAATGGGACGCTTTGCTCCATAATCACATTATTTTGGGGCGGCGTTCTCCCAGGGATGTGATCGCATCGATGGATGCGGCGACGTTTTTCAATTTGATGATGTCGGTGATGTATCGGAACCCGCCTTATCCGGCTATCCAGTCGCATGCCATGACGGCGGAGCTCGGAGCGATGGGGCTCATTCCGGGTCCGCATTTCGACTTTTACAAACTTCACCCGACCGTGCAGCAGGCTTTGGCTAATGCCGTCCGCAGCGGCCCGCAAACGATCCGCACTGCCTCAGATGAATTATTTAAAAAAAGCGAAACGAACGGCTGGAGCATGCTACTGAAAAACATGGGCTTTTATGGAAAAGATTACGTCCGGCGGGCGGTAGTGGCGATGAATTTATTTGGCGCCAACCTTCCGGAAGATGCGGTGTATGCGTACAGCTCTGTTGACAGCGACGGCAGCCCGCTGGATGGAAGCAACAATTATGTGATGCATTTCAATGCGGGCAGGCTGCCTCCGGCGAATGCTTTTTGGTCGGTGACGCTCTATAACGCCGCAGGATTTTTGGTGGAAAATCCGCTAAAACGCTATGCCGTCGCTCCGCACCTCGGAAAGCTGAACTACAATAAAGACGGCTCCCTCGATATTTATATCCAGCATGCTTCGCCGGGGCATGAGCGGGAGCCGAACTGGCTGCCGGCGCCTGCGGAACCGTTCAACCTCACACTCCGCATGTATTGGCCGCAGCAGCCCGTTCTAAAAGGCCGATGGCACTCGCCGCCGGTGGAAGTCGATCTATACAGGCCGGCGCAGGGGCCGCCGGTTAAGCGGCTTTAGCGGCCGGACGCCGGGGGGGCCGCGGGGGCTGTGGAGCGAGCTACCGGCGGAACGCTTGGCGGCGGGGCGCGCCGGAAGTGGCAAGGCGAGGCCGCCGGAAGGCGCCAGCCGCCAGAGCTAGCGCACCGAGCTGGCCGCCTGGCAGGTGGTGCGGAGCGCCGAAAGTCAGCCGGACCAAAAACTCGCAGGCGAGCGCCGGCAGTGGCATCTGCCTAGAGCAGCGCGCAGAAAGCCTGCAAAAGTGCAGTTTTTTGCTCGCTGCTCGGCTGGTAACGGAACATTCCTGCAAAAGTGCAGTTTTTTTCGCAAAAACACGGGCACTGACTCGTTTTGATCAGAAATTCCTGCACAATTGCAGGCTTTTCGCCAAAACAAACCATTTTCAAGGAAAAAGCCTGCACTTTCGCAGGCTTTTTCGTGCTGCAGGGCCGCGCCACCAGCTGCTGCGGCGTTTTTTGGCGGCAAAAGAACCGGTTGCCCGCCAAACCCCCAACGGCTTTTCCGAAAACAACACGCTGTTTTTGTGAAAATTGTTACTTTTTGGGTAAATTATCCTTCTATTTGTCCTAAATATCTTACTTCCTCGCCGTTTAATTTCACAATGAGTATGGGTCCACTTTTTTTCAATAGTTCGTAAATCTCGGTTCCAACAGGAAGTTTGGTCGCCATTTCATCTTCGAAAGGAAGACCGTCTTTATATTGTTTCGTAATGGTCCCGATACTTTTTCCAATTGTAAGTTCTGCTTTTTGCACCCATTCTATGTTGTTAGCGTTACTGTAAACGATTCCTTTGAATTGGAAAATATCCGCATTAGGAGTTTGAACTAGAATTTCTTTTGCTGTGGGGTTATGGGTTGTAGTTGTTTCACATCCTGAAAGCATGACTAAACATAGAATGAACGAAATGAGTATTCTCATTGCTCGCCTCCCTTTAGAGATACTAACGGACTATTTAAGAATTTTGTTCCAAATTTTGCGACCTTCAGATACCTTACATTTTTAAACGGCCGCCCGGAATTCTTATACAGTTTTAAAAATCGCCCGCTTGCAAGTATCTGGTAACACCTTCGTCCGCCTGTCAGTAAGCTCCGGTTTCTTACGCAACTCCAAAAAACGGAACGGAACCAAAACATGTAGTTATCGATGTATTTGGTCGGCAATACCCTCGAACCTATCCATCCCCAACGTGCGCGAATCCCGGGCGCGCGTTGTGTCGCCGACGCATGGCGGCGGTCAGAACCCCATTGCTACAGGCGAGGTGGAACGAATTGATATGCTGGATTTGATAAATCGACTCGGATACATGAGTTCTTCTTCTTGGAACGATTTCATGCGTCAAAATTCTTCATCTTAGCGAAGCTAATAATCATGTATCTCCAGTAAAACGCGGTTGAAATGTGAATATTTTATTTAGCCGTTCGACGAATTTGGGGAGCGTTCAAAATATTTGAGCCAGAGATTGGGCTTATATGTGGCTGCCATCGAAGTACCTGACATGTCGTTGAAAGTTTTGCTGCAGAATTTGTTTTCATTAGTGGGCGCAATACAAGCACATAGCGTCGACTCGAAATTTTGTTGGTCCGGAGTTTGTGGCCTGGCGGTTCACGGGGAGGGGGCCGAAATTGTAGATGACACAGGAGCGTCCTTGGTCGATCTACCGCCATCATGCAGCGCAACACCGCGCAGTGGCAGCTGCGCCGCAGTTTCGGCCCGCGGTGTCGGATACGCCGATTGCGTGAGTTTTGCAGATACCACAGATTTTTTTGCGGAAAGGGGTAGACGGGGGCGGAATTTTACGATAATATCTGATATATCAGATATCAAATATGATGTTTCCGAGGAGGCTGAATTCCTTTGAGTACTGAATCCGTTTACACAGCCTTGAATTATGCCGGAGGCCAGTGGGTACCTTCTTTGACGGGCGAAGTTGAGCCCAGCTTTGATCCGTCCGCGAAGGGCCGGATTGTCGGCTATGTGCAAAGCTCGAACGCAGACGATCTGGATGCCGCCGTGCAGGCGGCGAAGCAGGCGCAGCCGTCATGGCGCAAGCTGTCCGCGCCCGCGAGAGGCGAATTTTTATATAAAGCGGCGGCCGTTCTGGAGCGGCGGCTGGATGAAATCGCCGAGACGATGACGCGGGAGATGGGCAAGACGCTGGCGGAGGCGAAGGGGGAGACGGCGAGAGGCGTCGCGATTTTGCGCTATTACGCCGGGGAAGGCATGCGCAAGGTCGGCGATGTAATTCCTTCCACCGACAGCGGGGCGCTGATGTTTACGACGCGCGTGCCGCTCGGAGTTGTCGGCGTCATCACGCCGTGGAATTTTCCGATTGCGATTCCCGTTTGGAAAATGGCCCCTGCGCTCGTCTACGGGAATACCGTCGTCATCAAGCCTGCAACCGAGGCGGCGCTTACAGCGGTCAAGCTGGCGGAATGTTTTCATGAAGCCGGTTTTCCGGCAGGCACGGTCAATCTGGTAACCGGTCAAGGATCAGTGATCGGACAGGGCATTATCGATCATCGGGATATTAACGCGATTACTTTTACCGGATCGAATCAGGTCGGCAAAAAAGTCGCCATCGGCGCCATCGCCCGCGGAGCGAAGTATCAGCTTGAGATGGGCGGCAAAAATCCGATCATTATCGCGGCCGACGCGGATCTGGATCAGGCCGTGGAGGCGACGGTCAGCGGCGGCTTCCGCTCCACCGGGCAAAAATGTACGGCGACGAGCCGGGTCATCGTACATACAGAGGTGTTCGGCGCGTTCGCGTCCAAGCTGATTTCCCGCGTGAAACAGCTGCAAATCGGCGACGGGATGCACCCCCAAACGTGGATGGGCCCTTGCGCCAGCGAGAATCAATACAATACCGTCGCCTCTTACATCCGCAAAGGCGTTGAAGAGGGCGCCGTATTGCTGTATGGCGGCGGGCAGCCGAAAGGATTGGAAGACGGCCATTATATCGAGCCGACGATATTCGGGGAAGTAAACTCCCGGATGACGATAGCCCAAGAAGAAATATTCGGGCCGGTGCTGGCGCTGATTGAGGTCGACTCCATGGAAGAGGCACTTCATATCGCCAACGATGTGGAGTTCGGGCTGAGCGCATCGATTTTTACGCAAAATATTCAACATATGATGTCCTTTATCCAGGACATGGATGCCGGGCTCATCCGCATCAATGCGGAAAGCGCAGGGGTCGAGCTGCAGGCGCCGTTCGGCGGCATGAAGCAGTCCAGCTCGCATTCCCGCGAACAGGGCCAGGCGGCGATTGAATTTTTTACGGCGATCAAAACGGTTTTTATCAAGGCATAGCGTCGATAGGACGAAGGACGGCAAAAAAGGGGGACCCGGTATGGATGTGCAGGAACATAACGATGATATCGCTTCGCAAACGCGGTCCATTCGCGATGTCATATACGAGCGGTTGAAGGACGCGATTTTGTCGGAGCAGTACAAGCCCGGCCATCATCTGAAGGAAAGGGAGCTGGCGAAGCAGTTCGGCATCAGCACGACGCCGCTCAAGGAAGCGCTGCGCCGGCTGGAACAGGAAGGGCTTGTAACGACGAGCGCGCGGCGGGGAACTTTCGTCTCCGGGGACATTATGAACTCCGTGGAGGAAATCAACTGGGCCCGCTCCGCTTTGGAAGGAGTGGCGGCACGGCTGGCCGCTCTGAAAATAGCGGACGAGGAAATCGCGCAATTGACGGCCGTGATCGACAAGATGCGAGCCTACACGGAAGCGAAGGACGCCGGGCAGCTCATTGTGCTGAACGAGCATTTTCACAAGCTGATCCGCATGTGCGCCAAAAACAACTATATTTTTCAGCAGATCGAAGCGATCCGCTCGTTCGACCGTTCTTTCCGCAAAAAGGCTTTGTCTCATAAAGACGAGCTAGAGCGCGGTTTTCAGGAACATTACGAAATTTACCGCAACATTATCGCCAGGGACGCCGACGGTGCGGAGAAAGCGATGATCTCGCACATTCGCCGGACAATCGTATTTGTCAAGGAAAGCACAAACCCGAACGCCTAAATATGTTGAAAGGAGGCTATGATCTCGATGTTCGAACTTTTAAAAAGCAAGCTGAAAGGCATTAATGCGATCAACGTAACCCCGTTTGACGAGCATCTGGAAATCGACTGGGTCTCCTTGAAAGCGAATATCGATTTTTTGCTGGAGCGCCGTATCGAAGCGGTTTATCCGTGCGGCAACACCGGGGAATTTTACGCTTTGACTTTGCAGGAAGCGAAGCAGGTGACCCGGTTTGTGACGGAAACCGTCGACCGGCGGTGCGCGGTCATAGCCGGCGTCGGCTATGACGCAAGAACGGCCTGCGAGCTGGCCGTACACGCCGAGAAAGCGGGAGCCGACGGAATTATGGTCCATCAGCCGGTGCACCCTTACCTGCTGTCCCAGGGCGTCGTCGATTATTACAAACAGATCGCCGCTTCAACCTCGCTGCCGATGGTGCTGTACATCCGCAGCGAGCAGATTACGCACGAAACGATCGCGGAGGCGGCGGCGATTCCGAATGTGATCGCGGTGAAGTACGCGATCAATCATCCTCCATCGTTCAGCCGGGCGGTGCAGGAGATTAAAGAGGATATCGTCTGGATTTGCGGAACGGCCGAGATGTGGGCGCCTACGTTTTACGCTGCGGGCGCGGAAGGTTTCACCTCCGGCATGGTGAATGTCGATACGGAGCGCTCGTTCGCGATGCTCGAAGCTTTGAAAAGGCGCGACTACAAGCAGGCGATGGAAGTTTGGAAAGATATTTTACCGTTCGAGCAGCTGCGCGAGGCGAACCGGAACGGCAACAACGTCAGCGTCGTAAAGGAAGCGATGCACCAGCTCGGACGCATCGCGACGAATTCGGTTCGTCCGCCGATCAGCGTTTTGACGAGCAGGGAGATGGCGGAGGTTGCGGCTATGATCCAAGCCTGGGGGCTGCAAAAACATGCTTGACGCATAAACAAATTGAAAGCGCATTAATGGACGTATACTTACGCGGCAGGAGGAGTTTTCGTTGACGACTAACCTGAATAAAACCGGCTTGCTCAAGCTGATCCGGCTGACCGCCGAGCGGACGCTGGAATTGAGCCATACATATTCGGAGCAGCCGGGAGGCATTCGCTGGCGGAGATGGGACTGGAGCATCGGCGTGGCCTTTTACGGCGTATGCCGGGCTGAGGACGTATGGGAGGATCGCCGGTTCGAGGCCGGAATGAAGGCGTGGATCGATGAACGGATCGATTCGCATATCGAAAAAATATGCGTCAATTCGAATTCGCTGCTGCTGATGCTGCTGCGGCTGCCCGATCGCAACGCCGACGGCAAATATGCCAAGCTGTTTCGCACATTCGACGGCTATTTGCTGGAGAGCGGTCCGCGAACGGCCTCGGGGGCGCTGGAGCACACCGTGCTCGACAATGACTGGTCGGATCAGGTGTGGGCCGATACGCTGTTCATGAGTCTGCTGTATATGGCGCAGCGGGGAACCGCCTTGCAGGACGAACGGTATTTGCAGGAAGCGGCCGAACAGCTTCATATTCACTGCCGGCTGTTGTTCGACCCGCAGGAGAAGCTGTTTTACCACGGCTGGAACGACGCGCAGCGCAAATGGATCGGCGTTCATTGGGGACGGGGCAACGCCTGGATGACGGCCGGCATTGTCGAGATTTTGGAACTGCTTGCCGACGAATTTCCGCAAAAGAATGCGATTCTGGAATGGTTGAACGCTCAGGTTGAAAGACTGATCCAGCTTCAGGACGAATCCGGATTATGGCGGACCGTCTTGAATAACGAAGCGACGTATTTGGAAACGTCGGCGACGGCGGGGATCGCTTACGGATTGCTGAAAGGCATCCGCCTTGGCTTCATCGACCGCAAGCATATGGATTCGGCCGTACGGGCGCTTGCCGCCGTTGTCCGGCAGGTGGACGAAGCCGGCAACGTTGCCGGGGGCTCTTCCGGAACGCCGGTCAAGGCCGACGCGCTGGCATACAACAGCATTCCTTATGAAATAACGCCATTTACCCAAGGGCTGGCGCTGCTCGCTTTGTGCGAGGGAACCCGGCACGATTTTGATAGGACAGGAGCGAAACCAGAATGAAGCTATCCGATATTCGGCTGACGGTAGTAGGGGTGCCCCGGGACACGGGCTTTGTAAGCAAACATGTCATCGTAGAGCTTATGACGGACGAAGGGCTGACAGGCATCGGCGAAATGTCCGACTTTTCCCACCTGCCGCATTATTCGATTGATTTGAAAGATTTGACTACAGTGCTCAAGAGCATCCTGCTCGGCAAAAATCCGTTTGACATTTCATTGATCAACATGGAACTAAAAAGCAACTTCCCAGAAGCCAATTTTTACTACGAAAAGGGCAATTTTATCCGCAACGGCATCGACGCTGCGCTTTACGATCTTTGCGGCAAAGCGCTCAACGTTTCGGTGGCCGACTTTATCGGCGGTTCGATCAAGGATAGGATCAAGGTGTGCTTCCCGATATTCCGGCACCGCTTTATGGAAGAAGTGGAAGTGAATCTAGGCGTTGTGCGAAAGCGGCTGCAGCAAGGGTTCGACACGTTCAGGCTGTACGTAGGCAAAAACCTCGATGCCGACGAAGCGTTCCTCGACGGGGTCAAGCGCGAATTCGGCTCCAGCGTGACGATCAAATCGCTCGATTTCAGCCATCTGCTGGACTGGAGAGCGTCGCTGCAAGCGGTCAAGCGGTTGTCGAAGTACGATTTTCAGATGGTTGAAAGCCCTGCCATGCAAAATGATTTCGAAGGCTTACATCATTTTCGCTTCAAATCGGATTATCCGGTCAGCGAGCATGTGTGGAGCTTCCGTCATCAATACGAGATGATCCGCCATGACAGCGTCGATATTTTCAACATTTCGCCGATCTTTATCGGAGGCATAACAGCCGCAAGGAAAGCGGCCGCCGCAGCCGAAGTGGCGGGCAAGGGCTGCCTGATGGGAACGACGCAGGAGCTTTCGATCGGCACGGCGGCCATGGCCCACCTGGGCAGCTCGCTGGCCAATCTGAACTACACGTCCGACCCGACTGGCCCCGAGCTGTACGTCGGAGATATCGTCAAGCATCCGGTAAAATACGAGAACGGCTATTTGCTCGTGCCGGGGCGGGAACTGCCGGGGCTGGGCATGGAGCTGGATTGGGATAAAATCGCCGCCTACAGGGTCGAAGATTTGAGCTGGGGCGAGGTTTCCGTCCATCAATTGCAGGACCGGACCGCCCAGACGAAAAAGTAAGCGCTGCCTTTTACATTTTATATAAAAAGGGGAAATGAACATGAGAGGCAAACGATGGCTCACAATGGCATGTTCCGGCTTGCTGACAATCGGACTTGTGGCCGGCTGCACGAATGGGGGGAAAGAGGGGGCTTCCGCCGGAACGGCCAAGCCGTCCGCCGAGTCGACGGACGGCAAGCCTTACCCGATTTCCATAGCGCTGCGCCAGGTCGGGGACATTCCGGCCAAAGGCAACGAAGTGGAGCAGGCTATCGAAAGCTATACGAATACGAAGTTGTCGATTCAGTGGATTCCGCAGGCTGCTTTTGACGATAAAGTAAACGTAATGATCGCTTCCGGCGATCTTCCCCAAATTCTCAAGGTGAACTATGTGCCGAGCATTTTGGGCGCGGCGCGCAACGGGGCGTTCTGGGAAGTCGGGCCGTATTTGAAGGACTACAAAAATTTGGCCGCCCAGGACAAGCGCTATTACGACAATATCAAAATTGACGGCAAAGTGTACGGCATCCCTAACTACCGGGATATCGGCCGGGCGGCGGTCGTATACCGCAAAGACTGGTTCGACAGTATGGGCCTCAAGTTTCCGGTCACGCTGGATGATTGGTACAACGTTATGAAAGCGTTCGCAAAGGACGATCCGGACAAAAACGGCAAAAACGATACGTACGGCACGATGCTCTTTAAAAATTACAACGCCGGAACGCAGCCCGTTATTACGAGGCTGGCCGTCAGCATCGGCGGCGTCAACCGTTGGGGCGAAGACAAGGGCAAATTTACGCCGGAATTCGTGACCAAGCCGTACATGGACGTGCTGAAGCTGTTCAGAAAGCTGTATGAGGAAAAGCTGATCAACCCGGATTTTGCCGTGTACGATGTAACCGAGCTCGATAAAACGATGTATGACGGACGCGTGGGCATCCGGTTGAACGTCTCCGCGCAAAACGTGCAGGGCTATCAGTCTGCGATGAGCAAGACGCTGCCTGCGGCGGTGTGGGATATCGCCCCGTTCGGCGGCACCGACAACCCGCGCATTGCGGGAGAGCCGGGGAATTTCGGCTTCCTGGCCATCCCCAAATCGGCGGTAAAAACGGAAGCGGATTTGAAAAAGGTGCTGACCTTCCTCGACAAGCTGCTGGACGAGCCGATGTCCACGCTGCAGATGAGAGGCATCGAGGGCAAGCATTACGTCAAAGTTGACGGAAACCGGACGGAGTACAAAGATTTTAACTTGTTCCAGCGCGAGGTCAAGCCGTACCGCGACGGCCTGCTCAATATCGAAGGCTACAATGTGGCCGATCTCAAAGACATTCCGGTGGCGGAGAAAGCGACGAAAATGGCCAGAGAGAACATCAAGTACGCGGTGCCGAATCCGGCGCTTACTTTAAACTCGGCGACGTACAGCGAGCGCGGCAACGAGCTCGACCAAATCATCCGCGATGCGGAGACGAAGTATATCATGGGCAAAATCGACGACGCCGGCTGGCAGGCCGAGGTGGACAAATGGCGGAAGTCCGGCGGCGATAAAGTGATCAAAGAGTACGAAGAATCGTTTGCGGCGTCAAGCAAATGACCGCCATGCAAGGAGCAGCGCGCGATGTGCGCAGCTGCTCTTATTTTCAACCGGACTAGGAGGAGGATCTATGGACTCGCCAACTCATGCCCACAGCAGCGCCGTGCGTAACAAAAGCAAGGCTTCGCAGCGCAGCCCCTTGATGAGGGAATTGCTCAGAGACAAGTGGATGTACGCAATGCTGCTGCCCGGGGTGCTGTATTTTCTCATTTTCAAATATGTTCCGATGTACGGCGTCGTGATCGCTTTTCAGGATTACAAGCCCATTATCGGCGTCGCGAACAGCCAGTGGGTCGGGTTGAAGCATTTCGAGCGCTTTTTTACCGAACCGCAATTTTGGGATTTGTTCCGTAATACACTGCTGCTGGCCGTGTACAATATCGTTTTCTTTTTCCCGCTGCCGATCGTGCTTGCGCTGATGCTGAATGAAGTCAGGGTGGAAAAATTCAAGCGTTTCGTGCAGACGATGGTGTATATCCCCCACTTTGTATCCTGGGTGGTCGTGGTCGGGATCTTCTACATTTTGCTTACGACGGAGGGCGGGGTCGTCAATGAAATGCTGTCGGCCTTTACCGGACACAAGATCGCATTTTTGCTGGAGCCCGAATGGTTCAGAACCGTCATTGTGACGCAATCGATCTGGAAAGAGGTGGGCTGGGGGACGATTATTTTTTTGGCCGCATTAGCCGGAGTGGACGTGCAATTGTATGAAGCATCCCGCATCGACGGGGCGAACCGCTGGAGACAGTTGTGGCACATAACGCTGCCCGCGATCCGCAGCACGATTGTCATTTTGCTCATATTGCGCATGGGAACGTTTCTCGATTCCGGGTTCGAGCACATTTTCCTGATGCTGACTCCTACAAACCGCGAAGTCGGCGAGGTGTTCGATACGTACGTGTACGTAAAAGGATTGACGCAATCGCAATACAGCTACAGCGCAGCCGTCGGGTTGTTCAAATCGTTGGTAGGCCTCGTTTTGGTGCTCGGGTCCAACTGGCTGGCCAAAAGATTCGGCCAGGAAGGCGTGTACTAGAACGGAATACAAGTCGGGAGGGAGTTTGGCATGAATCAGACGCACATTCGGGTTGACAATACGTGGGGCAACAAAATTTTCGATTGCATGAACTATGTCGTGTTGGCGGCCATAGCGCTGGCCACCGTGCTGCCGTTCGTTTATATTTTAGCCGTCTCGTTTACGAGTCCTCAAGAGGCGGCCAAAGGAGGGTTCATTCTTTTTCCGAAGGAATTTTCCTTATCGGCGTACAAATATATTTTCTCGACGAATACGCTGCTGCGCAGCTTGCTGGTCTCGATCTACATCACCGTGCTCGGCACCGCGATCAACTTGCTGCTGACGTGTCTGATGGCCTATCCGCTGGCGCGGCAAACGCTGCGCGGCCGGCAGACGATTCTGATGGCCGTATTGTTCACGATGCTGTTTAGCGGCGGGCTGATTCCGACCTATTTCGTCGTCAGCTGGCTCGGATTGACGAATTCGCTGTGGTCGCTTATGATCCCGAATGCGATCAGCGCGTTCAACCTGATCGTGCTGAAAAACTTTTTCCAACAAATCCCCGACGGGCTCGAAGATTCCGCAAGGATCGACGGCTGCACGGATGTCGGCGTATTGTTCCGCATCGTGCTTCCTTTGTCCATGCCGGCTATCGCTACGTTCGGGATGTTTTATGCGGTGGCGCACTGGAATCAGTTTTTTAGCGCGATCATGTACATCAACGACAGCCACAAATGGCCCGTGCAGGTGCTGCTGCGCGAAATCGTCATTTTGGCGCAAAGCCGGATCGGCGACACCGGGTTCGAAGAAACCGAGATCCAGCCGCAAACGATCCGTATGGCCGTTATCGTCTTTGCGACGATCCCGATTTTGCTCGTTTATCCGTTTTTGCAGAAGCATTTTGCCAAAGGCGTCATGCTCGGCTCGGTAAAAGGCTGATTCGCATAAGCCCATGCCCCTTTAAGGCGGGGAGGGCTGCCCGGGCAAATCGCGACACCCTGTGAGGGCTAGGGGAACGAGTGAGGCTAATTTGGAGGACAGCCGCTTTTTCCGGACGCTCGCCTCACCCGGTGTGGGTCGTGGAACTGCACAACTGGGCAGGGAAGCAGCTTGCCAGGGAAAAAACCTGCGAAAGTGCAGGTTTTCCCTCTTGAATTGGCTTGTTTTGGCGAAAAACCTGCAAAAGTGCAGGGATTTTCGCTGAAAGTGAGCATAGGTCTATGTGTTCGGTGAAAAGCCTGCACTTTTGCAGGAATTGTTCGTGGATAGCGATCAAGGACGCAAATTCATGTATTTTTGCAGGTTTTCTTCGTGAAGCCAGACAGATTATGGCTATCTCCTCTAACATGGAGGTTTTTCAACAGCCTGTGCCATACCTTTTAAGGCATGGCTTTTTCTTTTTGCTCAACTGTCCGTTTGCCGGCCCGAGCTGCGCACCAGCTCCCAAAACACTTCAATGGCTTTGGTCTGGAATTCCGCCGATTGCGTAATGATGGAGAACCGGCGGGTAAACGGTGTGCCGGCTGTTGTGAGAATGCGCAGGGTGCCGAGGGAAAGCTCCTTTTGCGTAGCCCAGCGGGAAAGCAGGGTGATCCCGAGACCCGCTTCCACCGATTCTTTAATAAGCTGCGTGCTGCCAAATTCCAGCAGGCGCTCAGGCGCAAATTGAAAAGCGGCGAACATTTTGTCTGCGGCTTCCCTCGTCCCCGATCCGACCTCGCGAACGATCCAGGTTTCTCCCTGCAGTTGAGACTTCCGCACCTCTTGCAGCTCCGCAAACGGATGATCGGCGGAAGCGAAAATGTACATCGAATCCTCCGCAAACGACTCGGAAAAAAGCTTGTTCGAATTAAAATCCCCTTCGACGATGCCCACGTCCAACTGCCGGTTTTCCACCAGCTCGCATATTTGCTTCGTATTCCCGATCGTAACGGCCGGCACAATGCGCGGATATTGCCGCTGCAAAGAGGCGATAATACGCGGCAGCACGTATTCGCCGAACGTATAGCTCGCGCCGACGGTCAAATTCCCGCTTGCCGTATTCGACAAATCGTCGACCAGGCGCTGCATGCGCGAATACAAGCCCAAAATTTCTTTGGCATGATGATAGACGATTTGCCCGGCTTTATTCATCCGTACGAATTTATTGCTCCGATCAAGAAGCCTGACGCCTACCGAGCGCTCAAGCGTTTGGATATATTGACTGACCGCCGGCTGGGTCATATGCATTTCTTCTGCAGCCCTCGAAAAGCTTTCCAGCTCGCATACCCTAACAAAGACGACCAAATGTTGATCCAACTGTATCAACCGCCTGTTCATCGCGATTTTATTATATATATTTACTTATGATCAATATTATAATGATTTATTTTTCTTATGTACATAAAAGGTTTAATCTGAACATGTAAAACCAATGGAGGTGAAGCATATGGCAGGAGCATCCGAAGAAAGAGTCGCCATCAAGCGGATAAAAGAAGTGAAGCCTGCGTCCGTCCGGCAGTGGCTGGGCGGCATTATGTTTACTTTCGTCATTGCATGGGCTGGTCTTGAATTATCGCGGCTTCCGGGACTTTTGCATTTGGGCCAGCTCGGATGCGCGATTTTGATTGCGGTTTTGTTTCGGCAAGTATGGGGATATCCGGAGATGTTTCGTTCGGGGATTCAGTTCTCGTCCAAAAAAGTGCTGCAGGGCGCCATCGTGCTCTATGGATTAAAATTGAACATCCATGATGTTTTTCACCAAGGATTAGGGCTGCTTGTCCGCGATGCGGGAATGATCGTCCTGGCCATTGCGGCAACGATGCTGCTCGCCAAATGGCTCAAAGCCGATCTGTCGCTTTCGCTGCTGCTCGGCATCGGAACCGGCGTTTGCGGCGCCGCAGCCATTGCCGCGGTTTCGCCGATTGTCAAAGCCAAAGACGAGGATACGGCTCTGGCAGTCGGCATCGTCGCGCTGATCGGCACCGTCTTTGCCGTCGTCTACACCGTCCTGAGGCCGTATTTGCCATTGTCGCCGGTTGAGTACGGCGTATGGTCGGGCATCAGTCTTCACGAGATCGCCCATGTGGCGCTGGCGGCGGCGCCTGCCGGGCAGGACGCTCTGACCTTTGCGCTGCTTGCCAAGCTGGGGCGCGTATGTCTGCTGGTGCCGTTATGTTTTATCCTGATGTATGGGATGAAGCGCAAAGGAAATTCCAGCGCCGGCGCGCCAATCGCGTTTCCCTGGTTTCTCCTCGGCTTCCTGGCGATGAGCCTGTTCGGCAGCTATGTGCTGACGCCTTATATTCCCGCCGCACCATCGGCGATGAACGGGATATCCGGCGTGACGGCTTTTATGCTGACGATGGCGATGACAGGGCTCGGATTAAACGTCAACTTGCGCGGTCTGGGGGCGAGAGTGCTGCGCCCTGCGGCGGCGATGACGATCGCCTCGGTGCTCCTGTCCGTGCTGGCTTATTGGCTCAGCTAGACAGGGGGCGTGCCGGGGCGGGGCGGGCGTCTTTGCGTGCCTCCCGCAGGGCGGTTGACATCGGCCAACCTTGCCGAGTAAGATGAATGAAACGTATTAGCACAGCGTCAGAACGCTGTGCGCGACAAGACTATGTACATGTCGGAGGCAATTTGGATGGCCACAATTAAAGAAATCGCCCAGTTGGCACATGTGTCCCAAGGCACCGCCTCCATCGTGCTGAACGGCAAAGGCGAGCAGTATCGCATATCGCCGGCGACGCAGCAAAAAATTTTCGAAGCTGCCAGACAGCTTAACTACCGGCCGAACATTTCCGCCCGGCGTTTGCGCAGCGGCGGAGAAACCGTGCTGCCGATCATCGCTTTGTTTTGGGCGTTGGATACCCGGACGGCGCTGATCAGCCGGTTTTTGAAGGGGCTCCAGGAAGCGCTTATGGAGGTTGAAGACGAGTACGAAATGCTCATACAGCCCTACGTGGGCTCCAAATTGAACGAGGCCCGGAGTCTGATTACGGGCACGCGGTTTAACGGGGCGATCATCGCGATTCCGACGGAGGAGGACGAGGCGTTTCTGGAGGAAGCGCAGCTTGGCGTCCCGATTGTGTTGTATCAGAGAAGTTCGGACAAATATTCGACGGTGCATGTGGACAGCTTCAGGAGCGGAGAGAAAGTCGCCCGGTTGTTTGCCGGCCGCGGACACCGGCGGGTCGGAGCCATCGTGCCGAGCGTCTCCTCCGGAGCGATCAGGCTGCGCATGAACGGCTTTCTTGCAAAGGCGGCCGAGCTTGGTTTGGAGGTGGCGGCGGAACATATCGCGTTCGCCGATTTCTCCGAGCGCGGCGGATACGAGGCGGCCGGGCGGCTGCTGTCCGGCGGCGGCGTGCAGCCGTCCGCGCTGTTTGTCATCAGCGACCAGATGGCCGTGGGCGCTTTGGCCGCTTTGCACGCGTTCGGCAAAAGCGTGCCGAACGAGATCGAGATCATCGGCTACGACAACGACGATGTGACGCCTTTTACGATTCCGGCGCTGTCGACGATCCATCTGCCCGTTGAAGAAATGGCCGGCGAGTGCGTCAGGATGCTGATTAACTTGATGCATCATAAAACGACAGGTCCGGTCACCAAAATGTTCGACACGAGCTTCGTAATCCGAGAGTCCTGCGGCGATTTCCTCTAGCTGGGGCGGCTTCCTCTTGCCCGGCACGGGGACTTAGCTCAACCGGGAGACCTCATCCCTGTCAGCGATGAGGTCAGGGGTTCGAGCCTGGTTCGAGCCCCCCTAGGCTCCACCAAAATTAACGTTGCGGCACCGGGACTTCCCGGTGTTTTTTGTTTTTGACAAGAAGGCGTTTCCGCTTTAAACGGTCACACGTGAGATCGCGCAGCAAAGTGCAGCCGGCTCGCCATCGCCCGTTCATCCAAAGACCCGGAACGAAGGTCTCCGACAACACGATTTCTCTGTTCGCCGATTCCGGCTTCATTATGGGTGGCTGACAACCAGTCCAATGACTATCTGCTTGACAACAAGTAGGATTCGAGGTGAGAGGAATACGTGACCTATAACCGGCATTGCCGCTGTTCAGTTTCGTCTTCAGCCCGGACCCGATGAAGACCGAATTGTCAGAGGCGTTGTGAAATGGCTCTTTCCTGATGCGCCTCTCCAGGCGCGGGTTGCAGTGCTGCACGGCGAGTGTCGTGCTGCGGCTTGGCAGGCCGATCTGATGAAAGCCTGCGAAAGTGCAGGCTTTTTCTCCGAAATTGGCTTGTTTTGGCGAAAAACCTGCAAAACTGCAGGAATTTCCGCTGAAAGTGAATCTGTGTCCATATATCCGGCGAAAAGCCTGCACTTTTGCAGGAATTCCTCTTGGACAGCGACCCAGGCCGCAAATTCATGTATTTTTGCAGGTTTTCTTCGTGCAGCAAGGCAGATTGTGGCTGTCGCCACTAACGCAGGGGTTTCCGGGCAGCCCGACTTTCGCAGGCTTTCTCCGCGCAGCCAAACAGCAAGGCAGCCAGGACATCCGGTTCTGCGCGCGAGTTCCGTTCCCTGACCTTTGCAGATTTTACATGCTCAACCGACAAGGGCCGCATGTAGAGTCGACCGACCGCCGTCATACGGTGCAACACCGCGCGCTGGTTGTCTGCGAACGACTGGCAATGTTGGTCATTTGCAGGTTTTTCACACCATGCCGATGATCCCGGTTATCCATTGTCCGATGGATGTATTCGTTTGTCACCCGCATAGTCTAACGACAAGAAACTATCAACAAAGGAACTTTGATCTATAGAGGCTTTCGACGTTCCAAGGGAGTCTCTTGTCGTTTTTTTCGCGACAAGAAATTACCCGCAAAGTATGTTTAGCGTCAAGATCTGAAGCCTCAGGAGGGAAACCCCGACATCAAGTGGATGTTTATGAGTCCTTTCGCGCACTTTGAGTCAGGCTATATCTCGGCAGCTTCGTTGCAATTATAGGCTGGATAACACTGCGTGCGCCAATTGTTTAACCAAGCAAGTCGGCAGGTTTGTCGATTAATTACTTTCGCTATAATAGGAGTGGCAACATGCCTGAAGCCGGCCGTAGGCGCATGCTGGGACTTCGGCGCGGGGGAGTGGCCATTCTGGAATGAATCTGGAAGCACTCCTCAATGTATCATTCTTCAAATAAGGTAGAAAGAGTTACATCCTTGTTATTTTCCAAGTCATGAATCACTCTCTTTATCTTTTCATTCGCCGCTGCATAAGCATCAGGCCCTAAAAACAGATGCAGCGGAGGAGTGGAAGTTGAGGCAATTTGTATCAAGACGTCAGCGGCCTTTGCGGGATCCCCCTGCTGTTTACCTGACAATTCAAGATAGCGATCAATTGAAGCCTGAGCTTCCATATACGCAAGGATTGGATTTGGTGAGATTGCCAATGATTCTTTGGTTAGGAAGTTGGTACGGAAAGCACCGGGATAAATAACGGTGGCCGATATTCCGAACGGTTTCACCTCAGCAGCCAAAGCCTCTGTAAGACCGGATACTGCGAATTTGGTGGCAGAGTAGCTGCCCCAACCGGAATAACCACCTCTAAACCCGCCAATGGAGGAAATATTAAAGATGTGACCTGAGCCTGCATTCCGAAGATGCGGAATAACATGACGCAATACGTTCATAATGCTAAATACGTTAATGTCGAAATGGGCGCGTATCTCTTGGTCGGTCAGCGACTCGAACGTTCCTTGCAGCCCATAGCCTGCGTTATTAACGACAACGTCAACATTGCCAAATTTGCTAATTACAGATGTAATGGCGGTTCGAACATCCTGCTCATGGGCAAGGTCAACCTGCAAAGGCAGAAAATAATCTGTTTCTTTGGTACCTACGGCTGTTATTAGCGCATCGAGGCTTCTTGACGTTGCAGCAACCCGATATCCTTCTGCCAAGAGTTTTTGTGTTAGTGCAAGCCCTAAACCTTTAGATGATCCTGTAACGAACCAAACTTTTGGATACTTCACTTATAAAAACCTCCTGTGTTAAATCGATTGATGTCCGGTCATCCGGACGGATTTTTGGATCGGGAATTTCTGCGGGATAAGATGACTGCCCAAATAGCAAACGCAATTCCTGCAGCCGCAACCCAGGTGACGGACGACAGTGATACTTGCTCTACGGCAATGCCCCCGATTCCAGCACCGGCAGCCATGGCGAGCTGAAGTACCGAATTGTTTAAGCTAAGCATAATTCCCGCAGATTCAGGAGCGAGCGTAATTAAGTGTAATTGTTGCGGAGGACCCAGAGCCCATACCGCGAACGACCAAAGGATTAACATCGGGATCAAAATAGCCGGAGAATGGATCGTTAATTCGATCATAATTAGAGCTATGCCATTAATCGATAATCCTCCGAATAGGGCGCTGTGAATTCCCCATTTGTCCGTGGCGAATCCCCCGAACCTAGATCCGATCAAGCTGGCGATGCCAATAACGAATAACGCAGTGCTTAAGGTACTATCGCTCATCCCGGTTACCGTAATAAGTAATGGTGAAATGTAGGAGTAGAAAATGGAATAGCCAACAATCCAGAAGAAAGTAACGGATAAAGCAATAACCATCTTCGTTTGCTTCAGTAGTGCGAGTTGATTACGCAAGGGTACAGGTTCCTCCCCATCTATTCGCGGAATCGTAAGCGAAATAATGATGATCGCCAGTAGCCCAACCAATGCGATTTCCCCGAAAACGGCCTTCCAATCGTATGCGGAGGCAATAACTCTTCCAATCGGAACACCGAAAATCAAGGAAGCCGTAAAGCCCATAAGCACGGCTGCAAGAGCACTTCCTTGCTTGCCTGGCAGGGCAACCTTGGACGCTATCGTTAGTGCGGAAACAACCGTGACCCCTGCGCTTACACCCATAACGATCCGCGATATAATAAGTAGTTCATATCCCTGCAATACATAGGCGATTCCATTTCCTATTACAAATAGAATAGAGCGTAAAGCAGAAGTTTTCGTCGCTCCATACGGACAGTCAAAGCCATCACGAACGGTGCACCAAAAGCGTAAGCGAGCGAAAATACGGTAATCAGTTGACCCGCTGTCACCACCGAGACACCCATTGACTCTGCAATTTTATCCAGTATACCCGCTATGATATACTCCGATGTTCCGACTAAAAAACTAAGAATCGCTAATGTGTAAATTTTTAAAGTGCTTGACATGTTTGTTTAGTTCCTCTCTCGATATGAACGTTTATTTTTCCCGATAAAAAATCATGCCTCCGTGGTAGAAAATACCGTCCCGAAAATCTCCGTCAGCAGTGAATCCGGTATCATCTACATAGTCGATATGATCTCCTTTCATGGTATAGCTGCCTTGATAGGCGCTTTTCCTATTGCCGCGGGCCTCGTCGTAACGTCCGTTAGGCAGAAGCTCATGACGAATGTAACCGTCCCGGGTAACCCACATACCGACATAGGATTGTTGTTCTACAATGTTTTTTTTCTCCATTTTGATTTCCTCCTTTGATTTATTATGGTTACTTGCGAACGCATCCTTTCAATATCCTGTAGCGTAAGTAAGCTTTTCGGTAATTTCAGTATGTAACAAATGAGATGTTATCCGGTAGCCGATTCCTGTTGAGTTATTGCATAATACTCCAAATCATAATAAAATGAAGCGAAAACGGAGCAAAGGAAGGAGGCTGTGACGATAAAAATGGCATTGGATGACGAGATCATTAGACAGCAGAAAGAATTGGCTTTGATTATTGATCGTTATAGTGAAGGAACGCATTCTACAGCCATTTCTTCATTGAAGTTCATTCGCTCTAATGGAGAATCTCAACCGGTCTATTCGATCTATAATCCATCATTGTGTATTGTTGCACAAGGATCGAAATTGATTATGCTAGGTCAAGAGAGTTATCGATATAATCCAGCGTCCTACCTGGTTGCCTCCGTACATTTGCCGATTACCGGACAAATCATCCAAGCCACTCCACAGCATCCTTACCTCAGTCTTCAACTGGATTTTAGTACGGATCAGATTGTTGATATGATCAAGGAGTTCAATACAGAATGGAATCATAAGGAAGGTTCGAGGCGCGGCCTGATGGTAAGTAAAACTAGTCCGTCTCTTCTCGATGCTGTATTGAGGTTAGTCCGTCTTTTATATACACCTCAGGATATTCCTGCTCTTGCTCCTCTAATAATCCGTGAAATTCTTTATCGGATTTTACAGGATGAACAGGGAGCTTCCGTCTTACAGTTCGCCGTGGCCGGCAGTAATGCCCAACGGATCGCAAAAGTGATTAATCTTATTAACCGCGATTTCGCTAAGCCTTTGCGTATTGATGAGCTAGCTGCGGCTGCAAGCATGAGTGCATCTTCATTGCACTCTCATTTCAAAGAAGTTACTGCAATGAGCCCCTTGCAATATCAAAAACAAGTAAGATTGCAGGAGGCTCGCCGTTTATTGCTTTCAGATATTCCGGAAGCTGCAAATGCCGGATTCCAAGTGGGCTATGAAAGTCCTTCCCAGTTCAGCCGCGAATATGCTCGAATGTTCGGTCTGCCCCCATTAAGTGATATCAAACGTCTTCGTGAGTCTATATCCTTACAAGACTCTAAGTAATGGGAAACACCATCCACCCAGTGAGAAAAGGTGGATGGTGTTTTCGAATCTTCTCTTTTAACAGGAAGGAACACGTCCCCATGAGAAAACAATTGTTCGTGCTGATCGGCATGATCGTTGTCTTTGCCGTAACCACCTCTCTCACTATCTATGAATGGCTCCATCCCGATGCGGATTACCCCGAGGCGCGGGCGGGCGTGCTGGACGCCAGAGATTGGGATTTTGCGCAGCAGGGAATTATTCCGCTTCGGGGGGAATGGGAATTTTACAAGGACCGGCTGCTGACGCCAGGCGACTTCGCCGGTCATGAAGAGGAGCTGCAAGGTCAGCGGAGGCTGTTGAGCGTCCCCGGCGACTGGAAGGGCAGCGTATCGGCCAGCGGCTTCGGCGCGGGTACATATCGGCTTCGGGTGGAAGTAAGCGATTCCGATTTTTACAGCCTGAGAGCGAAGAAAATCCGCATGTCCAGCCGCATCTATATGGCGGGCGACGATCTTGGGGGCTCCGGGCGTCCCGCTTTGGCAGTTGACCGTTTTGTTCCAAGCAACCTGCCGTTTTTCGGGACGGTTAAGGCCGAGAGCCATACGATCGAGATTATCATTCAGGTGGCGAGCTATCGTTATCTGCAAGGCGGGCTCGTGCAAGCGCCGGAGTTCGGGTTGACGGATACGGTGCAGAACCGGCGGGACAACGCCCGCATGGCCGACATGATTCTCATCACAACGCTTCTGGTTTTCGGTATTTATTTCGCAGGCATGTTCAGACAATGGAGCAGGGAACCGTACCTGATCTTTTTCAGTCTGTTTTGTCTGTCCCTGGGTCTGTTCTTTGGTATCGATGACGAGATTGTCGTGGCCTCGCTGCTGCCGACGATCTCCTTTCCGCTGCTGCAGAAGCTGCTCTTCATCCTGCCGTCGCTGTCGATTCTGTTCTTTATTCATTACGTGCGTCTCTATCTGGACGATAAGCCCGGCAGATGGCTGAAGGGGTTTCTGCGTGTTTGTTATGTGTTTATGGCTGTTCTGGTCGTGATTCCTAACGAGTATCTGGTACCGATCCTATTGCCCGGTATCCTGATGCAGATGCTGGCCTTCGGTTTCATTTTTACGTTTATTTTCCGCAATCTCCATCATGGTGTAAGGATCTATTATATTCTGCTCGGGGCATTTTTCCTCATTTTCAGCTGGGTGTTTGCCCAGACTCGCTATCAGCTGGCGCTGGACAGCCCGTACTATATGATTGTAACGCTGCTGTTGGTGGTATTGTCGCAATCGTTCCTCATGACCGACCGGATACGTACGGCTTACTTGCGGATCGAGCGGCTGGCCGAGCAATTACTGATCTACGACCGGCAGAAGGACGAATTCCTGGCCAAAACATCGCATGAGCTTCGGACGCCGCTGCACGGCATCGTCAATCTGTCGCAATCACTGCTCGACAACACCGACGCTCCGCTTGCGTCCGGGCATCGCGACAATATCCGGCTGCTGAATCTAATCGGACGGCGGCTAGCCGGGCTCGTGAACGACATTCTCGATATGAACCGGATTCGCTACGGCGAGCTGCGGGTGCAGCCGAAGCCGGTGGACCTGTACATCTCAACCGCCTTCGTGATGGAGACGCTGTCGATCGCACCGGTCAAAAGCGGAGTTCGGTTCGCTAACGAGCTGCCGCCGGGGCTGCCCCTTGTTCTGGCCGATGAGAACCGGCTGCGGCAAATTTTGCATAATTTATTGGAAAACGGATTGAAGTACACCGACCATGGAACAGTGTCCATATCGGCTCAGAGACAGGGAGAGAGGTTGTTCGTCACGATCAGTGACACCGGCAGGGGGATACCGCCGGAGATCATGGGCGATCTATTTCATCCTTTCTTCCAATACGACGAGGAAGGCGCTCGCTCGCGTGACGGCATCGGGCTCGGGCTGAGCATCTCGAAGCAGCTTGTCGAATTGCAGGGCGGCGTCATGCGGGTGGAATCCGAGGTGGGACGAGGCTCGCGGTTCACGTTCACGCTTGCGGTTGCCGGAGGCGTGGAGAACGAGGCGGCTGCGTCCGCGGAATATGCGGATTACACCGAATATGCCGAATACGCGGAATTCGGGGAGAATCCGATGCTGCGCTCCGCAGTCGGGGTGGGCGGTGACGGTGGCGGGGAGGCTTTTCACATACTGATCGTCGACGACGAGCCCTCCAACCTGAAGGTGGCGATGGACGCGATCGCCTCCATGAAGCATACATATACGGCGGTGGGGAGCGGGGAGGAGGCGCTCGAAGCGCTTCGGAGCAGCAAGCCGGATCTGGTGCTGCTGGACCTGATGATGCCCGGCGTGTCCGGCCTGGACATTTGCCGGGATATTCGGACGCTGCACGGGTTGGCCGAGCTCCCGGTGCTCATGTTGACCGCGTCCGGGCAGACGGGGGATATTCTCGCCGCCTTTGCAGCCGGGGCCAACGATATTTTGCAGAAGCCGTTCGAGATTGCGGAGCTCAAGGCCCGCGTCCAGTCGCTGCTGGCGATGAAAAGCTCCTCGGAGCAGGCCGTGCGACGGGAGATGGATTTTTTGCAGACCCAGATTACGCCGCACTTCCTATACAACAGCCTGAACGCACTGGTCGGGCTGAGCTATAAGGATGTGGACAAGCTGCGTGAGACGATTCAGCATCTGACCACCTATCTTCGCGCCAAGTTCACGTTCATCTTCCAGGGCGAGGCGGTCCCGCTGGAACGGGAATTGGAGCTGGTCCGCGCCTACCTGGCGATTGAGCAGCTTCGCTTCGGCCAGCGGCTCCAGGTCCGGTATACGATTGACGAAAGTGCGCGCAGCCTTCTGCCGCCGCTGACCCTCCAGCCCATCGTAGAGAATGCCGTCCGCCACGGCATCGGGCCGAAGCCCGAGGGAGGAACGGTGGACATCATCGTCTGCAAGAGCGCGGACGGCGTGGAGATTGTCGTTGAGGATGACGGCGTCGGGATGGACGCGGACAAGCTGGCGCAGTTGGAGGAAAGGCATACCGGCGGCATCGGGATCGGCAATGTCAACCGCCGGCTGCAAATGAGATACGGGCGGAAGCTGGAGATTGTCAGCAGCCCGGGTACCGGTACCCGAATTACGATCTTTTTGACGGAGGAGCATTATGTGGAGAGCCATTCTGATTGACGATGAAGAAATCGCGCTTGATGTACTGGAGATCAAGCTGAACGAGATCGGCGGCATGGCGGTCGTCGGCAAATTCCAACTGATCGCCGAAGCGCTTCGCCAATGCGAGACCTTGCGCCCGGATCTCATTTTCCTGGACATCGAGATGCCGGGAATGAACGGATTGGAGGCCGCCGAGGCGCTGCTCGCCCGTTGTCCGGACGCCGAAGTGATCTACGTGACAGCCTACCACCAGTATGCGGTGGATGCGTACGATACGGAAGCGATCGGATATCTGCTCAAGCCGGTCGCCAAGGATAAGCTGCTCAAAACGCTAGCGCGCTACGAGAAATTGCAAGCCAAAAAGCGGGGCCAAGGCGGCGAACAGGCTGGACCGGATAGAAAGGGCGCGCCGGAGGGGCCCGATGCAGAGAAGCCGGCGTTGTCGCTGAAGGTGCTGGGAAGCATGGAGCTGTATACCTCGGACGGCCGTCTGTTGACCTGGCGCACCCGCAAGACCAAGGAGCTGTTCGCTTTTCTCTGGCATCATCGGGGACAGCCGGTCTACAAGTATGCCATACTGGAGCATTTATGGCCGAACGATCAAGCGGAGCGGGGGCAGAAGCTGCTGCATACGTCGCTCTATTACTTGCGGAGCATGTTCAAGTCGGAGGGCTACGGGGAGATCGTCCGGTACCGCGACGAGCGGTACTGGCTCGACCCGGCGGTCATGCTTAGCGACCTGGAAGAGCTGCTGAAAGGACTGGAGTCGGGCCTTCGCGGGGAAGGCGGGCAGAAGGCAGTGGCGCTGTACGGAGGCGACTATCTGGAGACCGATCATTATCACTGGGCGGACGCCTACCGGCTCGAGCTGCGCTCCGCCTTCATAGTCGGCCTTCTTGCCTCCCTGGGCGAAGCCGGAAATGAGTCCAGGGTCATGCTGCTGCGCAAGCTGATTGAGCTGGAGCCGGGACGGGAGGAATATTACGATCTGCTGGCGGATGTGCATGAACGAATCGGCGATAGGGCCGGCGCCCGTCAAGCGCAAGCCATGAAAGAGCGGATACTGCTGGAGGAGAATTAGCGCGGAAGCGTGCTTGTATTCGATAGGAAACGGTTATCGGGTGTTTATCCGATGGCCGTTTTTTGTCGTTTTTTAGGGAATGTTGTAAAAATGTTGAGAACCGCTTTGTTACACTGGAGATGCCGGTTGGCATAATCAACCAGGTCCCCTTCTCAGGTCCCGGCAACGGGTCCGGATCGGGCTAAATCGAAAAGGAGTGAAGAAAGACAATGGCGGCGCTCAAAAAATGGCTTTCAATTATGCTGGCTTTCGTGATCATAGGAGCCATGATTCCGCAGTATGCGACAGCCGGTTCGTACGGCTGGGATCTCCGGAGTCCTTTGCCCACGCGCAATACGTTTAACGCCGTGGCTTACGTCAACAACATGTTCGTGGCGGTGGGAGAAAACGGGACGATTGCAACTTCCACAGACGGAATAACCTGGAGCAGCCAAAGAAGCAATTCCAACGCTATTCTTAACGGGGTTACTTATGGGAATGGCAAATATGTGGCGGTGGGAAACTGGGGGTATATCCTCACTTCAACCGATGGGGTCATATGGTCAAGTCAGCAAGTCGGCACCACCAATCTTCTGGGTGTCGCTTTCGGTGGAGGCAAGTTTGTGGCGGTGGGAGGGTCGGGAAAGATTCTGGTCTCAAGCGACGCATCTTCATGGACAGAAATAACAGGCGTTACAACGGATAGGCTCATGGCCATCACCTATGGCAACGGCTGGTTTCTTGCGACAGGAGCGTCCCCAACACGGGTGATCTCGGATGACGGGGTGACTTGGACTGACGGGGGCGCTTATACGAATTGGGAAGGATATACCGGCGTTGCCTACGGCAACAACAAGTATGTGGTGGTAGGCAGTCAGGGAGGGATTATTTATTCGACTTTTCTCTCGAGAACTAACTGGCAGGCGTGGGCAATTGGCAAGAACAGGGGCAGCGCCGCCATAGACGGTTTCTCTGGCGTCACTTATGGGAATGGCAAGTATGTCGCGGTGGGGATCGGTGGTAAGGTCTACACTGCCTCCAACTACGCAAACGACTGGCAAGCGCAGAGCAGTGGTACGACCAACAATCTGAATGCTGTGACCTATGGCAACAACATCTTTGTGGCGGTGGGCATTTATGGGTCGATCCTGACTTCTGCCGACGGTGTGACATGGACGAGTCGGATTCAAGGCACGACACAGCCCGTTCGAGGCATCGGTTTCTTCAATAACAAATTCGTGGGAGTAGGGTATTACGGAACGCTCCTGACTTCCAGCGACGGTGCGTTATGGCAGAAGCAAGCAATGGATTCGTCGATCAGTCTTGAAGACGTTAGCTATGGCAACGGCACATACGTGGCGTTAGGATCTGGCGGCAGAATCATGACTTCAACGGACGGAACAACCTGGACAAGTCAAGCGTCAGGCGGCGCGTGGACGGATTCTTATTATGGCTTGAGCTACGGCGAGGGGAAATTTGTAGCGGTCAAATATGGAGGCAAAATCCGGACCTCGCTTGACGGAGCAACCTGGACTGAAGTCACGAGTCCCACGACGAACACGCTCAATGGCATCAGCTATAGTCGTCATCTGTTTGTGGCGGTAGGCGCCGGAGGCACGGTCATCACTTCGCCAGATGGAGAGAACTGGACGCTGCAAACGAGCGGCACACAAGTCAATCTTAAAAGCATCGGCTACGGCAACGGCAAGTTTGTAGCGGTGGGAGATACCGGAACGATCCTGACCTCAACCAACGGTGTGGATTGGGTCGCGCAAACCAGCGGAATACAGAGCATACTTAACGGCGTGGGCTACGGTAATGGCGCTTTTGTAACCGTGGGAAAAGACGGGGTTATTTTAACCTCGACCGACGGCATGAATTGGACGCCGCTGGCGAGCGGTACCCAGGAAGAACTTAACAAAGTCAGTTACGGCAACAACACCTATGTGGTGGTGGGTCAGAACGGAATCATTCTAAAGCGAACCGTGCAGCCGAACAGCACAATCGATCCGTCCGGCGCAAGCTTCGATAAGTATGCCTCGTCTGCGGATTATACCGATGTGAATGTTACGCTGTCCTTGAATGGAAATACACTGACCGGCATCAGTAACCAATCCTCGGTGCTGGGAGCGGGCGTGGACTATACGGTAAGCGGAAATACGGTGACGATCAAGAAGGAGTATTTGGCCGCGCAATCGGTTGGGACGACGAGGTTGGCCTTCACGTTCAGTGCGGGAACGGCGCAGACACTGGAGATTGCGGTCAGCGACTCAACGCCGCAGAATGCGACGGTGAGCTACGCGCCCGGGGATCATGGCACGATCAACAGAACGAGCGAGCAGGTGACGATCGGAGGGCATCCTGCGGAGGTGCCGGCGGTTACCCCTGCCAACGGCTACCGATTTGCAGGCTGGAGCAGTGACGGAGGGCTTACAAAGCTCAACAGCCAGCAGGTAGCGGCCACGACAGTAACGGCGGACGTTCTGTACACGGCGTACTATTCGAAGATCGTCATGGGCGATGCGGATGGAAGCGGGTCCGTAACCCCTGCCGATGCGCTGCTCCTGACCCAGCATATCAAGGGCAAGATCACGCTGACGCCGGAGCAATTGCAAGGACTGGACATGAACGGTGACGGGCGATGGGACGAAGCCGATGTAAAAGCAATTCTCGCGATCGTTGCAGGAAAGGGCTGATGAAATGCATTGGAAGAAACTGATTTCGATCATACTTGCTGTCAGCATGATACTGTCTTTCAGTACGCTGGCGGCCGGCGCACCGGACCCGAAGAACTCTCTCAAGGTAAGCAGTGCGGAAGGTAGTCCGGGAGGTACCGTTGAAGCGGCAGTATATCTGACGCCGATCGACTTAATTAACCAATATGACATTACGATCTCATTCGATCCCGGGTCACTGGAGCTGGTGCAGGGAAATGAAATTACCAACAATTTAGGCGTTAATCAAAATGGCGATACCTTCGTGCCGGATTTCTCCAATGCCGGTACGGTCAACGTACGAGCCAATCTGGTCGAATACTCCATCATGACTGATAATACGAAAGTATTCACCCTTCATTTCAAAATCAAAAATACCGCACAGCCTGGGGAACTGGCGCTGAATGTGCCCAAGCACGATCTCTATGAGGGGGGAAACCTCCCATTGACAAATGTGGAAGCGGGCAAGATCAACGTGATTGCCGGAACTCGCACCGTGACGTTCGATTCGCAGGGAGGCAGCGGGGTTGACAGCATCACCCATGTGAGCGCCGGCACGACGATTGGCGAGCCGGCGGCGCCGGCAAGGGCCGGCTACACGTTCGCAGGCTGGTACAAGGAAGCGGAAGGGAGGAACGCGTGGAATTTTGCCGTGGATACCGTAACGTCCGATGTGATGCTCTATGCGAAGTGGACGCGGAACGCGGCACATATTGAGATCGGCGCAAAGAGCGGAACACCGGGGTCAACGGTTAACGTGCCGGTAACGGTAGCCAGCTCGACGTATGGAATCGGGGCTTACGGCGTACAAATCGACTTTGACTCGGCAGCGTTGGAAGTAACGAAGATTACGGGAGAAGCGGGAGACTACTTCGACTCCAACTACGATAACGGCACGGGCTGGCTAAAAGCCGTGTGGGCGGACAGTGATGCCGGAGATACGCCGATTGCAGCGGGAGAGAAGCTGTTCACTGTCAGCTTCAAAATCAAGAGCGGGACGACAGCGGGGGACAAGCCGTTGACGGTGCGGACTGAAGATTTGAGCCATTTCTCAATCTCGGATTCGCTAGCAAACGAAATGGAAGCAACACTGACGACCGGCAAGGTCACGGTGAGCGAAGGACCGGTGCAGTACACGATCAGCTTCGATACGCAGGGAGGCAGCGTGGTTAGCGGCATTACCGTAAACAGCGGTACGACCATCAGCGAGCCGACAGCGCCGACGAAAGCCGGTTATACGTTCGCTGGCTGGTATAAGGATGCGGCATGGACGAATGCGTGGAACTTTGCAGCGGATACGGTAACGTCCAATGTGACGCTATATGCGAAGTGGACGGCGATTCCGGCAGGTCAATACACCGTGACGTTCAATACGTATGGAGGCAGCGTGGTTAGCGGCATTACCGTAAACAGCGGTACGACCATCAGCGAGCCGACAGCGCCGACGAAGGCTGGCTATACGTTCGCAGGCTGGTACAAGGATGCGGCGTGGACGAATGCGTGGAATTTTGCAGCGGATACGGTAACGGCTGGTGTGACACTCTATGCGAAGTGGACGGCGATTCCGGCAGTTCAATACACCGTGACGTTCGATATGCAGGGAGGCAGCGTGGTTAGCGGCATTACCGTAAACAGCGGTGCGACCATCAACAAGCCGACAGCGCCGACGAAGGCCGGTTATACGTTCGCAGGGTGGTACAAGGACGCGGCGTGGACGAATGCGTGGAACTTTGCGACGGATACGGTAACGTCCAATGTGACGCTCTATGCGAAGTGGACGAGCAATTCTTCGGACAGCTCGGGTTCGGGCAATTCTTCATCTTCTTCTTCGACCAATTCAAGCGCAACCGTCGAGAAGCAAGATGGCCTGCAAGTCATCGTCGACGGCGTGGTGAAAGAGCAAATTGCCACAGGCGCAATTGCCAAGGAGAACGGCAAGAACGTGCTGACGGCCACTGTCGACCAAGCCAAGCTGGTTGAACAGTTGAAACTTGCGGCAGACAAATCCACCGTGGTCGTTCCTGTGACTGCCAGTGTGGAGAAGGTGTCGGTTGTATTGACCGGCGACGCGGTGAAGAGCATGGCAACCAAGCAGGTAGTCCTGGAGGTACAGACGCCAAACGGTATCTACAAGCTGCCGGCGCAGCAAGTCGCTATCGACGAGGTTTCCTCCAAACTGGGAACACAGGTCGGGTTGTCGAACATCGTCGTTCATGTGGACATTGCCAAGAGCGATGAATCCGTGGCGGATCTCGCAAAGACTGCGGCGATTCAAGGAAAGTATGAAATCGTGGTTCCGCCTGTCAATTTTAAGGTGACGGCCTCTTACAACGGCAAAACGGTAAGCGTGGAGCACTTCAGCAGCTACGTGGAACGCGAAATTCCGCTTCCCGACGGCCTCGACCCAAGCAAGGTGACAACGGCTGCGGTAGTGAATCCGGATGGCAGCGTTCGCCATGTTCCAACCTTCATCACGACTCGGGCAGGAAAGCATTATGCGGTAGTGAACAGTCTCACGAACAGCGACTATTCACTGATCTGGAATCCGAAGACATTTGTGGATGTAGAGGGGCATTGGTCGAAGCAGGCCGTGAACGATATGGCCTCGCGGATGATTGTCAAGGGTGTGGATGCGTACCGCTATAACCCGGATGCTTCTATTACGCGGGCGGAATTCGCGGCGATTGTCGTACGGTCGTTGGGCTTGGCCGACAACGGCAGCAGCAGCGCATTCACCGATATCAAGCCCGGCGATTGGTATGCGGGGGCCGTAGCCAAGGCTGCGGAGTATGGCTTGATCGAAGGCTACAAGAACGGGATGTTCGATCCCGCTCAGACCATTAACCGGCAGGAAGCATTGGTGATCATGGCCCGGGCGATGAAGCTGGCGGGGCTAGAGACAGCTGCGAGTGATGCAGAATCCTTGCTGTCCCCGTTCGCAGACCGGGGGGCGGTAGCTTCTTGGGCGAAGCCGGCTGTTGCTGCGGCCGTGAAGAACGGTCTTGTGAAGGGCTCGTCGGAAGGATTGGAGCCAATGGGCAATCTGACCCGGGCCGAGACTGCGGCGATTGTACAACGGTTCTTGATCAAAGCCAAGCTGATCGACAACGGGAACGCCACTCAAGGTTAAGCTGAAAAAAGCGCGGCAGCACCGGAGCGAAGACAGCGGCGCTAGAGTATCGAGAAAGTCGCGACACTTTATCGGCGCAGCCGGAGGGTGCTTGACGTGAAGCGGCTTGGCAAACGTAAAAGCCTGCGAAAGTGCAGGCTTTTTCCGTGCATGAAGCTCTTTTTGAGGAAAAGCCTGCAATTGTGCGGAATTCCCGATTAAAATGGGGCTGAGCTCGTGCAGCAGCAAAAAAACCTGCACATGTGCAGGAATATTTCGCTGCAGGCGTATCCGCGAGCAAAAACCTGCACATTTGCAGGCTTTCTCCACGTTAAGCAGATGTGCTATCTCCTGCGTGCGAGTTTTTCAACAGTCTGGCGTCACTACGATAATGTAGTGGCGTTTTCTTTTTATTTCATTTTTAGTATACTGAACGTATAGTTTATGTACCTGTTGTTCAAACATGCAGCCCAAAAAAGGGGAGGGTTCGGTGCAAGAAAAAGGAAAAAGAGGGCGTCCGCGTAATGTTGAAACGCAAAAGTCGATCCTGACCGCTTCTTATGATCTCTTATTGGAAAATGGATTTGGAGCGGTCACGGTAGAAAAAATTGCTGATCGTGCCAAGGTCAGCAAAGCTACGATTTATAAATGGTGGCCTAACAAGGCCGCCGTGGTGATGGATGGTTTTATGTCTGCCGCTGCGGCAAGACTGCCCGTGCCTGACACAGGTTCAGTATTCGATGATATTCTCATTCATGCCACGAATTTAGCCCGGTTCTTGACAAGTCGGGAGGGTATGGTGATTGCGGAATTAATCGGTGAGGGGCAGATTGATTCAGGATTGGCGGAGGAATATCGGGCCCGATATTTCCGGCCTCGCCGGCTTGAGGCCCGGCAACTTATGGAGCGGGGAGTTCAACGCGGGGAATTGAAGAATAATCTCGATACCGAATTAAGCACGGATCTCATTTACGGACCGATTTTTTATCGCTTGCTGGTAACAGGTGAAAAATTGGACGATTCATATGTCCAGCATTTGGTCACTAGCGCATTTGAAGGAATCCGCTCGCCCTGAACTTATGAAGTTTGGAGGTGCCATATAAACAATGATGCAGCGATACCGCCCCGTGCAGCCGCCCGGACTTCAGCACGATATGCTCCCTGCAGGCTTCAGCTACCGGGAATATGCGCCCTGCGAGAAGCTGGCTGCGTGTATTGCCTGTTTTTGGACCATAGATTCCCATGCATCCGCAGTGAACCGTATCATACCTGACGGCTGCGTAGACATGATTATCGACCGACACTCTGCCTCTGCCCGGAAGGCCGCGTTTATCGAAGGCTTGATGACCCGATATGAGGTAATGAGCTTTTCGGAGCCGCAATCTCTATTTGGCATCCGCTTTTATCCGGAGATGGCGCAGTGCCTGCTGCAATGTCCAGTCACCGTTTTTATCGGTCATCATGTCTATCTGGAGGAAGTTTGGGGAGCCAAAGCGCTGGAGATGGTCGAAGGGATTCTGTCCGCTTTGACCGTGAGGGATATGATCGACGTCGCAGAACGCACATTCCTTCGCTTGCTCTCCAATAGCGACGATTCCTCAGATCGGCTGCTGCTTGCCGGCATGCAATACTTGTATGCTAGCAAAGGGACGATTTCAATGTCGGCGTTGGCGGACAAGCTGAGTTTCAGCGAACGGGACATCAGGAGAACCTTCGATCGTGAGCTTGGTTTAGGTCCGAAGGAAATCGCAAGCCATTGCGATGAAATACGGCTATTATGATCAATCGCATTTCATTAAGAGCTTCAAGCGCTTTTACGGCTTATTGCCTACACAATTGTCGAAAACGGACTGAACAGGTCCGTTTTTTACTATTTATTCTTAGCGGAAACAGTTATATTAATCATTGAATCCATGGAAAGCCGGGATCTAATAAAAAGCAGGAGATGATACCAATGGGAATCAAGCTCGATATGGTCGGCATTGTGACGAAGGATATGAAGAAGGCGCTGGATTTTTATCGTTTGCTCGGCCTCGAAATTCCGGAAAGTGCAAATAGCCAAGTGCATGTAGATGTGCAGCAAAACGGTTTCCAGCTGGCCTTCGACACGCGGGAAATCATTGAAGATGTGTACGGCGGATGGGAGGAACCTTCCGGACATCGAATTGAGTTGGCCTTTCTGTGCGGCAGCCGCGATGCGGTAGACGAGCTGTACACTAAAATTACGGAGCATGGATACAGTTGTCACCGCGAGCCCTGGGACGCCGTGTGGGGACAACGATACGCGATCGTGAAAGACCCCGACGGCAATCTAGTCAGTTTGTTCGCCTAAACTTCATTGCATTGATTGTGAGAATTGTTTTCGCTAAACTATTCTTTACATGTCGTTTGGATGAGGAGAAGACCATGAGCAAAACCGTTCCTATTATATCCGGCGTGTCGCTGCAAGCTCGCAATTTCAGGCTGCTGTCATTAAGTTTGGAACAGCTTACATATAATTCGGACGTACTTGCTCCGCATCGGCATGATTGTTTTGAAATCTTTTGGGCCACCGGCGGTTACGGGAAGTTTCAAATCGATTTTCAAAGGTACAGCTACTCTCCGCATTCACTCTGTCTGATTTCCCCCGGTCAAATTCACCGTTGGCTGGAAAATGAATCGGATGAGCCGCTTACAGGCCGCCTGCTTATCTTTTCCAAGGACATGCTCGCAGAAAATAATATAGATCAAGCGGACTGGAGCGCGGCATCTTTCTTCCATTTTATGGGCGGGCATCCGATCTACAATCTCAATCCCGATCAAGCTGCCGTTGTCCAGGACCTTTTTCGTTTATTGGAACGCGAACAGACGATGGGACTTAAAAATCGCGAAGCTGCCGTATGCAACTACGTGCAACTGCTGTTAATTGAAATTGGTCGAATTGGCGATAGCTGGCAGCAGACTCATAGGGAAGAAGCTGGATTTCGCCTGACCAAGCAATATCTTGCCGCAGTCGAATCTCATTTCCAAACGGTACATAGCGTATCGGATTATGCATCGATGCTTCATGTGACGACCAGCCATTTGATCGAATCGGTGAAGAAGACGCTGGGAAAATCGGCAGGCGAAGTGCTGCGCGAACGCCAATTGTTGGAAGCGAAACGTTTGCTGCGCTATTCAACGGCGTCTGTCGATGAGATCGCACATCAATTAAGCTACAGGGACCCTTCCTATTTCGGACGATTGTTCAAAAAAAATGTCGGAATGTCTCCGACTGTATTTCGTAAACAAGGCTGACACGTCATTCAGTCCGCTTTTTCTTTCCCGGCATGCTGTTGAAATTTTGAAAATAGCCGTCTTTCCGCTCATGCAACGGGAGGGCGGCTTTCTTCATATTCCAGACAAAATAGGCGATTAACCGGACTATTTATGGCACTTTCCCACCCGCCATTGACGTTGATAATGATTCTCGATTAAGATGTGACCAGAATCAGACATTGATTGCATTAGGGGGATGACAAACCGTGAGTTTGGAACATTTAATCAGGGAACGGCGAAGTATCCGGAAATTCAACAGCGTGCCGGTTTCGCAAGATTTGGTCATCAAGCTGCTGCAAAAAGCCGAACAACTGTGTCCTTATGATGGAGAAGCACGTTGGCGCTATGTCTATGCAGGTACTCCCGAAGCGCGGGAACGGTTGGCTGACTACTTAATGGAAAAAATGCAGGAAAGCAAAATGGCCAGACTGGTTCTGGGCAAGCTGGCCGAGAGCTATCGCAAGCGTTTTGTGGAGGTGCCTGCCAACGTCATTGTGATGGCAAAGGCGGATTCCGATCCGATCCAAAACGATGAAGCCTATGGGACCGTATGCCGTATCATGCAAAATTTTCAACTGCTTGGATGGGAGGAGCGGCTTGGAATGGTTTGGGTTACAGAACCCTATATACAAAATGAGCGATTCTTTAAGCGAATCGGATTGCAAGAAGGCGAACGGTTTGTCGGCATACTGCAGATCGGATACTTTGACAAGGCCCCAAAGGGCCGGGCGCGAACTCCTGCCGAACGCAAATGGACCGAATTCGTTCATAATCAAAATTAGAGGAGGATCAAATACGATGAAGCTGATGGATAGGCCTATTGGGCCGCTGCACGACCTCCGATTTGAAATGCGTCCGGTTCCGCAGGCACTTGTGCTGGCTTTGGAAAAGACGCTGGGTGTAAAGGTTTCTTTCTATGACTGGATGTTTGATCGCAGGTATTGCCAAAAGTTTGGCGTATCGGAAAAGGAGAGAATCGTGGCCGTACTTGATTTGGGGTTTTATCCGCAAATACCGGAAGCGGCGTCATCATCGTCTCCGTCTTTAAAATGGAGCTTGCTATAGAAATCGAAGCGCCAATCAAAACAACCGGGAAGGCTCTATGCCGCGCGGTTTTTGGTTGAAGGCGGTCGAACCTATCATGACCGGAGTCGGCCTGTGCTGCAGGTTGCAATCCGGTTTTTCGTATCATCCGCACGCCGAATCAGGCGTTTTTTTGCGTTTACAAAGAAAGAATTGACGTGAAAACGGTTTATAAATATAATAAAACGTATTAGCAAAACGTTTTAGCATAACGTATTAGCACGAATATTTCATTTATATCGAAATGAGAGGGAGAAACGGATGAAAGCACTTGCCCAAGGCGTGTGGCCGACGATGGTCACTCCTTTTACAGCGGAAAACGAGGTTGATTACGAAGTTCTGGAACGGGCGATTGAGTGGTATATCGGCAACGGGGTGGACGGCCTTTTTGCGGTATGCCAGTCCAGCGAAATGTTTTTTCTGAGCCTGGAGGAGCGGGTTCGGGTTGCGGCTTTTGTCAAAGAGAAGGCAGCGGGACGCGTCCCTGTCATAGCTTCGGGCCATATCGCGGAAACGATGGAAGATCAGGTGGAAGAGCTGAATGCGATCGCCGCGACGGGAATTGACGCTTTGGTGCTGATTACGAACAGGCTGGCGCAGCAGGACGAGTCGGACGAGGTTTTCAAAAGCAACCTGGAGAAGCTGCTTGCACAAATTCCGGCGGACGTCCCGCTCGGGTTTTATGAATGCCCGTTTCCTTACAAAAGACTGATTTCCCCCGAATTGTTGAAATGGTCGGCGGACACCGGCAGATTCCTTTTTCTTAAAGATACGAGCTGCGATGTGGAAAATATAAAAGCAAAAATGGAAGCTGTCCAAGGCACAGGCCTTCAAATATATAACGCGAACACGGCGACGCTGCTGGAAACGATCAAGCTTGGAATTACGGGATACAGCGGCATTATGGCGAATTTCCATCCCGATTTGTACGTCTGGTTGATGCGTCATTGGGCGGAGCGGGCTGAGGAGGCCGAGCACTTGATCCAGTTTTTAAGCATAGCCTCCTTGATTGAAAAACAATTGTACCCGGTCAACGCCAAATATTACTTGATGCTGGAAGGCGTTTATTCCAACTACGTGAGCCGTTCCAAAAATCATCTGGAATTTACGGCGACGAACCGCCTCGAAGTCAGGCAGTTGTACGCTTTGTCCAAAGCTTATGCCAAACAGTACAAAAACTAACTCAAACAAGCCTACTTTCAGGAGGAATGATCGATGAGTACAGCGGTGTTCACGAATCGTTTGCAAGGAGATTTGCCGAAAATCGGAATCCGTCCGGTGATCGACGGCCGCCGGGGCGGTATCCGCGAATCGCTGGAGGAGCCGACGATGAATATGGCGAAAGCTTGCGCTCAATTTTTGAGCGAACATGTGCGCCATTCGTCCGGTCACCCGGTGGAATGCGTCATTGCCGATACGACGATCGGCGGCGTGGCCGAAGCGGCGAAAGCGGCGGAAAAATTCCGCAAGGAAGGCGTCGGGCTGACAATTACCGTAACGCCGTCCTGGTGCTATCCGCTCGAAACGATCGACACCGATCCTTGCATGCCGAAAGCGGTTTGGGGCTTCAACGGGACGGAGCGCCCCGGCGCCGTGTACCTGGCTTCAGCACTCGCCGCCCACAATCAGAAGGGGCTTCCGGCCTTCAGCATTTACGGCAAAGACGTTCAGGATATCGGAGACAGCTCCATTCCGGAGGACGTGCAGGCCAAACTGCTGCAGTTCGCCAAAGCGGGATTGGCGGTGGCGACGCTGCGCGGCAAATCGTATTTGGCGATGGGAACCGTATCGATGGGTATTGCCGGCTGTATCGTGGACGAGACGTTTTTCCAGGAATATTTGGGCATGCGCAATGAGTATGTGGACATGTCGGAATTCCTGCGGCGGATGGAACGCGAAATTTATGACAAGGACGAATATCGCAGAGCGCTTGCCTGGACGAAGGAGAACTGCCGGACCGGAGCGGACGTCAACCCGCCGGAGCTGCAGCGGACGGCCGAGCAGAAGGAGCAGGACTGGGAAACGGTCCTGAAAATGACGCTCATTGCCCGCGATTTGATGATCGGGAATCCGAAGCTCGCCGAGATGGGCTGCGAGGAGGAAGCGATGGGGCGCAATGCGATTGCCGCAGGCTTCCAAGGGCAGCGGGCTTGGACGGATCATTTTCCGAACGGCGATTTCATGGAGGCGATTTTGACCAGTTCGTTCGATTGGAACGGCATTCGCGAGCCTTTCATGCTGTCTACCGAAAATGACAATCTCAATGCGGTAACGATGCTTTTCGGGCATTTGCTGACGAACAGCGCGCAAATTTTTGCCGATGTGAGGACGTACTGGAGTCCGGAAGCCGTGAAGCGCGTGACCGGGCAAGAGCTGACGGGGGCGGCTGCGGGCGGCGTCATTCATTTGATCAATTCGGGGCCTGCGGCGTTGGATGGAACCGGTGAGCAAATGCTTAATGGGCAGCCGGCCATGAAGCCGTTCTGGGACATCAGCGATGAAGAGGCTCAAACATGTATGGACGCTGTGCAGTGGTGCCCGGCGGTCGATTTTTTCCGCGGGGGCGGGTATTCGACAGACTTTACGACGCGCGGCGGCATGCCGATGACGATGGCAAGGATCAACTTGATCAAGGGTGTCGGGCCTGTGCTGCAGCTTGCCGAAGGATATTCCGTCGAGCTTCCTCTGGAAGTCCATGATGTGCTCGATCAGCGCTCGAATCCGACGTGGCCGACGACATGGTTCGTTCCGATCGTGACCGGAGAAGGCGCGTTCAAAGACGTGTACTCCGTTATGAATAACTGGGGCTCCAACCACTGTGCCGTCAGCAGCGGCCATGTCGGCGCCGAATTGATTACGCTGGCATCGATGCTGCGCATCCCGGTCTGCATGTACAATGTGCCCGAAGACCGCGTATTCCGGCCAAGCGCCTGGACGGCGTTCGGCATCAACGAGCCGTTGGGCGCAGATTATCGGGCTTGCTCGGCGTTCGGGCCTTTGTACCGGTAGAGCGGGGCGGCGCATGAAAAAGAAGTACGTCATTGGCATTGACTACGGTACGGAATCCGGGCGTGCGGTTCTCGTCGATGTCGATACCGGGGAGGAACCGGGCGTCCATGTGACGCCCTACCCGCATGGGGTCATCGACGAAGCTTTGCCCGGCTCGGGGAGGCCCCTTGAGCCGGATTGGGCGCTGCAACATCCTGGCGATTACATGGAAGTTTTGCGCCGCTCGGTGCTTGAGGAGTCTGTCCGATGAACCACGTAGAAGGTATGTATCTGCAAAATGACAGTCATTATGCAGCGTAAGCGGCAATGTATGCAGTCATTATTCACCCGGTATGCACAAAAGTAACTCCGTCGGACAGACTCCGAGGTGCTGCAAAGCTCAGGCATCGCGCCCGGGCAGGTGATCGGGATTGGCATTGATTTTACGGCGTGCACGGTGCTTCCCGTCGATGAGGCCGGCGTGCCGCTGTGCATGAAGGAAGCATACCGCGATGAGCCGCATGCGTATGTCAAGCTGTGGAAGCACCATGCCGCACAAGGAGAGGCGAACCGCATCAATGAGACGGCGGAGGCGATGGGTTTGTCTTTCCTGGGACGGTACGGGGGGAAGACGTCGTCGGAGTGGATGGTTGCCAAAGCGTGGCAAACCTTGAACGAAGCCCCGCATATCTACGATGCGGCGCATCAATTTATAGAAGCGGCGGACTGGGTCGTGTACCAAATGAGTCCCGGCACTCCGTGATGGTTGTGGAGGGGAAGTCTTTGACATGGGCGAAATTCGCCTGCTGCGAAGACAGCGCAGCCGTTCGCTAACCGGGGTGGCGCCCGCAAAACCTGCGAAAGTCAGGCTGTTGAAAAATCCCCGCGGTCAGCGGCGATAACTACAATCTGCCTGGCAGCACGAAGAAAACCTGCAAAAATACATGAATTTGCGTCCTTGATCGCTGTCCACGAACAATTCCTGCAATTGTGCAGGCTTTTCAGCGGGGACATGGCTCAGGTTCAATTTCAGCGAAAATTCCTGCACTTTTGCAGGTTTTTCGCCGAAATAAGCAAATTCCAAAGAAAAAACCTGCACTTTCGCAGGCATTTTCCTATCACGATGTCTCCTGCCCATTTTGTTCAGTTCCGTGACCTCAAGGAGAGGTGCGCGCCCAGAAAAAGTGGTTGTTCCTCAAATTAGGGCCTCACTGTTTCCATTAGCCCAAACTCAGTATCGCGATTTTCTCGGGCAGCCTGGAAAGTGCAGGTTCTCCGCGCTGCCAAGTAGATGTACCGGTTCTCCGCGCTGCCAAGTAGATGTACCGGTTCTCCGCGCTGCCAATCAGATGTACCGGTTCTCTTCGCGCCACCAAGTAGATGTGCCGGCGCTAGTAGGCGGGTTTTGCATCAGCTCTTACAGCTTTTCTGCGCGCGCTGAGCAAGTTGGAAAAAGTGTTATCCACGGAGGGAGAACGAGGGCGGCGTGCTGCTTTCGCATCGTTCGGAGCGAGAAACTAAAGCCGGGAACCCTTGGGAAGGGGAATCCCGGCTTTTTGTTTCGCGGCCCGTACTTTCAGCGCGGTTCCGGTGCAACCGAAATGAACTTCCTCCGCTACCGGGCCGGTTTGCCATATCCAAGCTGTGCTTTGGCTGCGTCCGACATCATGTTCGGCGTCCAGGGCGGTTCCCATACGACTTGGACTTTGACGGATTTGAAGCCCAACTGGCCTTGGAGGACGTACTTGGCGCCCCCGGCAATCGTATCGTGCAGCGGGCAGCCCGGCGTAGTAAGCGTCATGCGGACAACAAGCTCATCCTCTTTCCAATCTATCCCATATATAAGCCCGAGATCGACAATATTGACCCCCAACTCCGGATCGTTCACCTGCTGCAGCAGACCGAGAATGCGTTCTTCCGATCTTTCGTCCATATGCCATTGCTCCTTTCGTCAACGGGTAAACACAAGCGAGATGAAAGAAATATATCCGAGTGAAACGACGGAAAATACGACTCCGCCGACGACTGCCAAAGTCTGTACGCCTAACATCAAACCGGAAAACAGAAGCAGCAGAGAGCAAGCAAGGGCGGTTAGGCCGGTTTGAACTCTTTTTTCTCCCAGCAGTTCCGCCAATGTCGGTATGCCGGGTTTTCCCGCTTGCGGGCCATATTTGTGCGTCCACCATAAAAATGGCACAATTTTGGATAAATAACACAAAATCGTAAAGCCAACCCAACCCGCCAAATAGATCCAGCCGGCAAGCGTGACAAATTCGGCCGTCAATGCACGATGTGTGTTCCACGCTAAATACACCAGCATCACAGCGGCAGCGCCGGCAAGAACGCGGCTGCTCCAAACGGACCATGCGATCCCCGCACCCGGATGCCGCTTATGGCGGTATTTGCGGATCTGGGCAAGATGCCAATTATACGCGGCAAGGGCTAGCGTTATACATAGGAATGCGGTCCATTTTGCCCAAAAACCCCATTCAAACAGGAAGGCAGCTGCACCCGTTAAAACGCCGAGATTCCACAAACAAAGCGTAACACTCCGCGATCTTGTCGGAAATCCATGCGCCAAATAGAACATGGGCGCCATTTTGTAGCTGAATCCGGTAATGAGCATCCCGAACCAACCTACGGCCCCGAGCCAAATATGCGCGCCGAATAATCGTTCATGCAGCATGTTCCACTCACCCAGCGCAAAATTCAGCCCCATAGCCATGCCGGAAATCCCTGTCAAAACCAGATACAAAACGGAGCAGGCCGTGCTGACAGTAATAGCGTCCCACTGTGCGGCGCGGAATAAGGTGACGGCCATGTTCCAGGCGAACAGGAAAATACCGATCAGCGCAATCGTTGCAAAGCCCGCGATCCAGGCAACTTTCCCTTCCGCAAAACCGTACAGCAATCCGGCTGTGCCGACCGTAAAAAACGCGTAATGAACGTAAGCAAGCTTTTCACTGTAAACGTTCGACTGCAAAATAACATGAATGAGCTGGTATACGGCTCCCATCGCAATCATCGTGGCCCATCCCAATATGAGCAAATGAATGTGAAACCAGCCGGACGGACCGCGCATATAGCCGTTCATCCAATCGGCCAGCGCGGCCAGCGAAGATAGATGAAACAGCACAAACCCGGTGATTCCCGTTACAATGAACAAAAAGGGGAGTCGGAACATCGGCGTTCACCTCTTCACCTTTTGTATGGCAACACGGGCGGAGCCGTCCGGCTGCTCTTCGATCTTATACACATAGCCAAGAGCATTCAATTCCTCGATGAGAAAAGCGGGCACCCGATCATTGTGAATGATCACTTCGTCGCCAAGTCCGCACGCTTCCAGTGCGCTTAATGTGCGAATCATCGGCTGCGGCGGTTCAAGCCCACGGTTGTCGAGTTCTATCGTCCTTTTATCGGCTGCCGCTGTTTCTTTGCACTCCGGGGCTTCTTCCGCCATTTTTGCCGTCCAATCCTCCGGGGAATCCAGCCATTTCTTGTTTTTCTTATTTACAAAAGTGACCTTCCAGTGCTGCAAGTCGATTTGCTCTGTTTTGTGGGCATACCCTTTCAGTTTCATAATCCCCAGCAAGGGAGTCGGCTTTATTGTGGCGTGCAAAACAAAGATATCGTCGATTTCTAATGAACGGACCTGATCCATAATCATTTGAAAAGGCTCCATTTTTTGCTGCAAATAAGGTCTTACATCCAATTCGAAAGTTCGCGAAGCTGCAGGTTTCATTTTGGATCACCTCCCCGTACCGAATATCGTTTATTTCGCCGGCAAGTTTTGATTACAGGTACAGTATAAAGGAGCGATGCGAGCGGCTTTGTGATTGGAATCACAATCAAGCAAAACGATATTCGGACATCGTGATATTGATCACAGATGGAATGTATCCGGTCCCGTACAATCGATGTAAAAGAACGTCGGGAGTGAGAGCCGAATCCGCTGCCCGGGATATCGGGCGAGCGGCTCTTGCTGCCGATCCAAGGAGGTACTGCACCATGAAGTCGGAGTTTGTTTTGGATATATGTTTTATTCGTGAAAGAAGTTTGGAGGATCGGTTCATCCAATCGGTAGAATTGCTCCTGGAGAGCCTTTTTGCCGGCAAAGCGCGCTGGAATGCGGCTGAAAAGCAGGAAGAAGGGCTGGACATTGTCATCGCCGAAGTTGCAGGGCATGGAGATTGGGAGGAAGAGGAGGACATGATCCGGTATTTGAAAGAGCATGCGCCTTCCCATTTTTGGGAGTGGCTGCAAGGATACCGGCTGGAGATCGATGTGAAGCAGAAGGCGGAATGCAGCCATTGCGGCAAACATGCATCCGCGGCAGGAGCTTCATGATCGGGCGGCGAGCGCTGTCATCAAAATGCGCATAGTGCCGGAACATGCAAAGAAAGCGCCGGGTTAGAGGGACTGAGCTGAGACTGAGACTGAGCTCCCTAACCCGGCGCTCTTTTTGCGCTGTCTTAAAAACGCGGCGATTGCGGCCAATGCGGCGGCTTGTCTCGATCGGGAATGACAAACGAAATCGTCGTTCCCACGTCCGGCTGGCTCCGAATCGTCAAGCCCCGGCCGTACCGCTGCGTCAATCGGCGGTTCGTATTCAGCAGACCGATGCCTCTTTCGTTCTTTCCGGCCTGGTCAAGCAGCTGGCGGACTTTTTGTTCGTCCATGCCTTTGCCGTCATCCTTGATCTCAAAAAGAGTGGCGCGCTCCAGGCGGGCAATCCGGATATACACCGTGCCGCCTCTGGCTCTGCTGAGCAGGCCGTGCTGGACCGCATTTTCGACCAATGGCTGCAGAGTGAGCGGCGGAAGAAGCAGATCGATGTCAGGTTCGATATCCCACTGGACGGACAGACGCTCCTCAAAGCGTTCCTGCTCGATAAACAGATAGGCCCGCACCAACTCCAGTTCATGGGCGAGCTCAACCAGCTGCTCCGAATTCAAAAAGTCGATGCTGATTCGCAAATACGATGTAAAAGCTTCTGTGAGGCTGCGCATTTTGTCCGTGCTGATCTCGCTTAACGCCATAATGGCATTGAGCGTATTGAACAGAAAATGGGGATGAATTTGCGCTTGCAAATAGGCGGCCTCCATACGCAGGCTTTCGTTGATCGACTGCTTTAACGTCGTCAGCGACCGGACGCGGTATTTCAGCTCCATGGCGTCGACCGGCTTGGCGATGTAATCGTTGGCTCCCGACAAAAAGCCGGAATAAATATCTTCGGGCTGGCTGCGCGCAGTCAGCAGCAAAATCGGCAGCTCCGAGCTCGTGAAGCGCTCCCGCACAAGGCGCGTCAGCTCATAGCCGGACATATGCGGCATCATGACGTCGGCGATCAGCAAGTCCCACGGCTCCGTACCGAGCAGCTCCAGAGCTTCCTGGGCGGACATGACGCTTTTGATGTTATACGGGTCCGCGGAAAAAATGCTGGCCAGCACCCGCAAATTTACCGGATCGTCGTCCACGGCAAGTATGTTCAGCCGATCGGCAGCAGGGTGCACGTCCCTCATAACGGCGGCCTCGGCGGCAGCGGCATTCCCGATAAACAGCCCGCCGGCGGCTTTCATGTACGACTCGGCTCCATGGTCGGTATGCGACAGCGGGAAAGCGTCGCCTGAATGCTGGGCCAAAGGGAGCGTAAAGCTGAACACCGAGCCTTGCCCCGGCTCGGACTGCATGGACAGCACGCCGCCATGCAGCTCCACAAGCTGCTTGCAGATGCTCAGTCCAAGCCCGATGCCGCCGCCGCTTATTCCTTGCGGTCCTTGCTCGTACGGCAAAAATATGCGCTCTTGCGTTTCCGCATCCATCCCGCATCCGGTATCCGTCACATGGATGACAGCTTGACCGTTTCTGATCTCTGCCGAAATTGTCACCGTGCCATAATCGGTGTATTTAATGGCGTTGTGCAGCAGGTTGAATAAAATTTGCACAAGCCTCTGCTCATCGGCAAAAACGGGCGGCATGGATTGTGCAATATCCATTTTCAGCCGGACGGGCGTGCCGTCGGTCATAAATTCAAGCATGTCGATAACGCCGGAAGCGACCGACTGGATGCCCAACGGTTCCTGCTTAAGCACGATCCGCTTGTCTTGAAGCCGCGCGATGTCAAGCAGATCGTTCAGCATATGCGACATTCGGCGGCTGATCGTAATCAGCAGCTTCATCTCATTGAAGCTTTTTTCGCTCATCGTATGCTTTTCATTCGTCACGACGGCTTGGGCGATATTGATAATACCGTGCAGCGGCGTCCTCAGCTCGTGCGAAGTGTTGGCAAGAAATTGGTCTTTCAGCTTGTCGGCGGCCTGGAGCTGTTCGTTAAGCTTGGCGTTTTCCTCAGAATTACGGAAATACCGCTTGAACCAATAAGCCGAAAACCCGACGATCGCGGCGATGACATCGATTGGATAATACAACCGGATCGCCGTTCCGTTATGATAAATCACGCCCCAGATGACGCTGGACAAAATGCTGACGGCTGCAAACAGCAGGAATACGGAATCCTTATGATTTCTGAGAATCATCGTTCCGATCAGCCAGACAAACCAAACTATCGGGAACATATACAGAACCGCAAAAAAGTTGACTGAGGCCGGAGCATAAATATGCTGCGCCGACGCAGCCAGCACAAATGCCGAATAAAGGCCAAGCGCGGCTGAATAGCCGTAGAACAGTTTGACGCGTTCCGCATAGCCGGAGAAGCTTCTTGCCATAAGCAGTATGAAAAAGGGCAGCCATATATAGGATAGAAGCTTGATTTTCAGAGCCCACGTGTAATTGATCGGAAACCAGATCAGCAGCAGCGTTTCGTGGTCGGCCGCAATCGATACGCTGACGGTAACAAGCAGCAGAAAGAACACCAGGAACGCCTTTTGCCGGGGATTGAAAACGTACAGTATGCAGGCATACAAGCCGTGCAGCAGCAAAATGACGAACGTGACGAGCTGAAAACCGATAGAGTACCAACGCTCGGTATCAATGGCCGCCTGTGAGCCAAAGTGAATCGATCTCGTAATTCCGCCGTTCTGCGGATGGTCGAAATTGGCAACCTGTATAATCAGTTCGATGTCCGCTTGGCCGTCTGCGGTATAAGTGGCCGTGTAAGAGACCGACTTCGGCTTGTACAATTCCGCTTGCGCAGCCGGCCGCCCGATTGCGGACTCGACTTTTCCGTTTATTTCAACCATAGAGGCGGTTTCGATCTCCTGAAACCAGAATCCGTACGGCTCATCTATGGGATTATCGATCAAAATGCGCAGCCGGTACGTTCCGTAGCCGAACGACGTGTCTCCCGCTTCGGACAAAGCGCCGCTCCAATCGCCCGGAACTTGAACATAGCGCGGCGTGCCGGCGTTTTGGCGCAGCAGGTCTTCATGCGAAACGAACTTGCCCGGATAAAATTCCCATTCGCCGTCCAGCGGGATGGAATGCGACTGTTTAAAATTCCAGCTGCGCAAATCCACTACGCCGCGCGACGCTTGCAGATGCTCCGGGGTCGCGACGATCCCGAACCAAATCAGCCGCAATCCAAGGAGTACGGCAAGAAACAACAAAATAAAAGCTGCATATTTCAACATATAGTTGCCTTGTTTTGTATTCATAATTTTAATAATTCTACGTAAAGTCAGTTTTTCCTTTTAAAAGCTTGCCGATCGTCTTCCCCGGTTTTATCCCGGCGAGCAGTTGAAAAACGCGCGATTTTGAGCAAATTGACATGGTATGGCAGTTGAAAGTATAGATTTGGCAGTGCTTTTCGGGCCAGGATCGTGGTGTCAGTCAGGCCACTAACGAATGTACATCGACTTAAGCCAGTATCGAGCCGCTCGTGCAGCGGGCCGTTATGCTTTGCTTTGGCCGAGGAGAGGAGCCGCCTGCTCAAGTTTGCCGCGGCCGATGCCGGAGACCATGACATACGGTTTACTGCTCCCGGATAGAGCAGAAAGCACATCCTGCCCGGCAGCGTGAAGAAAAACTGCAAAAGTGAGACTATCGATGAACCCGCCCGTTTACGCTGCGCCTCAACCTGGCAACGTGCGAAAAGCCTGCAAAAGTGCATCTTTTTGCTCCCCGGTGCGCTTGCCTACGACAAATTCCTGCAAATCTGCAGGTTTTTCCGCCCAAACTCCCACTCTAGCCCAAATTGACCGGAAATTCCTGCACAATCGCAGGCTTTTCGCTAAACCGGGCCGTTTCCACCGAAAAAAACTGCACTTTTGCAGGTTTTGCTTGCTGCATCGATCGACTGCCGTCATGCAGCGCGACATCACGCGCTGGGCAATGCGCGCGGCGCGCCAGCCTGGCCGCGGGCAAGCCTTGCCCCGGGCAGCATCCCGGTTGCCCTAACGGAGTGTCGGGACTTTCCCGGCACTTTCTGCATGTTGCTTTTGTCAACGCTTGGAATTGGGCCACGTCTGCCGAGCCTCATATTAATTTGATATTGATAATCATTATCATGTATAATGGTGCCAACAAATGCTGTGAATATTTTGGGAACGATAACTATTCTTTAGGAGGCAGCAGCATGACACAGGCGTTGGAGCTTTACGATATAACGATTATTGGCGGGGGGCCGGCCGGGCTGTATGCGGCTTTCTACAGCGGCATGCGCAATATGAAAACGAAGCTGATCGAGGCGAAGGAGGAACTGGGCGGCCGGTTGAGAATTTATCCGGAGAAAATGATTTGGGATGTCGGAGGCGTCACGCCGATTCGCTGCGAGCATCTCATTCAGCAGATCATCCAACAGGCGCATACGTTTGATCCGACGATCGTATTAGGCCAGCAGATCAGCGGACTGGAGCGGTTGGAGGATGGCACGATGGTGCTTACGGCGGAAACGGGGGAGCGGCACCATACAAGGACTATTATTCTTGCATTGGGATACGGCGTGTTGAAGATGGCGAAGCTGGAGATCGAAGGAGCCGACCGCTATGAAGTAACCAATCTGCATTATACCGTGCAGGAACTGGAAGGCTTCCGCAGCAAGCGGGTGCTCATTTCCGGCGGCGGCGATTCCGCAGTCGATTGGGCCAACGAGCTGGAGCCTATTGCGGCAAGCGTAACCGTGGTGCACCGGCGCGACCGTTTTGGCGGACATGAGAAAAATGTGAAGCGAATGCAAGAATCGTCGGTCGATGTCCGCACGCCGTATGCCGTGATGCAACTGCATGGCGCAGGGGAAGCGATCGAAGCGGTAACGGTCGCCCTCGTAGATCCGGAAGGCAGCTTGACAGACCAAACGGAGCGGCTGGAGGTAGATGCCGTAATCGTAAATCACGGGCTGCGCGGTGATTTCGGTTCGATTGTCGACTGGGGAATGGATATGGGGCAGTGGAATATCAATGTGAACGAAAAGCTCGCGACCAATTTGCCGGGCATTTTTGTGGCGGGAGATTCGGCGAATCACCCGAGCAAGTTGAATCTGATTGCCGGAGCGTTCACCGATGCAGCGCTGGCGGTCAACAGCGCCAAGCTGTACTTGGAACCGGAAGCGCCGAAAGCGGCATACGTTTCCTCGCATAATGCCAAGTTCAAGGAAAAGAACAAGGCGCTTGGCGTCGTGGAAGAGGAGGCGTGAGGCGGAGGGCAGCGAGGTAGCGACCAAGATTGCGTTTTGAATAGGATGCATGTTCGGCTCATGCGTATAAAAGAACTGCGGCTCAAAAAAAAGGGGGGGACGTTATGAAACGAACGGCGCTTTTTTTGGTTCCGGGGCTTTTTGGATCGATGAGCGACGTCATTATTCCGTGAACCGGGGATTGGAGTTTTGGCATGGCCGGAGCCGTATACGAGCCGTTGGTTTTCCTTTTGGAAAGCTTGGGTTACCGGCGAAATGTAAATTTGTTTATTGCTTTTTATGATTGGAAGCGGCGAATCCCGTATTCTGCGCATGCTTGATTGCCGGCATCGGCCAAAGCACGATTCAATATCTCCGCCGGGCGGATTTGCATCCGTCAGCGGCAGCAGGGGCGGGAGAGAGGTTGGAGACGGTTGACAGCAGCGCCGGATACGGCAATGTGATGGTGGAAAGTGTTTTTCTTTTGGAAGGAGATCCGTATAGGCCGAACTTCATATTTTCAAGGCGCTGCAGCCGGCGATACACCCTTGGCTCAGCCATTAACAACCGCGTGACGCTCGGGTTTCCGGTTGTTTTTTTGTTTTTTCCGGGTGCGAAAGCGGTATCTAGCCTGAAACCGTTTTGCATTATATTATAGATATTGTTCTCTGCTGCATCATCGCCAAGATCAAGCTGCCTGGCACGATGCAGAGGACGGAAGACGTTCCCTCATTTTTATGCAATGGAGGCTTTTGTTGTGAATAACGTTGTCTCGGAGTGGGTCGAGTCCCACTTTCCATTATATACGGTTGACAGCATCCATTCGCTGTACAGCACCACGAAATTGCCGGAGTACAGGATTCATGAGCGTTTAACGGTGCTGATTGCGATTGCCGGCGGCAAGGGCACCCTTCGGATCGACGAAGATCAAGTTTACGAGCTTATGGAAGGAAGTGTCATCCTGCTCCCGGCGCTTAGCGATGCAACTATCGTAGCGAATGTTTTACAGCCGCTTCATGCTTACAAGCTTACAATCAGCACCCAGGAGCAGGCGATGCCGCTGCCTGAAGGCGCAATGATGCGGAAAAGCGAGGTGGTCGCAAGCTCCAATATTCAGTTGTTCCCTTATGAACCTGAGATTGTGGCTAATGTGGAGGAGCTGTATATCCACCGGTTACCCGCTAGCGAAGTCCGCCATGTGCGCAATCAAATTATGTTCCACCAAATCATTCTTCAACTGCTGGAGCGGCAGGAGGCCAAGTACGCAGCTAGTGAGCAGCCGTCCATGAAGCGCAGCATCGCTTATTTGGAAAACCATTTTAGCGAAAAAATTACCCGCGAGCAGTTGGCCGCAATGGCAGGCATAAGCCGATCTCACTATTCCATCCTGTTTAAGCAGCTTACCGGCTTTTCTCCCAACGAATACTTGTCCCGGCTGCGCGTTCACCGGGCAAAGGAGCTATTGATCGGCGGCTCGGGCACGCTTAGGGAGATTGCGCTAAAGGTGGGCTATAAGGATGAATTTTATCTCAGCCGCCGTTTTAAGCAGCAGACGGGGGCGGCGCCTTCCGGCTACAACCGCGGAACGTTCCAGCGTGTGGCCGTATTGCTTGCGCCTTACGCCAGTCATCTGCAACTGCTTGGCTTGGAACCGGCCGTCATCATTTCGGAAAGCAGCGAGTATGTGAATATTGACGGTCTGCAGCCATCGCAAACGATCATGTTTGTCAATACGAACTGCTCTGCCGAGCAGGTGAATTCGGTATTGCTCGAGACCGACATCGAACTGATTATTGCGGCAAAAGAGCATTTGCAGGAATACGGGCTGAATCCCGGACAATTGCGGGCCGCAGCGCCTATCGTGGAAGTTTCATGGATGGAAATGGGATGGAAAGAGCACCTGCGTCTTATCGCCCAGGCTATTCAGAGAAGCGATCGGGCAGAGCGGTGGTTGGCCGTTTTTGAACAGGAAGAGCAGGCGGCCCGTTCATTGGTGCAGCAAAGCGCAGCCGCTAATGAAATCGTAACGATTTTCGTTATTAAGCCGGAAGAACTGCTCGTATATGGAGCGCGCAATGTCGGATACGTGATGTATCAATCGCTTGGGCTGCGGCCTCCGGCAAAGATCGGGCAGAACATGGACAAGTTCGGAGATCGATTTCATTCCGTTTGCATCAAATTATCCGAGCTTGCAGATTATGCAGGGGCTCGCTTGCTGGTTATTGTATTTCCCGATGACAAAGGCTCCACGGCCCATTCCGAAACGGTATTCCAGTCCCGTGAGTGGAACAGCCTTCCCGCCGTACAGCGGAACTGCGTGCATCTGCTTGACCTGGATGAATGGGTGCCTTACAACCCGATCTCGATTCGATTGCAGGTTCAACGCGCAGTAGCTTTATTTACCGGTAACCATTAGTCCAAGCTAATTTTCAAACAAAAAGGCATGGTTCGGCGCATAACGTATCCATATAATAGGGTATGTAATTGAGAATGATTTTCATAATCGAATCGCAGCATAGCTTTTGGAAAGGGAGAGAGTCATTTTATGAAAAAGCTTTTTATTCCGCTTGCACTTTTTGGTCTGATTGTATTGAGTGCTTGCGGTGGAAATCAAGCGGGCGAAGCCGCTAACGGCAAAAGTTCGCCGTCCCCCGCGCCTTCCGCGAAATCGGAATCCGGCAAATTTACGTATCAATCGGAGAACGGGCCGGTGGAGGTTCCGTCCAATCCCAAGTGCGTCGTTGTGCTTACCCGGTTTTTAACGGGCAACGTTATGGCGCTCGGCGTGCCTCTGGTCGGAGCGGACGAAATGTCCAAGACCAACCCGAATTTCGAAGAGAAGCTGAAAAATGTCCAGGCGGTTACGGACGAAAGCGTCGAGAAGATCATCGAGCTGGAGCCGGATCTCATTATCGGGCATTCGGACATTAAAAACATCGATAAGTTCAAGAAAATCGCCCCCACGGTTACTTATACTTACGGAAAAGTCGATTACTTGACCCAACAGCTGGAAATCGGCAAATTGTTGAACAAAGAAAAGGAAGCGCAAGCCTGGGTCGACGATTTCAAAGCGCGGACCAAACAAGCCGGGGAAGAGATCAAGGCGAAGCTCGGCGCAGATGCGACGGTCTCGGTCATCGAGACGTTCAATAAGCAGCTCTACGTCTATGGCGATAATTTTGGCCGCGGCACCGAAATTTTGTATCAGGCATTCGGGCTCCGCATGCCCGAGAAAGTCAAGGAAGCGACGAAAAAAGACGGTTACTTCGCCGTATCGACGGAAGTGCTGAAAGATTACATGGGCGATTACGTTATTTTCAGCAAAAACGCGGACGAGGACAATTCGTTCCAAAATACCGAAACATACAAAAACATTGCCGCAGTCAAAAATCAACGCGTCTACGAGGCCAATGCCAAAGCATTCTACTTTAACGATCCGCTCAGCATGGAATACCAATTGCAATTTTTCATTAAAAGCTTTCTCGGCCGTTAGATGAGAGTCCGATGAAGAATAAACGACATTCCGTACCTTTTTTCTATAAAATCTTTGGCAGCGCGTTGGCGCTCGTTGTATGTTTCGTCATTTCGATGATATTCGGCGCAGCGGAAACGACGTTCCGCGACCTGTGGCTTGCCCTGACCTCCGGCGTGAAGGACGAAAATATCCTCATCCTGCGCGAAATCCGGTTGCCCCGCGAGCTGGCCGCGATTCTGATCGGCGCCGCTTTTGCCGTGTCCGGCGCCATCATGCAGGGGGTCACCCGCAATCCGCTGGCCGACCCGGGACTGCTCGGCCTGACTTCCGGCGCCAACATGGCGCTCGCGCTCGCTTTTGCATTCATCCCGGGGCTGAATTACTTCGGCATCATGGTGGCCTGCTTCCTCGGCGCCGCTCTGGGAGCGGCTTTGGTCCTCGTCCTCGGCTCGATGCGCCGGGGCAGGCTGTCCCCGATCCGTATCGTGCTGGCCGGCGCCGCCGTTTCCTCATTTCTGTACGCGATCTCGGAGGGCGTCGGCATCATTTTCAAAATTTCCAAAGACGTGTCCATGTGGACTGCCTGGGGGCTGATCGGAACGACATGGGGACAGCTTCAGGCGATTGCGCCGGTGATCCTCCTCGGCATTGCGATAGCTCTGATTCTGTCCAACCAAGTGAGCATTCTCAGCCTCAGCGACGAGGTAGCGACCGGACTGGGGCAAAAGCTGGTGCGGATTAAAGCCATCCTGTTCATCCTTGTCGTCGTGCTTACCGGCGCAGCGGTTGCGCTCGTCGGGAACATGGCTTTCGTAGGGCTGATGATTCCGCACATCGTCCGCAAAATAGTTGGCACGGATTACCGGTACATCCTGCCTTTCTCGGTTTTTGCCGGCGCCACATTCATGCTGCTGGCGGATACGCTGGGCCGCACGATTCATCCGCCTTACGAGACGCCGTTGGCGGCCATCGTGGCTATGCTGGGCTTGCCGTTCTTCCTGTTCGTCGTGCGTAGAGGGGGGAAAGCTCTGTCATGACCTTGTCCGCTCTCATTCGAAAACAACGCCTGATTCTGCTCGCCGGTTCAGTGCTAATCGTTCTGACCGCTATAGTCAGCATGGGCGTGGGATATTCCTCGCTGTCATTTGACAGGCTGATTCCTGTTTTGTTCGGCCACGGCACCTTCAAGGAACAATTCGTTCTGTTTTCCGTCCGGCTGCCGCGGATTTTGATCACGCTGCTGGCGGGCATGGCGCTTGCGTTGTCCGGCTCCATTTTGCAAAGCGTCACCCGCAACGACCTGGCCGACCCGGGCATCATCGGCATCAATTCCGGCGCAGGCGTGGCGGTTGCCGTCTTCTTCCTGTTTTTCCCGATCGACGTTGGGACGTTCGTCTATGTGCTGCCACTGGCCGCCTTTATCGGCTCGTTGGTTACGGCTGCCCTCATCTATCTGTTCTCGTACAGCCGAACGCGCGGACTTGATCCTATCCGGCTCGTGCTGGTCGGGGTCGGTTTCTCCCTCGCTCTGTCGGGGATCATGATCGTGATCATTTCCTCGGCGGAACGCTCGAAGGTCGATTTCATCGCAAAATGGATTGCGGGCAATATTTGGGGTACGGACTGGCCGTTCATTTGGGCTCTGCTTCCGTGGCTGATCCTGCTTATACCGTTCACCTTGTTCAAGTCGCTTCGGCTCAATCTTCTTGGTTTGAGCGAAGTGTCGGCGATAGGCATCGGTCTCAAGCTTGAACGGGAGCGCATCGTCCTCATTTTGACCGCTGTCGCCGCGGCCGCCTCTGCGGTATCCGTCACGGGAGGCATCGCGTTCATCGGGCTGATGGGCCCGCACATTGCCAAGGCACTGGTCGGCCCGCGCAATCAGCTGTTCATTCCTGTCGCCATTCTGCTCGGCGGATGGCTGCTGTTAACCGCTGACACGGTCGGCCGCAATCTCGTCGATCCCGACGGTATTCCCGCGGGCATCATGGTGTCGCTGATCGGTGTGCCGTATTTCGCTTATTTGCTGCTCAGAAAATAGCCGTAGGAGTCTCATGGAACAAGGGAATTCAGGTCGTTCAAGCGAATAAGTTATCTGAAAAACCTGCAAAACGGGAGGCGGCTTATGATGAGATTGAAATGCGCAATTTTGGACGATTACCAGCATGTCGCCATGCGTATGGCTGACTGGTCGGCGATTGCCGACAAGGTGGAAGTTGTGCCGATTCACGATCATATCGAAGGTGAAGATAACATTGCACGTGCGATATGCGATTGCGATATCGTTGTTATCATGCGGGAACGCACGCCGTTTCGCGCGTCGCTGTTTGAACGCTTGGATCGTCTGAAGCTGCTGATTACGTCCGGGATGCGCAACGCCTCTATCGATTTGGCCGCCGCTGCAGCCCACGGAGTTACGGTCTGCGGAACGGCAGGCCATTCCGAGCCGCCGACGGAGTTGGCCTGGGCTTTGATTCTAGGTTTGGCGCGCGGCATCGTGTCCGAAAACCGTTCATTTACAAATAACGGACCTTGGCAGACAACCGTCGGCGCAGACCTTCACGGAAGTACGCTGGGGCTTCTCGGACTCGGCAAAATCGGCGTCAAAATGGCGCATATCGGACAGGTTTTCGGGATGAAAGTAGCGGCTTGGAGCGAAAATTTGACCCAAGAGAGAGCGGATGCCGCTGGCGTTTATTTGGCCGGTTCCAAAGAAGAACTGCTTGAAATGAGCGATTTCGTTTCCGTTCATCTTGTGCTCAGCGAGCGGACCAAAGGTTTAATCGGCACCAAAGAGCTGCAGCTTATGCGCCCGACTTCCTACCTCATCAATACGTCGCGTGCGCAAATCGTAGATCGGGAGGCTCTTATTGCGGCGCTTCAAAACAAGCGGATAGCGGGAGCGGGTATCGACGTATTCGAAATCGAGCCATTGCCGGAAGATGACATATTGCGGACTTTACCGAACTTGCTTGCAGTGCCGCATCTGGGGTACGTAACACAAAGAAATTACCGGACCTACTTCAGCGAGGCCGTACAAAATATTCAAGCGTTCATCGAAGGTTCCCCGATCCGCAAGCTTTCTTCCTAAACCAAAGGGGCGAATACTGAGGCGCGAATAGCGGCCAAAAACACAAAAAAAAGCTCTCAGGATCGATAGATCCCGGAGCTTATTTTTTATTTTCCATGGGAGCATGCCGGAGATGTGGTTCCTCTTTGCCAAATTAAGAATCGTAGCTCAGCTCCATTTTGCGTGTAAGGGAGGGCGTGCGGCCCTTGTACTTTTTGTACATTTTCGTAAAATAGTTAGGGTTGCAGCAGCCGACTCTTTCTGCGACTTCGGTGACTGAAAGGTCGCCGGAGCAAAGAAGGCGTTCCGCTTCATTCATGCGCTGCTGATTGACGTAGTCGATAAAAGTGCGGCCCGTTGCATTTTTGAACATTTTGCAAAAGTGGTAAGGGTTCAGATTAACGAGCCGGGCTGCATCGTTCACGGACAGTTTGTCCGCGTAATGCTCCTCGACGTGAAGAATGAGATGCTTGAACCGGTCCATGCTCTTGCTGCCGGCGGCGCCCCCTCCCAGCCCTTTTTCGGGCAAGAAGGCGCGTGACAGCAGTGTGAATAGCAAATATAACTGCGATTTCATGACCAACTCATAACCGGGAGAACGGCGTTCGAATTCTTCGATCAGTTGGAGAATCAGCTTGCGATAAGGGGCGTTTGCTTCATTCCGGCCGTCGAACTTGACCGGGAAGCGAAGCCGTCCCTCCAAATATGGCGCCATATATCGCTCGTGCGCCGGGTCAAAGGAGAGGCCGGCGAGCAGTGAGCGGTTGAAGACGATCGCCAAGTACTCGACCTCGTCTTCACAAACCGCATAACCGACATGCAGCGCGCCAGACGGAACGATCAGCAGATCGCCGGGTTCGATTTCGTGCGGCTGGCTGTCGATGTGAAAGGCTGCCCGGCCCTGCACGAGGTAAATAAGTTCAAAATGATCGTGCCAATGCAGATAGAGGGCGCAGCGCCCCTTCGGGCCGGCCGGAATGATGTTCCGGAAAACGTTCAGCGGATAGTCGCCGACGGTCAGCCAGGTATCCTCTTTAAGCTCGTTAGGATGCGTCACAACCGAGCCTCCTTTCTCGCAAGATCGGACTAGAAAAACACAAGATTGTATAGAGATAATCAGAACAAACCTGACTATAATTGGGGTATTCACCATCATTATAGCTTAAAATAGGAGTGATTGAGGACAAATGAGTAAATATAAAGTAGCTGTCGTCGGCTGCGGAGGGATGGCCCGTACTTGGGTCGAATACGCGATTGAACGCGAGGATGCGGAGATCGTTGCATTTGTCGATATTAAGCTGGAATTTGCGCAAGCCATGGCGGATCGTTATGACTTGACCACAGCCGGGATTTATACCGATCTCAAACAGGCAATCACGGAAACCGGCGCTAACGTCGTGTTCGATGTGACGATTCCGGCCAGCCATTTTAACGTTTGCAGCACGGCTCTTCAGTTGGGGAGTCACGTATTCGGCGAGAAGCCGCTCGCGGCGACAATGTCCGATGCGTTGGAATTGATCCGCATTGCCGAACGTACGGGCAAGTCTTTTGCCGTCATGCAAAATCGGCGGTATGACGCGAACATCCGTGCATTGCGCGACTTGATCGGGAACGGAACGATAGGCCGCCCCGGTTATATCGGTGCGGATTTTTTCATCGGCGCCCACTTTGGCGGTTTTCGCGATGAGATGGCAAGTCCGCTTATTTTGGATATGGCCATCCATACGTTCGATCAAGCGCGTTTCATCTCGGGGGCGGACCCGGTTTCCGTATACTGCCACGAATTCAATCCGCCGGGTTCATGGTATGAGGGCAGTGCGGCTGCAATCTGTATTTTTGAGATGTCGGACGGCTCGGTATTCTGCTACCGAGGCTCGTGGTGTGCGGAAGGCGCAAGCACTTCCTGGGAATCGTCCTGGCGGGTAACCGGGGAAAAGGGAACCGCGATCTGGGACGGCGGCAACGCGCCTTACGCCGAGGTCGTCATCCCGGGCGCAGGCGATCAAGCCGGCAAGTTCATACGCGACACGGAGACGGTGCAGGCTTCGTTCCGCTGGGACGGCCGCTTGGGCCACCACGGCTGTCTCGACGAAATGTTCGCTGCCGTCGAAGAAGGCAGACGCGCAGAAACCGACTGCCGCGACAACGTCAAGAGCATCGCCATGGTGCTCGGCGCCATAGAAAGCGCAAAAACCGGGCGAAAGATCGACCTGAGCACTTATTATTGAGAGTTGTCGCCGGTGGAGAGCAGCGGAACGTTAAAGAACCGGGAAGCAGCGGACACGCAGCTTCTTCCCGACCGCTCGATGGGCCGCCCCGAAAAGCAGTTCAACCTGCTCCCGGGGCGGCTTTGATTATATAAGGGGGGCCACACGCCAGAGCCGATAGGTCGGCCGACCGGCGGTCGTGCAGCGCAACGCCGCGCGCTGGGAGCCGTGCGCGGTGAGCCCAATCAGCCTGGTTGCGAGAAGAAAACCTGCAAAAGTGCAGTTTTTGCTCGATGGATACGCTGGCCACGGCAAATTCCTGCAATTGTGCAGGCTTTTCGCTGCGAGCAGGGGCTTGGATTCATTTTCAGCGAAAATTCCTGCACAATTGCAGGCTTTTCGCAAAAATGAGCCATTTCAAAGGAAAAAACCTGCACTTTCGCAGGCTTTTCCCTTTGGCCTGCCTGTACGGCGGCGCAGCTCGCGCCGGAGGAGACACGCGTTGAGAAAGAGAGGTTAAGCCCCAAATGAGGCGCCCATCTGACGTCACTTTCTCTAAAGTCTGGATTTTGTGCGTTTTCTGCGCGTTAGCCGCCCAAGACGCGCTTCACGACGCTACAGAGGATGAAAAATTGGAACCGGCTGGCGTTTTCCGGTGCGTTTGATTTTCAAGATAAGTGCCTGTGATGCCTTGACAAGCAAGCGTTAACAAAGCGAGGACATATGTCCTTTCTCAATGGCCTTGATCTGTCATTTAATTAAGTACAGACAGAAATTGAGGGGAGAGGCCATGAAAGGGAGTTTATTTGCGTTATTAGGAGGGGTGTTTCTTACCCTTCAAGGAGCAGCCAATGCCCGGATTAGCCAAGATATAGGCACATGGCAAACGGCGGCGATAACCCAGTTGACGGGATTTGTGACGGCTCTGCTTATTTTGCTGTTCGTCCGCGACGGCAAATGGCAAGGATTCAAGCAGGTGAAGCCGTTATATTTATGCGGCGGCGCTTTTGCGGCTGTCATCATTTTCACCAACGTCACGGCTATTCATCAGATCGGCATCACCCTTTCGGTATCGGCTCTGCTGATTGCCCAACTGGGTCTGACTTTTATTATCGATATTAACGGATGGTTCGGCGTCGCGAAGCAGAAGATGAGGCTGCCGCAATTTATCGGCATCGGGTTGATGATAGCCGGTGTGGTTATATTAAAATTTTGATAGTATAAGCATATCGGAATGCTGCAGGTAAAAAAGCGGAGGGAACCCGAACAATGAAAGAAATCCATGATCGCGAGAAGTTGGATCATTATTTGCGAGCGCATCAATTGGAATCGATATTTAATGAGCAATTTACGCCGCATTTGTCGCTTTACTACTACGACCAAGGGGAATTAATCTGCTCTCAAGGGGAATCCGCCCAATTTTTGTACGTGCTTGTTAAGGGAAAGCTTAAAATTTCTACGACCTCGGCGGAAGGCAAAACGCTGATTCTTTCTTTTATAAAACCGCTCGATCTGATCGGGGATGTTGAATATGTGCAAGGCGCAAATATTCTCAATACGGTCGAGGCTGTATCGCCTGTTTGCATGATCGGGGTTCATCATCGCTGGTTGAATAAATACGGCAAAGAGCACTCACCTCTGCTGCAATTTTTGCTGAAAATTATTGCGCGGAAGTTTTACATGAAATCCGTTTCGTTAAGCTTCAATTTGATGTATCCGGTTGAGGTGCGATTGGCAAGTTATTTGTTGTCTGTCTCATTTGACGACTCCGATACGTTATTTAAAGGGCAGCTAAGTACAGCGAGCTTGCCGGATGCGGCGAATTTAATCGGCACCAGCTACAGACATCTGAACCGGGTCATCCGGCAGTTTTGTACGGAAGGTTTGGTTGAACGCAGCAAAGGATTTATCTTCGTTAAAGACAGAGATGGGCTGAGGGCGCTGGCAAACCGAAATATTTACGAATAATTTTGCAGCATTGGTTTCGTCACAAATGAATCCCGAAGGAGAGTCGGTTATGACGCTAGGACTGTCATTGGCGCTTATTGCAGGTTCGCTGGTCAGTTTGCAAAATGTTTTCAACAGCAGGGTAAATGAACGCGCGGGATCGTGGGCAACCACTGCGCTGGTATTAGGCATGGGATTCGTCGCTTCACTGACACTGGGTCTGATTTTTGAAGGGAGGCACATGTTTATTTTGCAGCATATGCAGCCCTGGTACTGGTTCAGCGGTTTGGTCGGAGTCGGGGTTGTAACCTGCCTGGTGCAGGCCATAAGACGGCTCGGCCCTACGTATGCCATTTCAATCGTACTGGCAGCACAGCTCGGATTTGCGCTGTTGTGGGACACGTTGGGATGGTTCGGTCTGGATAAAGTCCCTTTTACTGCCAACAAGTTGATCGGAGTGCTCGTTATTATTGGCGGTATTTTTGTGTTTAAAATGGGCGGGGTACGCAAGCGCGGATAAAGGCAGTCAGATGCTGCGCCGTCGATATTCGAACCCGCGACCACTAGGTTTGGACTACCTGCATGTATTCGATCACAATTTAGAGACACTCAGTTCTTATTTAACTGATCGAGCACTTCTTGCGTAATATCATATTCCCAACGACTAAATTTCGAAAGATAAGAAATGGTCTTCGTTTCCCCTGCTCCTTCGATAGCGTAATCAAGGGAAGCAGGTACTTTGATCAAAAGCGCATATTTTCCTGGTTCAACAATGTTCCCTTGATTATCTTTAAAATCCCATGAGGGAACATTGGCGGTGAACCAAGAACTTGCCGGCACCTTGCCTTGTAAAGGGGGCACTTTGTAATCAAACAAAACGGTATCACCTCCCGCATCCACTTTAACGACCTCATATTCGATTTGAAGTGGCTGAATATGGATTGCTTTCTTCATGGAGTTTTTGAATTGAATGAGGGGTTTAATGGATTTAGCGTTGTAGTCAATATCTGCTTTTCCAAATGATACTCCCGCGTCTTCTGCAAGGATTCCATCTTTGAACCCGTTCGTCTGAGTTAAAGTCCACGCATTCTCACTCTTCTTCCCATCCAGAATTCCGATAAATTGGATATCTATTTGATTGTCGCCATTCGTCGCAGATGATGGTGCCTGATAATCAACCTTTGCACCCAAGGATTCAGCAAACAAACGCAATGGAATATAGGTCTTGTTATTGTAATTTATTACTTGATTTTCTCCGCTCACATCCAAAACATGAGGTTCTCCGTTCACATGAAATGTTATCTTGCTGGGAAACAAATATGCTTGGATACTTTGTGATGCAAAAACTGCTGTGCAAGATGATATACCGATGCCTAAAAATAAGCCAGTAACAAATTTTTTCATAAGAATCCCCTTTTTAAATTTCAGTGATGCATGTATAGACTTAGTTTTGTCAATTTTGTTGCACGAGTGGATTTATCGCGAAACCAAGGGAAAATTACACAGGAATAAAGGAATTTTGTAATTATAGGTCGAAATTACTTTTTATTGGGTATATTTCCCTTTATGTAACAGTTTATATGGTTCTAAAATACTAAAAAAGGATGGCGAAGCATGAGCAATCAAAATGGCAAAGATGTCTTTTTTCGTATTCATAGCAATTATAAATATATGAATCAAATGATGGTTGAGGAAATGGATATTGCTTCCTGCCACCCGGGATTAACGGGCAACCATCGGGAGGAAATGTGGCTGAAATTTTTCAGGGGCATTTTGCCCCAGAAGTTTTCATTGGCACAAGGGGTTATGATCATTGACTCCTATAACAACGTATCCAGAGAAGTGGATATCGCCGTTTACGACGAGCAATACACGCCTTACGTTTTCCAGTATAACACGTTGAAGTTTGTTCCCATTGAAGCGGTTGTTATGGTGATTGAGTGCAAAAGTGCTGCTCCACAGCCGGAGCCGTTGCGGAAATGGGCTGAAAGCATCGATGGTTTGAAGACAAGGAGTACGGGTGTCGCCAGAATGGCGACGGGTTATACGATTGGGGTTAGCAATACGACACAGAAATGTACGCGGCCCATCAAAATTTTGGCTTGCATGAAAAAAACGGTGCAGGATGCGACACAGGAAAAAATGGCCGATGACTTAGGAGATATTTTTGACTTTATTGTTCATGAGAAACAGGATAGGGAGGCTGCAAATAAGCATTTTGAGGTTGTGATCAAGCATGCAAACAAGTCTCTCGGGTGGTGGGGAAGGCGGCTTAACGAAGGCGCTGCGAAAGAGGAAGTCGATGAAAATCTGCGTTTGCAGAACTTTACTGTGAAGCCTTCAGAGCAGTCGACCAAACAGTTTGAGAGGCCATCAAGGGAGCATTGCCCGGAATTAAGTTTAGACGACAATGGATTTCTGCTAAATAAACTGGAGGACTTGGAAGTGCCCGGCAATCCGCTGTTATCCCTGAACCTGCAGCTGAACCAATTGCTGATGCTTTTAAATAATCCGATGTTATTCCCTCATCTCGCCTATGCCCAAGCGTTCAGAAATATTATCGCAAATGGGCAGGAGCAAGGGAGCGGGCGGCACTAGGCCAACATTTGAAATAGAGAGGGGCAGAACGGATTCCATGTTTACATATGCTTTCATCGATGTCTCGCAGAAGCAGGAGTTTATTTTTCAACATAATAAGCTTAGAGATAATTTATACAATTCGTTTGTTATCAAATCGGTTACTGAAGAAATGGATATGGAGAAGCGGGCTGATTTGGACCTATCTTTATGCGGATACTTGGAGGGCAACCATACGGGCCAGTTTAAATTTGTATATTCAGGCGGGGGAAACAGCATTGTGCGGTTTGATGGCTCCGATCAGGCCAAAGTATTTGTCAGAGGGTATTCTTATGCTGTGTTAGCAGCTTATCCGGACTTGGAATTGTACATCAGTCTGGTCAATGAAGCGGAAGTTACGGGGCTATGTACGGATAGCGAGGACAAGGACAAACGAATTCGAAAGCTGCTGCATCAAAGAGCGGATCAAATAAAGGACAAGCGCCGCTCCAGATTCAGGCGATGGACGTACGGGGTGGAGTTAATCAATGAAACAGGCCGAGCCGCGCGGATCGAAAAGAGGGGAGAGCGAAAGTATGACCTGTCCAGAAAACATTTGATCGAAAAGTTGGAGTCTGGACTTGAGGGAACCCCTATTGAAGTCACGATAGAATTGCAGGATTACAAGAAGGATAATGATGGAAAAAGCTACATCGGCGTTATTGTCATTGATGGTAACAAAATGGGTGAGATGGTTAACCGGATTTTGAGTTTTGGTCAGCTTCGGGGGTTTAGCGAGAAGATTGAACAGATTTATTGGGAAGCCGTAGTAGAGGCTCTCCGAGCATGTGCCGGAACAATGAAAAGCGATCATCTCGAAACCGGTCAAAGAGATCCCATATACGTGACCCCAATTGTCATGGCGGGGGACGATATTTGCTTGATTATAGAGGCGGAGTATGCGCTCTCCACCGCAGCGAATATCATTAAACAGATTCAAAAGATATCGGCCCGTGAAACCGGGCGGAACGATGGAATCGGTGGGATTTTTAAGGAAGAGCATTTGACCGCCTGTGCAGGAGTGGCGATTGTGAAATACACGTATCCGTTTTTTGAAGCCGTAAAAGTAGCCGAATCGCTCTGCCATCATGCCAAGGAATCGATCTATGCTGTAGAGAGCGGGCGTGCCGCCAACGCTTCCTTTATAGACTGGGACATCGTGCAAGGACAGACGACGATTGCTCATACATATGAAGATTACGTGAAGCATAAGGACGATCGGGAGATTTTTCATATTAAGCCTTTGCGGGTGGATCAGAGCGCTCCTGTTCAAGACGGTATATACAGCTTTGATTCCTTTATGGAGATGGTCAACCAAATTAGAGCAAAAACAATCAGCAACTCGACATTGGAAAAAGTCAAGAAACATATGTACGGGGGCTGGGAATCCTACAAGCTGTTTTTTGAAACGAATAAGGCAAGCGGCAAAGACCTGATTAAACTCGTGGAAGGTATATACTCCGAATATGCTGAATGCGATAGTGCGGCGATCAAAAAGGAGAGCGGTTCCGCAGTATCCTATACCTACGTTTTAAATGATGTGTTGGATGCCTTGGCGTTTATTAACAAACAGGAGGGACAAACGGATGCAGCCGGAACGGAATTACAAAATAGAAGTGAAAATTTGCAGCGAAGCGATATACAGCAGCGGTGAAAAGGAGCGCAATCTGGTTCAGTCAAAAGTATTGACAGACCGTTATGGGCTTGTTTATTTTCACGCTAAAACATTCAAAGGCCAGCTTAAACGGCAGGCGTTCTGGTTGTTGGAGCAATATAAGAGTTTCGATCTGCAGATGGCGCAAACTTTCCTGCACTCTATTGTGCGTCTATTCGGTATCAATAATCAAGAGTTAGAGGGCGCTGCTTCCTGCCTTCAGCATAAGCAAGTACAGGAAACGGGCATCATGCGGCTCAGCCATCTTGAGCTGGATGAGCAGGTTCGAACGTATTTTATCGCCTTGCAAGCGGAGAGCGAGCGGGACGGATACTATCAAATTTCCCCGCACGATCTTATTGAAGCGCAGACCCAGATTCGTACCGGAATCCAACTGGAAGAGGGCGTTGTCAAAAATAAAATGATGACGACTTATCATACTGTGAAAGATGGCCTTTTGTTCCACTCTACGCTCACTTTCGACTCTGACCCTGGTATGTATATAGCGGATTTGCAGCGTATCGTCTGCTCTTTCCGCCGAATAGGCGCTGGCATTCATCGGGGCCGGGGTGAAGTGGAGGCACATTTGCTGGTAGATGGGCGGAAGCCGGACATCCCCAAGCATTTCGATAAAGAAGGTGAGTTGCGTGTATCATTATAGAGTTATTGAAATAACCAATATGGAGCCCGTAAAAATCGGCGCCGGCGGCAGCAAAGCCAATACGGAGCCTTCCAAGGACTATATCCCGGGTTCGGCGATCAGGGGAGCCGTAATCGGTTTACTAAATCGATTGAAAATTTTCAACGACGAAACAGGACCGGCTATTTTATTGAAGATGGAATGTTACAACGCTTATCCATATCGAGATAGCCGTTTGTATATGCCGACTCCGGCGCATTTGCGGGTGGATAAACATAAATGGCGTGAGATCAAGATGAAGGGGGGTACTGAAGAAGCGAGAATTGAAATGACTAATTTGCTGGACGGTTACTCGAACCGAACCGATGATGCCGCCAAGAATGCTTTGGAATACCGTTTTGTAGCGATTAAGAATGACCGGTTGAGAGGAATCAAGGTAGCAAAAGAGTATCGGCTGCATCATAGCGCAAAGCGAGGGAACGAAGAAGTTCGCAAGGAAAATCTTTTTAGATACGAAGCGATTGCCGCGGGGCAAACGTTTCGCGCTATCATAAAGTTTGACAATTCACTGTGTTCGCTTTTGGAGCCTGTATTCAAAAAAATTGTGCGATTATATGTAGGTGGATCTAAAGGCTCAGGATATGGGTTATGCGAAATCAAGCCCAAAGGTGAACTGCTGGTCAGCTATCAGGAAGCTAAGCGTCTTGCGGGTATATCGGGAGAAATAGACTCGCAGCAAGGCAATACGCTGACGATCACTTGTTTGTCTGATTGTTTGCTGCGCGATGAGTACGGACAACCAATCAATCATATACCGGCAAGGTACATTGAAGAAATTACGGGACATTCCGTCTTATCTGAACCCGAGACCTGCGTGCAGATCGTTCAGACAGGGCGAACGGAAGGCTACAATGCCACTTGGCAGGCCAGGTATCCGAAGGAAACTACGCTAAAAGCAGGGTCTGTTCTGCAGTACACCTTGGCTGAGGAGCTCGATGAGGATAGACTGAGGCAAATGGCGGAAGCTTTGGAAAGTCGCTTGATCGGACAACGCACACAAGATGGCTATGGTTGGATTGGCGTGAATATCCGCTATCCGAAAAAGCTGCTTTTGAAAGAAGGCCAGACGCAGCAGCAGAAGGAACAGCAGGGCGACTCGGCAGTAACGGATGCAGGGTTGGAACGTCTGCTGGAAGAAGCATCGGCAAACCCGTCTATGTCGATCATTTTATCAGGGTTGGAGCAGGCCAGATGGCGTTGGCTGCAAATGATTTGTGTCAAATCGCAATTCGATAGTGCGGAAAAGCTGCCAAGTGAAGAAAGTATCCTAATTTCGAATGGCCTTAAGAAGAATCATCTCATGAGGATGAAAGAAAGATTGGAGGCATATCTGGAGAGCCTGAATAACGGGGGCGCTATTCATAACCCCGGTCAGCCTGTTCGCTATTATGAGAATGACAATCAGCTTTGCTCGATTGCCAAACTTAATTTTTCGGAAATTTTGAACTATTTGCAGGAGAAAAAGGCTGGTTCTGCAGAGCCTCTGGATCGTTATGCCGAAAATATGCTGAATAGCAAAAATGGTAAATTCTTTTATTCCCGGTCCATTCACCCCAAGAAGCAATTTATTGCTGAGTTGCTTCGCACCGGTCTGGATATTCAGCAAAGGAGGATAAACGAATGAACCAAACGGTTATCTATTATTTTACGCTTAAGGCTTCTACGCCTCTGTATTTTGGAGGAGGTAAGTTGGAGAAGCCAGGCGATCCGAACAAACTGATTCGAAATTCCGCAGGACAGCCCTTTGTACCCGGAAATTCGATCGGAGGGGCGTTAAGGGAGCATTTGAGCCAAATAGGGGTGTCCAAGGACATCATTCGGTCATATATGGGAGGAATTGGGGAAAACGACAAAGGTGAATTCGTGGAAAGCAAAATATTTATTAGCGATGGCAAAATAACTGGAGGCAATCATGTAGAGGCAGCAAGCCTTATAGTCGAAAAAGAGGGTACTGCAATTGACCGCGCCTACGGGACGGCAGCCCATCATCATAAATATACATTTGAATATTTGCCGGCAGGCACGGAGCTTGCTTTTCAAGTTGAATGCGATCTTGAAGAACAAACCGTGCCGGAGTTCGAGAAATGGATCGCTTCCTGGGCGCGAGGCTTGGCTGAACATCATTTGCTGCTAGGCGGGAAGAAAAGCAACGGATTTGGGCAATTTGAGCTGAAGGATTTGAAAAGGTCTGTTTTTTCTTTTGACTGCACCGAGGCGCTGGATGAGTTCATTTTTGAGCGGTCCATGCGCGAGCCGGAACCCTTTGCCTGGGAAGACGTGGAATTGGAAGAGCGGGAAAAGGGCGCTGTATTTACTTTTTCAATGACAGGCTCATTTCCGTATGGTGTGTATCAGGCATTCGATATCAAACATTCGCAAGAACTGATTATAGATTTGGAAAAGATGCCATTGACCGGCTTGCAGCAAAGCCGGAGCGGGGCTTATTATCTACCGTCCACGAGTGTGAAAGGTGTCGTTAGAAGTGAAGTGGAACAACTGATCAGGCGAATGATTGGGGAAACAAGCGATGGCGCAGCGGTCGAACGAAAATGCGAAGAGCTGTTCGGGAGTACGGGACGAATCGGGAAGCTTGTTTTCACGGACGTGGAATTGAACAATGCCAGCCCTGTTCAAATTAAGAGATACGATAATAATGAGGGCAAGTGGGTTTCAGGCGAACCTGTATACATTAAGATCGACCGGCTGACCGGCGGCGCCTACAATTCGGCCTTGAAGCGTCAACAAGAAATTCAGGGAACGGCCGGCATCCGGTTCCAATTGCACACCGAGCGAGAGGACGCAAGCGAAAATCCGTATATGTTCCCGCTTGTTTATGTGCTGCGCAGAATAGGAGCGGGAATCGTTCCGCTGGGAGGCAGAACGGTCATTGGTTTGGGGCAATTTGCCGCAGAACAAGTGGCCGTTGAGGTGGGCGGTATTGTCAGCGAAGTTTCTACCGATGAAATCCTGTCGGGGGAAAGCCGGGCTTGGCTTGAGTCATGCTTTGAATCGTTTAAAAGGTGGTGCAGCGATGCTGATGCGTAAAGTTTTTGATCTCGTACAGGCGGATATTGAGAATTATGATTTTATAGCGCATTTGCTTGACCGTGTGCTGATAGGCCGCGTAAACGAACCGTCGCATGACGATTTGCTCGAAGCCTTTTACCAGAACCGCATTCTGGAAGTGCATCTTTTTAATACGCAAAAAGAATTGTTTGCTTCGCTTGATCAGGGTGTACTTGTCGCCTATGCCCCGCTGGAACATTGCGAGGGCGAGGGCATTACGCGTACTTATCAGTTGGAGGAGATGTGGTCGAGTGTCTATAAAGCTCTTGAAGTAAAAGAATATATCGATTATGACGAGCATCATCTTGCTTATGTGAATAAAACCGTTTTGTACAAATTGCAACGGAAGGGGAATGCGAATGGCTGAGAACAGAAATAACAAGCGCAACGGTCGGGGTGGAAAAGGCGGTGGCGCTAGCAATCAAAATGCCGAATACGTTACATTGCCGTATGATTTTGTGCCTTTTGCCAAGGCTTGTGAGTACCCATATACGCTGGAAACTGTGCCAAAGCATAATGATCAAGCGAATTTAAGTGGGGTTATCACTTACCAAATTACGCCCTGCTCCGATTTGGCCATTGAATGGAGGGAGAAACAGGGGGGAGGGCATTATGCAAGCGGCAGCCTGATTAGAGGGAAAATAAGGGCAAATGCCGAAATTTTAAGCAATAGCTATCCCGATTTTATCCATCGCGGCCAAATGCTGTACCGGGACTTGGCGAGCAATCAAAAAGTTAATTACCGCAATGCTTTGAAGTTGAAGGATGGCATAGAGCGTTCGATTCGCGCAGGCTATTTAAGAAAAATTAATAATGAATATGTTGTCATTCCTGCTAAAGAAATTGAGCCAGGCAAATATTTCGTTTCCGTGAAAGAGCATAGGCTGGTGAAGATGGGACTGAGCAGCAGAAATCGTTTATATAATTGGCATGATCAAAATAAACAGTCGGAATTCAATAAGCTCCAGCAGGAGATTGAAGCCGCAACCGCCAAAATTAAATGGCTACGCGAACAATATAAAGAAGATTTAGCTGGCATAGAGGGGGAAATGTCCAATATTTTTAAAACATATAGTTTTAATCAATGCTTTAGAAATTTAAGCGGGATGAGCAAGAATAATAGAGCACAACTTCTTCATAAGAAATATGAACAGTTGCTGGGTGAACTCAAAGTTCTATCTTCAGGCAGCCCAAAGCTGTATGAGCTTTACGAGTTAACCGCTAAAAGATGGAAGTTGAAAGCGGAAATCGATATCAAATACAATACGGAATTAGAGGGGAATCTTGATTTTATCCCATACCAGAAAATGGGTTTCTTCAAACGCAATGCCAATAACGGTATCGAATACATTTCATTCGCTCCAAGCAGCGATAAGGCTTCAGAACATACTCCTGAAAAATGCTATATATTTAACTCGACGAATGCCAGTTCGAAGCGCAGCCACTATGTTGTGTTGGAGCCTGTCGAAGATAAGACGAAAAAATACTTGGTGCCTCAGCCCTTAATCGACGGATATAACCACTATATGAAAAAATTTCGTACGCCTGGGGTGCCTGAAGAGGACCGGATAAAAGATTTTTATAATATATTCGATGAAGATAATTTCGAAAAGCTTAAAGAAGAACAGGGAGACCATGGACTCATTGTTTTTTTTAAATTGTTGGAGGAGGGTAAGCAGGGATCTGACCAAACACAAATAAAGTACATCGGCCGTACGCCGTATTTTAAAATTCCATACAAACATCAATTAAGCGAGCTCCTTCCGAAAAAGGAAGCTAATAAGGTCGATTATGCAAATGCTTTATTCGGTTTTGCTGCAGATGATGCACAAAGCGACATAAAGGCTTACAAATCCAGGCTGCGATTTAGCCCTGTCGATATTATCGGCAAACTGGATGAGTCCAGCGTTGAAGAAGCGGCTTTTCTGCTGCCCACCCCATCTGCGTCAGCAAGCGCCATGTACCTGCAGCAACAAATTGGGAAGGATTTGCAGAGCTATGCACAGCCTCCTAAGCCCGATTTAAATGGCCGGAAGTATTATCATGTACTGCCTGAAAAGCTCAGGTTCCCTGTAATGTCCAATGAGGCCGATAATGCTGATAGTAAGAAAGAGAACAAAGAGAACAAAGCGAACGAAAATATGTTAAGCCGTAAAAAGATTATTCTGTACCATGAAGACAAAAGCAAAAATGTTGTTCTGAAAGGCAAGATTTATTTCAAAAATGTGACGAAAGAAGAACTGGGACTGCTGCTCCTTAGCCTGGATTGGAAGGAACTGCAAAAATCAAGCGCATATAACCTGCACATAGCCCAGCATAAAGACAAGCTGCAGCATGCTTATGAGCTAATTGGCGGCGCAAAGCCATACGGGTACGGAAAAGTTAAAATCGCGATTGAAAGTCTTCAATTCGAAGAGCAGGGAAATAGTTTTGAATCGCTGATTTTGCAAACGATGAAAACGGAGGAGCAGCGGCATGCATATATCGATGATTTCATCGGTGTGATGGGCGGACAGGCTTATTTTGAAAAAACCTCTTTTAAACATTATATCCGGAGCAAGCTAGAATTTGCCGGACAGGAGTCTCCCATACATAAGAACTGGGTAAATCTGGGGAAGGGAACGGGTGCTAAGGTTGGATACCCCAAGAACTGGCGTCTAAAGCCGAAGCAGTGATTGAACAGCAATCATTTCACACACGGAGGGAAAATCATGCTCGAATCGCTTGCTGCTATTTCAAGCTGCCGCCAGGCCCGATATGATGGTTTGGAGCGCCATGCTTGGCTGCAATACATTGTTTCGGCTGAGGAGCGTATCGTCAATTTTGAAAGAATTCATTCACTGCAGGAGCTGTCGCAAGCGAATCCGGTTTTGGATTATGTGGAAAGAAGCCTGCTTCTGCTCGATTCGCTGCATGTGTCGTTTTGGATGAAAGAACTGCTGGAGGAAGTGTTGATTTGGTCCGAGACGGCCAAAGGCGGGACATTGCGGGACCGCATCCGCTGGCAGGAAGAAGGGATTAATTGTTTTGTTCATAATATCGGCTCGGCGCAATTGTATCTGAAACACCAAAATGACAAGATGAGCGCTAAAACAAAGCTGATTCACAAGCTTATCGAGACTCACGGGCTTATCGGCCAACAGCTTCGGGGAGAAGTTCCGTCTAGTGAAAATTGGCCGCTAGCGGACTTGGTGAACGAAGGTTTGGTGACGCCGGCCGAATTGGAGAATTTGCTGCAATCCCTCAATTATTGTATCATCGGGGCGGTCTCCGCCAAGCTTTGGGAGCAGGTTGAAGCTGAGGTTAAGGAGCTCATTCGTCACATCTCCGCCGGGGCGAAGGTTGCAGCGAACGATTTCAAGGACAGGCTGAGCAAGCTGCGTTCCTCCTCCATACTGCGGGGGGAAGATTTTGAGGGCGAGCTGCAAAAGCTGGAGGCCAAGGTCGATTTCCAGGCGCTGCAAAGTTTGTTCAACCACCGGACGTTCTGGTATGTGGAGCCCGCACTGCAAGATTTTTCACTGGAGCAGTTTCTGAAAATATTTTCGCTGATCGCCCGGGCAGCGGATCTTCAGGCCGTTAAGCACATCAGCTTCGAGACATTCATGAACGCGATGTACTACGACTACAAAGGCGTAAAAAAGATCAACATCTACAAAAAACGAATCATCGAAAAATATTTGGAGGAACTTTCTTGGGAACAAGTTGCGGCAGGGAGCATCGTTTCAAACAGTCCCCATCTCCGGCACCGGATCGAGAAAAAGGCGTATATCCCGGATACGGTTTTCTTTCGGTTCGAGTTCTCCGCCGCGGCTGACAAGCTGATCGAGTTTTGTGTGGAAGCGGAGAAGTCGCCGTTATACGAAAAGGCCGTGCTGCTGCTGTTCGATTTGTTCGAGCTGCGCAGAGACGCTTACGACCGTTTTCACAATGAAGAAGATTACTTGGCGACGATGAACCAAACCGCAGATTACAAAAAGATTATTTTGGACTACGTGGTCGGGCGGCGCGTCATCGATATCGGCCCGGGCGGAGGCGTTTTGCTCGATTTGATCGAGCGCCAGCTGCCGGACACAACTCCGATCGGGATCGATATTTCCACGAATGTCATCGAAGCGCTGAAGAGAAGAAAGCAGGTGGAAGGCCGCCGCTGGGAAGTGATGCAGGGGGATGCTTTGAATCTGAAGGACTATGTGGAGCCCGGGAGCATTGATACGGTTATTTTTTCGTCGATTCTTCACGAATTGTTTTCCTACGTCCCTTACAACGGGAAAAAATTCAATCACGATACGATCGCCGCGGCGCTCCGGAGCGCATTTGACGTTTTGTCCGCCGGAGGGCGCATCATTATTCGCGACGGCATTATGACAGAGCCGGCGGCGGAAAAAAGGAAAATCCGCTTCCTGCAGGAAGACGGAATGTCTTGGCTGGAGCGGTATGCGCGTGATTTTGCCGGCCGGCAGATCGAATTTGAAAAGCTGAGCGGCGTTGAAGCGCTTATGCCTGTTAACGATGCCATGGAATTTTTGTACACGTTCACATGGGGCGATGAAGCTTACGTTCACGAAGTCCAGGAACAATTCGGTTATTTCACGCCTTCCCGGTACCTCGATTTTATCCGGACAACGCTTGGCGAGCGCGCAAATGTGCTGACGAGCCGACACTATCTCCAGGAGGGATATACCGAGGCGCTGGCAAGCAAAATCCGAATAACCGATGAAGCGGGAAACCCGGTTTCACTGCCTGACAGCACTTGTTTTATCGTCATAGAAAAAACGGGAACATAACGTATTGACAAATCGTTTTTATATAATCATAATGATAATATCAAAATGAAATTATTTGACAGGCAGGTGATGGCGATGACCGAATCCATCGAGACCGAATCTACTTATTCCGCCGGCAAGTATCGCACACCCGACGGCGCGCCTGCCGATATCGTGATTTTTACGATCACTTCCACAGAGCGCAAAACAGCCAAGAAATCGCTGCCGCTAAGGGAGCTGCAAGTGCTGCTCATTGCCAGAAAAAGTTGGCCTTTCGAAGGGCAGTGGGCTTTGCCCGGGGGATTTTCGAAGGAAACGGAATCGATTTATGAATGCGCGCGGCGCGAGCTTGAAGAAGAGACGAACGTAGGCGGTGTTCATATCGAATATTTGAATGTGTACAGCGCACCGGGCAGAGACCCGCGGGGATGGATCATTTCCCACGCTTTTAGTGCCCTTGTGAACGAGGCGGAGCTGGAAAACCGCAGAGCTGCCGACGATGCGAAGGATGTGCGTTTGTTTCCCGTATCCGAGGCGCTGCAGATGAATCTGGCGTTTGACCACAACGTTATTTTGTGGGACGCTTTGGATCAAATCCGCCACAAAATGCTGACCACGACGATCGCCAAACAATTTCTGCCCGAACAGTTTACGATCAGCGAGCTGTATCAGGTTATTCAAACGGTCGTACCGGAGTTCGAGGAGAAAAATTTCATCCGCAAAATAACTTCGACTCAGAGCCGCAAAGGGATCATCGAAGAAGTCCGGGACCGCGGCGGCGAGTTGAAAATGTCCAACCGCTACTCCCAGAGGGCCGCGCAGTTATACCGGTTTACAGACGTTCAGCCTCAGCTGTCGATTTACAGCTAGGCGTTTCTTTTTCGGATTTAATATTGTCATTTTGATAATATTATAAATACTATATTGACGGAGGGATGAACAATGAAAAAACAAACGTGGACGATGCTGGGGCTGATAGCAGCCATGCTGGCAGTCGCATATTTGACGTCATCATCAGCTTTGGAAATTGCAGCAACGATCACGGGTCTGCTATGCGTTTGGCTGACGGCCCGGGAAAACATTTGGGCTTGGCCGATCGGCCTCGTGAACGTCGTTTGCTTCTTTTACATGTTCTGGGAAGTGAAGCTTTACGCGGATATGACGCTACAGGTTTTGTTTTTTATTTTGAGCGTCTACGGGTGGTTGATATGGCTGACGAAGCGGGGAACCGCCAAAGTACGGCCAACCAAAAGGATCGACCCGCGATTAGCGGCTTTTCTGCTCGTATTCCTGCTTGTCGTAACTTGGGCATGGGGAACGTTTTTAAAAAGCTACACCGACGCCTCGATTCCTTATGCCGATGCTTTTATCGCCACCTTAAGCGTGATTGCGCAGTATTTGCTATCGTATAAAGTTTTGGAGAACTGGTATGTGTGGATCGCGGTAGACATTTTATCGGTCGCCATGTATCTCTACAAAGGTTTGGATGCGGTCGCCTGCTTATATTTCGTATTCCTGGGCATCGCCGTTATGGGATTGATATCGTGGAAAAAGCAGTGGAACCAACGCAGTTACGCGCAGAACAAACGGGCAGCCAACCTGGATTTCATGGAAAAGGAGTGAACAAACATGACAAAACGTACGATAGGACTCACTTTGGGGAAGTTCGCTCCTTTTCACCGCGGACATCAATACGTCGTTGAGACAGCGCTTAAGGAAACGGATGAAGTCATCGTCATCATTTATGATTGTCCCGAAACGACGAATGTTCCGCTTCCTGTCCGCGCCGACTGGATTCGCAGGCTGTACCCTTCCGTGTCGGTGATCGAAGCGTGGGACGGTCCGACGGTTGTCGGATATACGCCGGAAATCAAACGTATGCACGAACAATACGTGCTGGGCCTGCTTGGCGGCAAACGGGTGACTCATTTTTATTCGAGCGAATTGTACGGGGAGCATATGAGCGCCGCTCTGGGCGCAGTCAATCGGCAGGTCGACCCGCGCAGGGAACGTGTTCCCGTCTCAGGCACTGCGGTGCGCGCAAACCTTTTCGCGCAAAAAATGTATGTAGACCCGGTCGTATACAGCGACTTGATCACAAAAATCGTTTTTCTGGGCGCTCCGTCGACAGGAAAAACGACTTTGGCCGAACATATGGCCAGGCAGCATCAAACGGTCTGGATGCCCGAGTACGGAAGGGAATATTGGGCGCAGCATCAAGAGAACAGAAGGCTCACGAAAGAGCAGTTGGTCGAAATCGCCGAAGGCCACGTGGAGAGGGAAGATGCGCTGCTTCCGAATGCGCGTGAGTATTTGTTCGTAGATACGAATGCGATTACGACGTATATGTTTTCCCGCTATTATCATCGCGACGCAGCGCCGAGGCTGCGGCAGTTGGCTCAAGGCGCCTCATCCCGCTACGATCTCGTATTTGTATGCGACACGGACATTCCGTATGACGATACTTGGGATCGTTCCGGCGACACGCAGCGGCATATGTTTCAAAAACAAATCGTTGCAGATCTTCAAATGAGGAAAATGGCTTATTTTATGTTGAACGGAAGCTTGGAACAACGCGCGCAAAAAGTGAATAAGCTGCTGACGGTCTTCAAGAAATACCGCAGTTTGGAGGAACTGTTCTGAACCTCGAAAATATGTCACGTCACCCGTCAGGGTGAAGCGCATAGCATCCGTCAAGTGTGTTCCGAATCACAGTGAACAGAGGGCATTAGGCATATACTGTAAGGGAAAAGTTAAGACAGAGAGGATGATTCGAAATGGAACAACATTTTAACGGAGAAGAAAAAATCGGCGCTATCGTTTCCGACTTCCCGGGGGCGAGCAATTTATTCAAGGAAGTCCAGATCGATTTTTGCTGTGGAGGAGACCGCAGCCTCTTGGACGCGATCCGTCAAAAAAAACTGGATGAGCATGAGATTTTGCACCGGTTGAATGAAAGCTTTGCGGAAATGAAAAGCAGGAATGAAGCGAGTGAAACGGATTGGCGGGAAGAACCGATAGCAGATTTAATCGATTACGTCGTCAATCATCATCATGCCTATTTGCGCAAAGAAATGCCGCTGCTGAGCGAATTTGTCACGAAAGTTTTTCGCGTTCACGGCGGAACTCATGTCGAGCTTTCGGCATTGCATAAACTTTTCCACCAAATGAAGATTGAATTGGATCAGCACTTGATTATGGAGGAAGAGGTGCTCTTCCCTCTGTTAAAGCAATATGCAAGCCATCCGACAGCCGAACTGCATCAACAGGCCATAAAAGGTTTGCATGAGCTGGAGTCGGATCATAGCGTTGTCGGGAATTATTTAAAGGAGATGAGGGCGGTCACGAACGGGTATGCCTTGCCGGAGGGAGCATGCAGAACGTACACCATTACTTTTCATAAATTAGGCGAGCTGGAATCGGATCTATTTCAACATATCCATTTGGAAAACAACATCTTGTTCCCGCGAATCGAAGAACAATAAGCACAAACAAAATTTTTCTGTGGGGGAGCGGTGTTCCCATGAAGAAACGGAGTGTCGTGATTCCGCATGAGCATGGCGGTTGGGCCATGGTCAGCGTACCGTTTTTGTTCGGAATGATGGCAGGAATGCCGCAATGGATGCATGTACCGTTATTTATGGCATGGCTTTTTCTTTATTTGTCATCGTATGCGTTCCTTCAATCTGTAAAAAGAACCGCTGACAGAGGTTACTGGGTCAGATGGGGCGTCTTCTACGGATTGGCTGCACTCGTGTGCTTGATTCCTCCGCTAATTAGCGAGCCGTCGCTTTTGTATGTTGGCTTTCCTCTTGCTGCACTGCTAATGATTAATATATGGCATGCAAAGCGCAAATCGGAAAGAGCGATGGTGAATGACCTGTGCGCCGTCCTCATTTTTTCCATCGGAGGGGCAGCTGCTTACCTGCTCGGCGGGGGAGGATGGGATCAAACGATGGCGGCGGTCGTTTTGTTCAGCTTTTTGCATTTTACGGGCAGCGTTTTTTTCGTAAAGTCAGTATTTCGCGAAAGAACGAATAAACGTTGGCTCGCCTATGCGCGCGTATACCACGGGTTATTGCTCATCGTTCCGTGGGCGGTCGGATATCCTTTGCTGACCGCTTCTTATTTGTTTTCAGCAGCGCGAACTTTCGCTTTTGCAGGTAAATCGCTGCGTCCATGGTCGGTGGGGATCATCGAAATCGTGGCTGCCCTGCAATTTTTGCTGCTGTCCGCATACTTGTTTTAAGTGAGTTTCTCACATCTGAATCGGATCTGCGTGCAAGAACATCCCCTGTCTTCCTCAGGTTTAACGGTGTTTATCGGATCGGTTACGTGACGAACATCACAACAATTTCAATCCATCTATGATAAAGTTAGCATCGGCTAAGATCATGGAAGAAATGAGGGAGAGGTTATTGTCGATATTGCCGCAAAAAAACGAACTTGGCTTTTACGAGATTCGATTGGAGTCGATTGGCGGGCTTGGCGCAAACCTTGCGGGTAAAATGCTGGCGGAAGTCGGCGTGATTGGCCATGGCTTGAACGGCTCGAACTTTTCATCATACGGTTCCGAAAAGAAAGGCTCGCCGGTCAAAAGCTTTGTCCGCTATTGCGACCCGGACGTCGAAATTCGCGATCATAGCCCGATCGAGCGTCCGCATGTCATCGGCGTTTTTCACGAGACGCTGTATAAAATGATAGACGTCGTAAGCGGGCTGCGTCCGAATGGCGTCGTTCTCGTCAATTCCGCGCGAGATTTCGCGCAGGTTGCCAAGGATTTGGGGCTGCGAACGGGAACATTGGCGATCGTGGATGCGCTTGGCATCGCTGTGGAGGAGAAGACGAAGGTAAATACGGCGATGCTTGGGGCCTTGTTCCGCATCTGCGATTTTCTCGATCCGGAGTCGATGAGGACCGTTATCCGCAAAACGTTCGAGAAAAAGGTGCCTCATCTGGTAGAGCCGAATTTGCGTACGTTTGACCGCGGATTTGCCGAGGTTCGCTTCGAAAGCCTGCATGCCGAAGGCACAGGGGAAGCGGTCTACCGCCGCCCCGAGCCGGCCCTTGGCTATTTGACACAGGAGCCGGGAGGCATTTTAACGGTTGCCGCCAACAGCGTGCTCAAAAATTTAAGCGGCTCGCGTCAAGGCTATTTGCCGGAGTATCGCGAGGATGCTTGTATTCATTGCGCAGCTTGCGACACGGTATGTCCGGATTTTTGCTTTGTATGGGAAAAACGGCCGGATAAGAGAGGCAACCCGCAGATGTACTTAACGGGCATCGACTACCAATATTGCAAAGGCTGTTTGAAATGCGTTGAAGCTTGCCCGACGGATGCGCTTGGCGATTTGCGGGAAGAACCAGGTTATGCGGAGCTTCACCGTGCAGCTCAGCGTTTTCCTTATGCGACGGGAGGGCGAGTTTAATGTCAGTCAAAGAAAATGAGCAGCACGTACAACTGCAAACAACTGCGGCCGAACAACGGACCGTATTCGAATCCGGCAATGAGATGGCGGCGATGGCCGCCGCCCAAATCAACTATCATGTCATGGGCTACTTTCCGATTACACCGTCGACTGAGATCGCTCAATATTTGGATATGATGAAGGCGCGCGGTGAACACGACATCAAGCTCATTCCGGCGGACGGGGAGCATGGATCCGCAGGAATTTGCTACGGCGCCGCCGCAGCGGGGGCGAGGGTATTTAACGCGACGAGCGCGAACGGCTTTTTGTATATGATCGAGCAGCTGCCCGTGCAGGCCGGGACGCGGTTCCCGATGGTTATGAATCTGGTAACCCGCGCGGTGAGCGGGCCGCTTGACATTCGCGGAGACCATTCCGACTTGTATTACGGCCTCAATACCGGCTGGGTCATCCTGACAGCGCGCACGCCGCAGGCCGTCTATGACATGAACATCATGGCGCTGCGCATTGCGGAGCATGCGGATGTAAGACTTCCCGTCATCGTGGCGTACGACGGATTTTTCACCTCACACCAGAAGCGCAAAGTGCAGGTTTTCGCCAACCGCAGAACGGTACAGCAGTTCGTCGGCGAGACAGCGCCCGCATATCCTCATGTGCTCGATCCCGCCAAGCCGGTCGTCATCGGTGCATACATGAATGGGGACGATTTGATCAACAACCACTTTCAGCAATCGGAAGCGATGCTGTGCGCGAGAGAAGTGTTCCGGGGAGTGGCGGATGAATACGCGGAGCTGTCCGGCCGATCCTACGGTGCATTGGATTTGTACAAGATGGAGGATGCCGAGGTGGCATTGTTCCTGCTCAATTCGGCTGCCGAATCGGCGAAGGATGTCGTCGACCGGCTGCGTGCGCAAGGCATCAAAGCGGGGGTCGTCAGCCCGAATATGCTGCGGCCGTTCCCGGCCGAAGACATCCGGGACGCTGTTCGCGGGGTGAAGGCGATGCTCATCGGCGAACGGGCGGATTCGTACGGCGCGAATGGGGCGAATTTGACCCATGAGGTCAAATCGGCGCTGCAGGACGATAAAGACAACCGTACGATCGTTCTTTCCCGCATCTTCGGCGTCGGGGGCAAAGATTTCTACGCTGACGATGCCGAAAATTTGTTCCGGTTGGCGATTGAGGCCATGGAACGCGGAGCGGCGGAAGTTCCTTTTGACTATTACGGCCATTCGGCATTGGGGTCCGGGCAAAAGCTTGAGCCGGTGCTTGAGCCGATGCACGGTTCCATGTTCAAGTCCGGCCTCATTCAAGTAACGGAAAACGAAGAGACCGGCAAGCTGAAAGTGCGTATTCCGCCATTGCGCGCACTGACCGGGAAGCCGAAGCGGATCGCCTCCGGGCACGGCGCTTGTCCAGGCTGCGGCATTTTCCCGGGACTGGAGCTGTTTTTTAAAGGCATCGAAGGAGATGTCGTCACACTGTTTCAAACCGGCTGCGCTTATATAACGACGACCGGGTATCCATACAATTCCCACAAGCAAAGCTTCATCCACAATTTGTTCCAGAACGGACCGGCGACGTTGTCCGGAACGGTTGAAGCGTTCCTGGAACGGAAGCGGCGCGGGGAGATCGAGCTGCCCGATGACTTTACGTTCGTTATGGTGACCGGAGACGGCGGCATGGATATCGGGATGGGCTCGGCGATCGGTACGGCGCTTCGCAATCATAAGATGATCGTCTTGGAATACGACAACGGGGGTTACATGAATACGGGGGCGCAGCTGTCTTATTCGACACCGATCGGGCACATGACGAGCACGTCAGGCGTAGGCAAGAATCAGCAGGGCAAGCCGTTCCATCACAAGGATACGCCGCAAATTATGGCGGCCACGAACATACCTTATATTTTCACGGGAACTGAGGCTTATCCGCAGGATCTCGTGATGAAGGCTGCCAAAGCGCAATGGTATGCGCAAAACGAAGGCATGGTTTACGGAAAGCTGCTGATCGCTTGCCCGCTGAACTGGAAATCGGACGACCGTTACGGTGAGAACATTATCAAAGCGGCAGTCGACTCCTGCTTCTTCCCGCTGTACGAAGTAGAGCGCGGCGTTACAACGATCACCTACGATCCGGAGGCCAAAGGCAAAAAAGCGGCGATCTCGGAATGGCTGCGTTATATGGGCAAAACGAAGCATTTGCTCAAGGAGGAGAACAGCGGTCTGCTTGACCAATTTGAGCGCGAAGTGGAGCGGCGGTGGCAGAAATTGAAGGCCAAGCACGACAACCCGTATTTGTAAAAATGAGCATGAGCCTGATTGCTAAAATGAGAGATTCAGATAGGTTGTGAACTGGAATGTCGGATCACTGGGTTCCTTCCCGTTTTACTCGCAGTGTGCGAATCGATGGCAAAGGCAGGATGCTTTACAACACCTATACCGGAGCGATGGCGGCCGTCCCGCCCGAGGAAGAAGCGGAAGCATGCCGCTTGCTTGAGGGAAGGGAAGCGACAGCGGCATCGGCGGGATTAGCGGCCGAATTGCGCGAAGCCGGCTTTCTTGTGCCGGCAATGACGGATGAGCTGCGGCAAGCGCAGCAGCTTCACGATGCCCAGAAGGAAGCGGCATCCATGCACCTTGTGATCATGCCGACCGAGGCGTGCAATTTTCGCTGTACGTATTGCTATCAATCTTTCCCGCGGGGAGCGATGAGCCGGGAGACGATTGACGGTCTCAAGGCTTACGTCCGGGAGGCAGCGGCCCGGATTGATCATCTGTCGGTCAGCTGGTTCGGAGGCGAACCGCTGCTTGTGCCCGGCACGATCGATGAACTATCCGATTGCTTCATGGCAAGCTGTTCGCGGAACGGCGCCGGCTACTCGGCGGACATGTCAACCAACGGGTATTATTTGACCAAGGAGCGGCTGAGGCAGCTGTTGGACCGGAACATTACCCGATACATGATTACATTGGATGGAACTGCTGCGGTTCACGATCAGCGAAGAAGGCTGCTTGGCGGCGGGAAAACGTATGAAACGATTATCGGAAATTTGCTGGAACTGCGCAGCCTCGACGCTTCGTTTACGATGGATCTTCGCGTCAACTTTGACGCAGATAACGTGGAAGAAGTACCCGGATTTCTCAAGCGGTTGTCCGAATGGTTTGGAGGCGACAGCCGGTTTCAGCTCCTGGTCAGACCGATTGGCCGTTGGGGCGGACCACAGGACGATCGGATTCCCGTTTGTGACAGGACGGCGTCCGATAAGCACCTCTGGGAAATGATGGATTACGGCTTGGAACAAGGGCTGACCGTTAGCGAGACAATTGCAGACGCACTTATGCCTTCAGGGTCCGTATGTTATGCCGCCAAGCCTAATTCGCTTGTCATTGGGACGGACGGACAGCTGTATAAATGCTCCGTCGCATTCGATGACGAGATAAATCAAGTCGGAAGGCTGTCCAAGGATGGGCGTATGGAGCTCGATATGGACAAATTATCGCTATGGACAAGCTCGGGCGAAGACAAGGATGCGGTATGCCGCTCTTGTTTTTTTCGCCCTGCCTGCCAGGGCAACCATTGCCCGTTATATCGGATGCGCACGGGAAAACGTCCTTGTCCGCATGAGAAAAGGAAAATGAAGCGAGTGTTGAGCCTGCTGTGGAAACAGGCAGATCGATACAAGGGAGGCGAATCAGGGGATGAAGCTCATTAGACCTGCCATAACATCGGCCCAAGCATTGAAGTCCGGGAAAATTTTGAAATCGGTGCCCGGAAATTTGAAATAAAACCTATGATGTTTGAAAAGCGCGAAAGGAGGGGCCACATGTCGTTCTTAGTCAAGGAACGAGATTATAACGACAATCCGTTTATCGTCATTTGGGAGGTAACCCGGGCGTGCGCCTTGAAATGTTTGCATTGCCGGGCGGAAGCGCAGTATAAGGCGGATGCCCGGCAGCTTACGTTTGAGGAAGGGAAACGGCTGATCGACAGCATTGCGGAGATGGACCATCCGCTTTTCGTGTTCACCGGGGGAGATCCGTTAATGCGGCCCGATTTGTTCGAACTTGCCCGATATGCGATTGATCGGAAGAAGCTGTCCGTCTCCATGACGCCCAGCGCAACGCCAAAAGTAACGCGCGAAGCGATTCGAACAGCCAAGGAGGTTGGATTGTCTCGTTGGGCCTTCAGTCTGGATGGGTCGCGCGCAGACATACATGATCATTTTCGAGGAACGAAAGGTTCTTACGATCTAACGATGAGAGGCATCGATTATTTGCAGCAATTGCAAATTCCTATCCAGGTGAACACGACGGTCTCGAAGTACAATCTCCACGATCTTGAGGCGATTGCGGAGAAGGTTAAAGAGATGGGAGCGGTGCTTTGGAGCGTTTTTTTTCTGGTGCCGACCGGTCGCGGGATGGAAAAAGATATGATTTCCCCGGCGCAGCACGAAGACGTCATGAAATGGTTATGCCGGGTTCAGCAAAGCATGCCATACGGCGTCAAAGCAACGGAAGCGCCGCATTACCGCAGAGTATTCCTGCAAGAGCAGCGGCGTTTGGGAGCAAATCAAGCCCAAGCAGGCGTAAAACGTGCGGATGTGCTCGGTCGTGCGCATAAAGGGGTCAATGACGGGGATGGCTTCGTCTTCATCAGCCATATCGGCGATGTTTATCCTAGCGGTTTCCTGCCTGTAAGCTGCGGGAATGTCCGTGAGCGGGCACTGACGGACATTTATCGCAATTCTCCCGTTTTGAAGCAGCTGCGCGACAAGTCGTTGTTAAAGGGCAAATGCGGAGTTTGCGAATTCAAGGAGCTTTGCGGCGGCTCCAGAGCCAGAGCCTATGCGGCAACGGGTGATTATTTGGAAAGCGATCCTTATTGCGCTTATGTACCGAAAGCGTGGGAGAATCAGGCTTATTAAAAAATGGATACAGAAATTTATCAAAAGACTGCTTATGGCGGCCTTTTTCTTTTTTTGTTTACTAAATAAATCTCGTTTTATATAATGATCTATGATTTATATCATTTATAACTAAATATATTTAATTATAAAATACATATCAGCACGATTCTACAAGATAGGAGAAAATAGATGAAAACCAACAGATCCCTTTTAACCTTATTCGTATGTGCTTTGCTGCTAGTGCTCTCGCTGAGCGGTTGCGGCAGCGCTGTGAATACAGCCAAAGAACCTCAGACCGAGGCGCAAGCCGGCGAGTCCGCCCGTCAAACTTATACCATTGTCGATCAACTGGGCCGCACTGTAGAAATTCCTCAACATGTCAAAAGAATCGTTGCTCTGCAGCATCACACTTTGGATATTATGCTTGAACTGCAAGCTCAAGATAAGCTCGTAGGGGTGATGAGCGATTGGGAAAGCTTGCTCGGCAGTTATGTCGGGGATGTTTTTCCGGGAATCAAGAACTTGAAAACGCCGGGAACCATTTCGGATTTGAATGTGGAAGCTGTCGCTGATTTGAAGCCTGATGTCGTATTTATTTCCAACCAGGTGCCGAAAAAGACGATCGCGCAGCTTGAACAACTCGGCATACCTGTCGTAGGCATTACCTTATATGTGGCGGATAAAGAGCAGGCTTCGACGATACATCCCGATCTTGTCAATCCGGACGAGGCGTATACCGAAGGACTCAAACAAGCGATGACCCTTATTGGCCAAATTACGGACAAGAAAGAGAAAGCTTCCGAATTGTGGGATTATATCGTAAGCAATCGGGCTATCGTATCCAAACACCTCCGTGAAATCCCGGAGAAGGATAGAATCAAAGTGTACATGGCTAACGAGAATATGTACACGTACGGAACGGGCAAATATGTCGGCGTTGCTATGGCCAAAGCCGGCGCCCGCAACGTTGCGGAAACGATTAAAGGATACAAGCAGGTGAGCGTCGAGCAGGTTGCGCAGTGGAATCCCGATGTCATCTTTGTGCAAAGCCGCTATTTGTTCGTATTGGATGAAATAAGAAAAAACAGCGCATGGGCTGAAATCAGTGCGGTCAAGAACAACAAGCTGATCATTGCGCCGGACTATACGAAACCTTGGGGGAATCCGGCACCGGAATCGATGGCCTTGGGAGAAATCTGGCTGGCGAAAACATTGTATCCGGAAGCTTTTAAAGACGTGGACCTGGGCGCGATGGTGCAATATTTTTACAAACACTTTTACGGCATCGATTATAAAGAATAGCGAAATTTGTTGCGGAAAGGAAAGAACCATGCGCCATGTCCAACGCGGTAAACCGTTATAAGTTTGAAAGAAACAAGATGCCCAAGCTGATGGGGGTGATCTTGGTCGCTCTACCGGCAGTCATTTTCGTTCTATCTCTGATGATGGGAAAATATGATGTCGGGGCAGGGGAAGTATGCCAAATTCTTTTGAGCAAAATGTTCCCTCTGGAAAAAACCTGGGCATCTTTAACGGAAAATATCATTCTGGAAGTACGGCTTCCGCGTGTCATTGCCGCCATGCTCGTCGGCGCCGGGCTAGCGGTGTCGGGCGCTGTTTTCCAGGGTATTTTCCGGAATCCGTTAGCGTCGCCATACACGCTTGGCGTTTCCAACGGGGCCGGATTTGGCGCTGCTTTGGCCATCCTTTTGATGAATCGTTCATGGGCCGTGCAAGCTTTCGCGTTGATCTTTAGTCTCGTTTCCGTAGGCTTGACATTTTTGCTGAGCTCTAGAGCCAGAAACTCCGCCATTACATTGGTTTTAGGCGGGGTTATTGTCGGGTCTTTATTTTCGGCGCTTGTCTCGCTTATCAAATTTGTAGCGGATCCCCTTGACAAACTTCCTGCGATTGTATTTTGGCTGATGGGGAGCTTGTCGTCCGTCAGCACGTCGATGCTTTTGACAGCGCTGCCTTTGTTTGTTATTTGCATCGTTGTTATTTGGCTGTTTCGTTGGCGGCTGAATGTATTAAGCTTGGGCGACGAAGAGGCGAAATCTTACGGCGTAGACGTCAGACGAGACCGAATCATGATCATTGTCTGCTGCAGTATGTTAACCGCCGCCGCTGTCAGCATTGCAGGTGTAATAGGCTGGGTCGGGCTGATCATTCCCCACTTGGGAAGAATGCTGGTCGGACCTGATTTCAGAAAGCTGCTGCCTGTCTGCATTTGCCTCGGCTCTTCTTATCTGCTGCTTATCGATGATTTGTGCAGAGCCTTGACAACGGTAGAAGTGCCTTTGGGCGTTATAACCGCAATGGTAGGCACGCCTTTGTTCGCTTACTTCATGCTCAGGGAGAAGGTGAACTGGTAATGAAAATAAGGGCGGACAACATCGCCTTTCAATACAAAGACGGCCGGCAAATATTTCATGACATTTCATTCGAAGTCACTTCGCCAAACGTGCTGTGCATTCTTGGATCCAATGGCGCAGGCAAAAGCACGCTGCTCAAATGCTTGGTCAATCAGCACAAACCGACAAAAGGACAAGTGTATTACGATGGCAAGCCCGTTCAAAGCTACACGAACAAACAATTGGCCTCTTGTATGGCTTACATTCCGCAGATGCACGCCCCGACGTTCCCCTTTTCCGTACTGGATGTAGTGATGATGGGACGAACGGCCCATTTTGGCTATTTGGCGTCTCCGGGAAAAAAAGATATGACGATTGCTATGGACAATTTGAGTTTTTTGGGGATCGAGCATTTGGCCGGGCAGCCGTATACCCACATTTCAGGCGGCGAGCGTCAACTCGTAATGATGGCCGCCGCTTTAACCCAGCAACCGCAAATACTGCTGCTGGATGAACCGACCGCACATCTGGATTTTGGCAACCAGTTTCGTTTTCTGCAGGTCATAAAAACATTGAAAAACAAGGGAGTCGGAATCATGATGACGTCCCATTGCCCGGATCATGCTTTGGAAGCTGCCGATTATGTGGCTGTGATGAAGCATGGCAGTTTTGTTCATTATGGAGAGCCTGACGCAGTGATCACACAGAAAAACATGGAGGAACTATACGATATCCCTGTTCGAATGATTGCTATAGAAGGCAAAGAGAAAAGGAACTGTATAGCCGGAGCCTGAAAGGAGGCATCGAATGATGCAAGAACGGATTGACAGCTATTGGACAGGGCGTGCCGACGAATTCAGCGGGCTGCGGCTTGACGATTTTAAAAGCGATTTGCGCCATAAATACACGGAAGTTATTCAGGAACGCATCCCCCATTCCGGTCCGGTAAGAGTTCTTGACCTGGGCACAGGCGCCGGATTTTTTGCTTTTATTATGACTGACCTGGGCTGCGACGTTACCGGCATCGATTACTCAACCGCGATGCTGAGAAATGCCGAGACAAATGCAATAAATCTGGGCTATAACGGGATCACCTTCCGGCAGATGGATGCCCATCATCTTGATTTTCCCGACGCAAGTTTCGATTTCATTATTACCCGCAATGTGACGTGGACGCTGCATGACCCTCATCAAGCATATCGCGAAATGTACCGCGTACTCGCGCCCGGCGGCAGTATTTTGAATTTTGACGCCAACTATGGCCAAGCCTTCAAGCAAGCCGATGAAAAAGGGGAGCGTTTATGCCATCCGACGCAAACCCAGGAACAACTGAAGGAACGCAATGTTATTGCCAAATCGTTATACATTTGCGAAAAAAATCGTCCTCAGTGGGATGTGGAAGTTTTGCTCTCACTCGGTATGACATACATCGAAGTGGATCTGGATATCCAAAAACGGCTCCATGACGACAAAAACCGCTATGGCAGCTATACTTCCGTCTCCAAAAGCGTGACCTCACCGCTGTTCATGGTGCATGCAAGGAAATAATGTGATGTAACCCTGCTCAATTGTGCACGAAAAGTCGGATAGTGCCGTGCCGCTTCTGCTATGTTATATATACAGGGAGGAGGTGCGCATGAATTTGCTTGAGCACATGAATCGGGCGTTAAACTATATCGAAGAAAATGTTACGCATGAGATTGACTTCAAAGAAGTGGCAAAGCTGGCTTTTTGTTCGGAATTTCATTTTAAAAGAATGTTTTCGCTGCTTGCAGGCGTAACGCTGTCCGAGTACGTTCGCCGCAGGCGCCTTACGCTTGCAGCGTTTGAGCTCAACAATAGCCGCATGAGAATCATTGACGTTGCGGTCAAATACGGGTACAATTCGCCGGACTCTTTTACAAGAGCGTTCCAAAGCGTACATGGCATTACGCCGACTGAGGCCAGAATGACCGGCCAATCTTTGAAAGCTTATCCTCGGATGACTTTTCAACTATCTGTCAAAGGAGGGGAAGAAATGAACTATCGGATGGAAGAAAAAGCGGCTTTTCGCCTCATCGGCATGAAGAAAAGGGTCCCCATTATATTCCAGGGGGTCAATCCGGAGATTGCTTCCATGTGGAAAAGCTTAAACGATGAGGCGATCAGCGATCTTAAGAAGCTGTCTGACGTATCGCCACCCGGGCTGCTAAACGCATCCGTGAACTTTTCCGAAGGGCGGATGGATGAACAAGGTGAGCTGGACCATTACATCGGCGTGGCGTCAACGAAGGAGTGTCCGGATCATTGGTCATGCCTTGAAGTTCCCGCCTCGTCATGGGCTGTATTTACGGCGGTGGGGCCGTTTCCCGGTACGCTGCAAGAGGTGTGGGGCCGCATTTATTCCGAATGGTTTCCGTCCTCGGGCTATGAACAAACAAACGGGCCGGAGATTTTGTGGAACGAAAACAAAGATGTCGCGTCCCCGACTTTTAAAAGCGAAATATGGATACCCGTATGTAAAAAGTAAACGATCCATGAAGCGGCAATGGCGGAGAAATCGCCAAATGTACTTCAGCATGCCGCAAAGTCGCGGGTTTTCACGCAACCGCAATCGGTTCGAACGAACGAATGATAAGCTGCCGCTCCCGCGAGGAGCGGTTTTTTTTGCGAAAAACCTCGTTCGTCTGAGGGCTCGGGAAAGCTTATGGCTATGAGAAGACATCCCTTGAACACGCATGATGAGAGGGGGGCGGTCTAGGGCCGGTCTGCCAACCGCTACCGCTTGCGAATCGTGGAAATCTGCTCGAAATTTCATACAGAAATTGTACTGATTTCGTAAAATCGAAAAATAAGAATGAAAAATCGAACAGAATCGAGCCTACCAGCGGTAAAAATGATTTTTGTATGCGAAAATTCGAACAGAATCGTTCAAAAGGGACTGCAATTGGCCGGCTCATGGCAACCAACTACAGCATCCGCTCGACGCAGCCCGACTTGAGATTGAGCCCGCCAGCCTGCATGTGCCCGAACATTCCCATTCCAGTCTGTCGCCAGGCGGACGAATCCAAATGATTGACCAACCCGTTTACAGGTGAGCCGGTGAAAAAGGGCGGGTAAAGAGGCCCCTTTCTTACCCGTGGTAACGCGGCAGCACGCGGTTGGCAGATTTTACCTTAGAGGTGCTTGCTAAAGCCGTTGGTTATGACTTTTGGCGCGGTCAGAATTGCTGACCGTATTTGTCAGTATTTATTTGATATACTAGGCAATGTGAGTGGAAAAATGAATAGAGGAGTGTTCGCGAATGTTTACCAGTATCGACGAGCTCGTAAAGGAATTCGAAATGGAATCGGCAATAACGGAAAAAGCGCTCGACTCGCTTACGGATGAATCGCTCTCTCAGGCTGTTACGGACAAGCACCGGACGCTTGGCTCCATCGCCTGGCACCTCGTGCTGTCGTACAATTACATGACCTACCTGGGGCTATCTTATGACGAGCCCTTGGCCGATGAGGCAGTGCCTTCATCAGCGGCTGCCATCGCCGGCGAGTATCGCCGTATGAGCCGAACTTTCCTGCGCGCCGTACGGAGTCAATGGACGGACGAGTCGCTTGTGCAGGCCGTGAATATGTTCGGGGAGGACTGGCAGAACGGTGCTTCCTTGCGATTTACGCTGCGCCACGAAATCCATCATCGCGGTCAAATGACGGTGCTGATGCGTCAAGCGGGGCTGCGCGTGCCGGACCTTTTGGGTCCCACGCGCGACGATTGGATCGATAAGGGCGAGGAGCCTCGCGCTTAAAAGAGATAATGGACAGGGAGCAACCGCCCTGTCCATTGTTTTTTTCTGCGAGCCTGCTCACGGTCACGCTAACAAAGCCAACGCTTTCCGCCCCCAAGTCTGCGGATCAACGGCGCCCAGAGCGTTGATGGCCGTCATTTTGGCGATCATGGCTCTGGCCATGTTCATTTGCCGATCAGCATTCGTCTCTGGCCGCTGGGCTTCATCCCCTTTTTCCTATGGGGCATGATCAGGTGGGCATCACAGGCTCCGCAGCAGCATGTTCTGCTGCGGCTGCAGTCCCGGCACGGGCCGCCGGCCGTCGCGCTGAATAGCTCGGCCAATTATTTGGGCAGCTCTGTCGGCGCTTCGCTTGGCGGAGGCGTCATGCTCATCGGTTAACGCCTTCCCAACTTCCCTATTTGGCAGGCTGTCTTGCAATCGCGGCGCTGCTCGGTCAAGGACTGCTCATTTTGAGTAGCAAGGTTGAGACCGGGAAGACGGCCGATTTTCATAGCTAATGGAGGACTGGCAAGTACGCAAAAGTTAAATTCGTTCTGGACGAGGCTTTCCAAAAGGGAGACGACCCTAGAGGAGGGCCTTTTTAGGCCTGGTTTGCGGAGCTGAAGGGAAGGGACAAGGTGGCTTGCAGAGAAAAGCCTGCGAAAGTGCAGGCTTTTTCTGTAAAAATGGTTCGTTTTGGCGAAAAGCCTGCAATTGTGCAGGAATTTTCTATAAACATGCATCTGAGCCCATGTTCGCGTCGAAAAACCTGCACAATTGCAGGAATATGCCGTGGGCCAGCGTATCCATCGAGCAAAAACTGTATTTTTGCAGGTTTTTTCGCGCAATCAGTCAGACGTTCGACCGGTTCTGGCATATGGGTTTCTCCATTGCCGATTTACTTGAGCAATGTAAGTATCGTCGCTACGCTATTTTCCGCAAATGACCGTTCGGGTCGGGATTTCATCAATACGGTAAGTCCGATCATTGAAATGACCATTGTTTGCGCCAAAGTTTTTGCATTCGCAGCTTTCTCAAGCTCCCCGGTTCGTATGCCCTGTTCAATGGCTTCTTGAAAAATTGCGGAAAGATACATCTGATGTTCCCGGGTAAGCACTTCAAATTTTGCGTCATGCGGCGCAAGTTCAACCATGACATTGAGGCAAAAACATCCCCGGTTAGGGCCTTCCTCGTATACTTCCGCCACAATGCCTTCAAAAAAGGAGCGAAACGCTTCTTTTACGGATGAACTGTTTTGAAATCGGGCGCGGACGGAGGAAGCATGGGATTGATTGTATTTGCGGAGCGCGGCTTCAAAAAGTTCTTTTTTATCTCCGAATGCCGCGTAAATGCTAGGTCGTTGAATGCCCATTCCGGACGTCAAATCGCTTAATGAGGTAGCTTCGTACCCTTTTTTCCAAAATATTTCCATAGCTGCATGCAAAGCTTTTTCTTCGTCAAATGCCCGGGGCCGTACCATATGAAATCCCCTTTTCGTATCGTTTAGTATATTATGATCCTATTATTTACAGGATATAATGTCAAATTTCAGTGCCTTCTGCTTGACATCATGCGTTTGAGCGAGCTATATTTGGTTATGTCAATTTTGTACCGATTGGTATATTATACTATTAGGTACGTAATTATCAAAGGAGATGCTGCAAATGCGATAATGAGCGAGAAATTACGGGCAAACAAGGTACTCGTCGCAATAAATGCAGGGTTCGCTCGAACAACCCGAGACTTGAGGAGTGCGAAAATATGGAGAAGCTTGAAAATAGCGTGGAGAGCGCGAACGGAAATTCCAGCGGCATCGGGCTTGAAGCGAAACGGGAAGAGACCGCCGCGTTCGAATCAGGCTCCGCCGTATCGTTGCCGCGCTCGGTGGCGCTGCTGTTTGCGGTCGCCTGCGGGCTCGCCGTTGCCAACGTCTACTACGCCCAGCCGCTGCTCGACGCCATGGCGAGCGAATTCGGCATCAACCAGTCGACCGTTGGCATTGTTGTTACCATAACTCAGATCGGTTATGCGCTAGGTCTGCTGCTGCTTGTTCCGCTTGGCGATTTGTTGAATCGTCGCAGGTTGATCGTCATTCAGTCGCTGCTATCCGTGCTGGCACTGACCGTAGTTGGCATCGCCCCCAACAACACGCTGCTGTTGGCGGGCAGTGCCGCAGTCGGTTTGCTTGCAGTCGTGACGCAGGTGCTTGTAGCGTACTCGGCACTGCTGGCTCTACCGGCCGAACGCGGCCGTGTAGTCGGGACTGTGACTAGCGGCATCGTAATCGGTATTTTGCTCGCGCGGACCGTGGCAGGTTTAATGGCCGACCTTGCCGGCTGGCGTATGATTTATTTTATTCTGCGGCGCTGACGCTGCTCATAACGGGTCTTTTGTTCCGAGTGCTGCCGGCGCGCGACAAGGTGAAGGTTTCAACCTCTTATCCGCAGTTATTGCGCTCGGTTTTCGCGCTGTTCGTTGAGGAGCCGATACTGGGCATACGCGCTTTGATCGCTCTGCTGATTTTTACCTCGACCTCGATATTATGGACTCCGATGGTATTTCCTCTCAGCGAACCGCCGCTTTCGCTTTCGCATACGGAGATCGGGTTGTTTGGCCTGGCGGGGGCAGCAGGTGCATTAGGGGCGGCTCGGGCGGGGCAGCTGGCGGATCGCGGTTTGAGTCAATGGGTCACAGGCGTCGGGCTGCTCATCATGCTGGCGTCCTGGCTGCCGGTCGGTTTGACGATGCATTCGTTATGGGCGTTGACCGTCGGTGTTATCGCCTTCGACCTCGGGCTGCAGGCCGTACACGTCACGAATCAGAGCATGATCTACAGCGTGCGCCCGGAAGCCCATAGCCGGCTTACCGCCGGTTATATGATTTTCTATTCCATCGGCAGCGCCATCGGTTCGATTGTCTCGACGGTCGTGTATGCATGGGCCGGATGGACCGGAGTGTGTCTGCTGGGGGCAGGAATCAGCGCTCTCGCCCTATTGTTCTGGGCGTTCACCCGGCATCTGACGCCTGAAGCGTTGACATAAGGGAGCCCACGGGTTCCCGGCTTGGTAAAAAACGACATTTAAAGGAGATGCCCAATGACTCAAAATCCGGCTATTGACAATGACAAGCTGAACGATTTCGACGGCAGCTTTCCGTTCGCTCCGCACTTCACTGACGCGCCCGGCTTCTCCATGCATTATGTCGACGAGGGACCGCGCGAAGGCGAGACGATTCTCTGCCTTCACGGCGAGCCGACGTGGGGCTATCTTTTTCGGCATCTTATCCCGGTACTGAGCAAGGATTACCGCGTCGTCGTCCCTGACCATATGGGCTTCGGCAAAAGCGAGACGCCGCAGGACCGCAGCTACTGGCTGCAGGATCACATCGATAATCTTGCGCGGTTTGTCCTGGCGCTCGACTTGCGAGACATCACCCTCGTCATGCACGATTTCGGCGGGCCGGTAGGCATGGGTCTCGCGTCGCGTCATCCGAACCGCATCCGCCGGCTGATCTCGACCAACGGGCCAACGCCGTTCGGCCAGCCTGACCTCGTCGACAGGATGACCGCAAATGGCGGCATCTCGCCTTGGTTTCAATGGATCATGAGGGCTGAAAAGGAAGGGACCCTCGAGACTGTTCTGGGCCAGCTCGGCTTCAACATCTTAAGCACGCTCAAGCTGAACGGCTTCGAGAACAACGCGCTGATCACCGGCACCTGGCTCGCGGCTTACGGCTCGCGTTTCGCCAGCCCCGCCGACTGTCTCGGCGCGATCGGCTGGGCGAAGGGCTTCGCCACCGGCGCGCACCGGTTTGAGACGCCCGACGCTGCAGCGGTGCTCGCCATCTGCGCGAAGCCGGCGCTCGCGATCTGGGGCGAGGCCGACCGCACGCTCCATGCCGAGCATTTCCTGCCACTCTTCACCGCGCTGTTCCCGAACGCTCCCGTCCATCGGCTCGCGGGCGTAGGCCACTACTGCCTGGAAGACGCGCCGGGCGAAGTCGGACGCCTCATCGCGGACTTCATCCGGCAAAGCTAGCTTTGGAAACTAGAGATAAACATAAAAAAGAGGCACGCTGCAACGGCCTCTTTTTCCTATTCGTTCGCTCCGATAAAATGGTCCGTCACAAACTGCTTGAAGCGCAGGGCGGCGGGAGATACGTACATTCCCTCTACCCAGGCCATTCCGATAATGCGCCTGCATTCGGGCCAGTTTACGCGAATTTTTGCTATTTTACTTTGATCCAAGCCTTTGAGATCGGGTAGGAGCGAGACGCCCAGTCCGGCAGCGACAAGCCCTGCGACAGTGGCTACTTCTTCTCCCTCGAACGTTATTTTGGGGCTTATTCCCGCTTGAATAAACAGCTGATCGGTGGTGATTCGGAGCGCATAGCCCTTTTTCAAAGAGATGAACGACTCATCTGCGATTTCGCCTAATGCAATACTCTCGCGATTCGATAAGGGGTGCCCTTTGGGAACGATGGCAAAAAGTTCCTCGCTCCATAGAGGCATCCACTGAATCGGCGATTTAGGCTCAAAAGAAGCAAGCAGGCAGAGATCCAATTCTCCTTGTTTCAGCTGCTCAAGAAGCCAGTAGGAGTGATTTTGCCGCAGTTGAAAGTTGATATTAGGATGATGGGTGCGGAAAGAGCCGATTAAATCCGGAACAAGATTCGTACCGAGTGTATGGAGGAAGCCGAGTGAGATTTCCCCACGTTGTGGATCGACGAGTTCCTGGATCTCTTGCTTACCTTCCTGAAATTCTTTCATAATACGATTCACACGCGCTAGAAACAGGCTGCCATACCGGTTTAAGCGAATGGAGCGCCCTTGACGTTCAAAAAGAGGGACGCCGAGTTCATCTTCCAGTCGGGCAATGGAACGGCTCAGGGCCGGTTGGGAGATCGACATCGTTTCCGCCGCTCGCGTCACATGCTGCAAACGTGCAAGGGTTTGAAAATATTCGAGCTGCTGCCACTCCATTCATGATCACCTCTTGATCATCATTTGTCCAATTCATTACCCAAACGCATTAAAATAATGAAAATAATATATTATACATCATAAAAAGTCAATGATAGTATGGAGTCAAGAGCAGAACCGATAAGTTCATCCATGGAGCGAAGGATTTCGGGAGGCAGCAATCCAAGAATAGAAAGAGTTCGGGGAGGCTTCATCCAAGATGAGTTACATTCAAAAAGGCACGTCCGCCTTTCGAAAATCCAATTTTGCATTTTTCGCAGCCGGGTTCAATACGTTTGCTATTCTTTACAGCACGCAGCCGTTGATGCCCGAATTTACGAAGGAGTTTCACATTACGCCTGCAATGGCCAGTCTGTCGCTTTCCGTGACGACGATATCGCTGGCGGTAAGCATGCTGTTTTTCGGTTCCTTGTCGGAAGTGTGGGGCCGAAAGCCTATCATGCTGATCTCGATGATAGCCGCTTCCGCTTTGTCCATTTTGACTGCTTTCAGCACTACTTTTGAAGTTTTGCTGGTGGTTCGAGTCGTTCAGGGAATCGCCTTGGGCGGGCTTCCATCCATCGCCATGGCTTACCTGGGGGAAGAAATTGAGCCCAAAAGCCTCGGCGGGGCGATAGGGCTTTATATTAGCGGCAATTCCCTCGGAGCCGTTTGCGGCAGAATCATTGCCGCCACGTTGTCGGACTTGTTCAACTGGCATGCTGCAATGGGCGCGATAAGCTTCATCAGTCTTGCGGCCAGTTTGATTTTTTGGGCGAGTTTGCCGAACTCTCGCAATTTTCATTCCCGCTCGCCGGAAATCGGCAAGCTGTTCGCTTCTTTGCTCCACCATTTGAAAAATCCGGGTATGCTTTGCTTGTTCGGCATCGGTTTTCTTATCCTCGGAAGCAACGTCGCCTTGTACAACTACATCGGCTACGTGTTGGCAGCCCCGCCGTACTCCTTAAGTCAGACGTTAGTCGGGTGGGTTTTTATCGTATTTCTCGTAGGTATGGTAAGCTCAATATGGATGGCGAAGCTGGCGCAAAAGTACGGCCTCCCCAAAGTGCTGATGCTCTCTTTGCTCATTACGATGGCGGGAGCCTGTCTAACGTTAGATGCCGACCTGTGGGTTAAAATTGCCGGGCTGCCGATTTTGACGTTCGGCTTCTTCGGAAGCCACTCCGTCGCCAGCGGCTGGGTGGGGCGCATTGCTTTCCGCAACAAAGCGCAGGCTTCGTCGCTCTACCTGTTTTTTTACTATGCCGGGTCAAGTATCGGAGGAACAGCAGGCGGGCAATTTTGGACCTTGTTCGGGTGGAGCGGGGTCGTGGGGATGATCATAGGATTTCTGTTGATCGCACTTATATTTGCGGCCAGGCTCGCAAAAACGTCTACGGCCGGCCTGTATCAGTCCCAACACGGATAATGAAAGGAAGGGGTTATTATTTATGAAAATTGATCGGCTGGATCATTTGGTGCTGACAGTAAGCGATATCCAAAAGACGGCAGCGTTCTATGAAACGGTGCTCGGAATGGAAGTCGTGCAATTTGGCGACCTGCGCTACGCTTTGCGTTTTGGAAGGCAAAAGATCAACCTGCATGAGCGGGGAAAAGAATTCGAGCCGAAGGCGAATACGCCGCTGCCGGGAACGGCCGACTTATGTTTTATCGCGGAAACGCCGCTGCAAGATGTCATAACCCATCTGAGACAGTGCAACGTAAAGATCGAAGAAGGTCCGGTAACTCGAACAGGAGCCGTGGGAACCATCCGATCGGTATATTTCCGCGACCCCGACCTTAATCTGATCGAAGTATCCAACTACGAGTAACGATTTAATGTAGCAAAACGCCCATCTGTTCAAAGGAGTAGAAGGCGGGCTCTATGGGGCCAACGCGCTCAAAACCTTTTGGACTGCTCAATTCCAATTCGATCAGCCATGAAGCGGCCCGTTGATTACTGGAGCGATTTTACTCGGTAATTCTCACTGCTGGCGGAAGGAGTCTTCCAAGTAACGCTCACAAGTGTAGATTCGATGAACACCGTGGCCCGGCGCGGGTTACAGTGCTGCACGGCGGGTGGTCATGCGGCGGCTTGGCGGGCTGGTCCGGGGTGAAAACTGCGAAAGTCGCGGCACTTTGTTAGTGCTAGGGGAACCAGTTGCGGCCCCAACGCGCACCTCTCCCGATGGAGGTCGTGGAACTGCATAACTGGGCAGGAAGCGGCTTGGCAGGGAGAAAACCTGCAAAAGTGCAGGTATTTCCTACGAAATAGGCTTGTTTTGGCGAAAAACCTGCAAAAGTGCAGGAATTTTTGCTGAAAGTGAGTCTGTGTCCCTGTATTCGGTGAAAAGCCTGCACTTTTGCAGGAATTCTTCGTGGCCAATGATCAAGGACGCAAATTCATGTATTTTTGCAGGTTTTCTTCGTTCAGCTAGGCAGATTGCGGCAGGGGATTTCGATAATGGCAAAAAGCCTGCACAAATGCAGGAATGTTTCGTCTTCAGCGTAAGACCGAACGAAAATCTGCACTTTGCGGGCTTTCTTTCTCCGCGCAGCCAGACAGCAAGGCAGCCAGGCCATCCGGCTCTGCGCGCGAGTTCCACTGCCTGACTTTCGCTGATTTTACGCGCTCAACTGACAGCGGGCAAGTTTTTAGAGAGTCTCTTTTCTGCGAATGGCTGGTGATATTGGTCATTCACAAGGTTTTTCATACTATGCCGGCGATGCCGGTCATCCATTTCCGGTCACCCGCAGGGCCGGATGTGGTCGACCGACCGCCGTCATGCAGCGCAGCACCGCACGTTGGGAGCTGCGCGCAGCGCGTCCGAGTCCGAGTCCGCCAGACCCGTACTGGTTTTCCCTGCGCTTGCAGGGCAGGGCGGACACGACGGTCCTCCGGGCGAGCAGCCACCCCCGCCTAGACGGCGAACGGCTCCAGCTTTTCCTTGACGGCTGGCCATTCATCCGCAAGGATGCTGAAGAACATCATATCCGCGCCTTGGAAGGACTTTCGCAGCGTGCCTTCGCAGACGGCTCCGATTTTTTTCAGGGCCTGCTGCGAACGGATATTGCCGGCCGCCGTGCGAAATTGGATGCGAATGGCTCCCGCGTCTTCGAAACCGTGGCGGAGCAGCAAGTATTTGCAGGTCTGATTGAGGCCGGTTCCCCAAGTAGAGGGGGTAAGCCAAGTGAAGCCGATTTCGAAGCTGCGGTGCTCGGCGGACGGGTTCAGGATGCCGGTACTGCCCATAACGGAATCCTGCTGCATAACCGTGTAGGTGATGCGATGGCCCCGTTCCGCATCCTCGATTGCTTGCCGGACGATTCTGCGCATATGGTCCGGCGTGGCTGCGCGGAAAGGCAAGTGATTCCAGATTGCGGCATCGGAGCCGGCTTCGAACAGCGCCTCGGTATGGGATATGTCAAGCGGAACGAGCTTAACGCTGCCGGCGGCAAGCGGAGTTTGCCTGATCGACATGAGCATGCTGTTTAATCCCCTCTCCGTGTTATGTATGACAATGATGCGGCTTATTCCATGACCGGTTCTTGAACAATATAGCCGACATTGCCCGCTATAGCCTTGGAAATGACGCAATTAGAGGAACAGCTTCTCGCAAGCTGACGCATCTGTTCGCGTTGTTCTTCACTGCCGTCTACGGCAATGGTGGGATATAGGCGAAGCTCGGAGATTCGCACTCCGGAACGGTCCGACACCATGTCGCCTTCAACGGTGACTTCGAGCTTCGACAGCTTGATATTGGCCTGACTCGCAGCAATGTTCGTCGTAATTAAATAACAGGCAGCTGCAGCACCGGCGAGCAGTTCGCCCGTCCCCGTATTCTCGGGGACACCGCCCCAAACGGTGGGAAGGGAGAAACCGGTGTCAAGCGCGCCGGAAGACCCGCTCAGTTTCCCGAGAAGGGGCTGGAATTGGCTGATCGAGCTTTGAACTTGAAACGTATGCATGAACGCTTACCTCCTTTTTTTAAGCCATGGTGAACCGGCCTGACAGTTTGATTCGCCCCGCCTCGTCCGCAACCGTCCATACGCCTTCAATCGGATCAGCAGGGCGATCCGGCTGCACAGATTGATAGGAGCCGCAGACATAAAGCCGTTCGTCCGCAAAAACGAAGTCCACGAACGCGGCATGCCAGAAGCGGAGTTTGCGCCCGGGAAACCATTCGGTCAAGGCATGGCCGGACATGCCCATCACGAGCATTCCGTGGGCGATGATGCCTTGAAATCCGCTTAGGCGTGCGGCGTCGGGATCCGTATGAATGGGATTGAAGTCGCCGGATGCGTGAGCATACTCCTTGATGCGGGACAGGCTGACGACCGGAAGCGGGAGGGTGGGAAGCCGAACCATGGATTCCGTGTTCATTGTCCCGCCTCCCGTCCTTGTTCAGCCAGTTGGGAACGGCTGACCAGAACAAGCCCCGACGCGCGGTTCGTCCAAACCGTCTCGAGCGTGAATGTCTTCATCCGATTTCTGGAGAGCGCCGAGACGACGCTTGTGACACCGGTAAGCTCGTCGCCGGCGCACACATCGCCATGCCATTCGAACGATTGCCGGACATGCAGCGTTTGCGCCGGATTCAGGCCGAGCCGCCGACAGATTTCGGCTTGGCCTGGGCCTGCCGCCATCTCGAGAACGAACGCGTAGGTCGGCGGTGCGGGAATATTCCGGTAGCCGCATTGCTTGGCTGTATCGCTGTCCGAATAGAGGGGGCTCGGGTCGTCGATCGCCTCCGCAAAAGCGCGGACCGACGAAAGGTCTACACTGCAATGGAACGGTTCGAACACTGTACCTACAAGAGATTCTACGCCGGAAACATGCATTCCTTCTTTATTTTCCATTTTTTCCTGAAATCGATAACGAATCTTTCAGCACACGATCCAACTGACGTTCGCATTCGCGCTCCAACTCAATGATGGCCGCCAGCTTGCGAAGGTGGGGGGCGATATCCGATCTACCGGTCATTTTGGCTTTCATGGCGCCGTTGCGGAAGGAGTACCACATGTTGATCGTCTCATAAAGCGTGTCGCAGAACCGGCTGTCCAGGATGCGGCAGAACGTCTCGTCGTCCTTCATGGAATGAATAAATTCGGTAAACCCCTCGCGCGATTCGACCACATCTTTCATTCGATCCCAGATAGATACAAGAAAGTCGACATCCGGATTCATCTCCTGTACATCCTCGTACATACGCTCCAGCCCTTTGAGACCCGATGCATATTCTTCTCGAATCTCGCCGCGCATGTGGTTCAGGCAGCTGCGCAGCTGCGAAACGAGGAGTACCTCGTCCAGAACCGGCACGACAGGCGCCGATAATTCATAGCAAAATCCTCTGTACTCATAACCTTTTTCGATAGTTTCGGCATCTACCCACCCGACTTGATGCGGCGACCAATCTACGATATGGAACCGGTTCGTCTCCTCATCGATGCCGTTGATCACAAAGAAATGGGTACCGAAGCTCTCAGAGCCGTAAAGTGCGTGCCAAGGCAGAAAATGCATGCGTGCCATCGTATACAGACAAGTGCCTCTTCCAACGATGTCCCGGACCAGCGGCTTCAGCGGCTCATCTTTGTAGCGAATGGCTTTGACCTGGAAAAATCGCTCCAGGTTCCGCCAGAGGTCGGACTGATGGTAGGTTTCGAGATTGCTTCTGCGCGGTTTGAGAGACGGCGACGAAGCGAAACTGTCAAGAGAGCGATAATAAAAATTCCAGCTGTCTGAAAACAGCCATTTAAACGGCGCACCGTTCGCCTCCAGAAAAGACATCATCAATTGTTCGTTGCAATCCAGGAATTGCGCAACTTTCATAACCGGCGGTGAAAGCGGAAGTGTGCTTATCATGTCTGCTAACCTCCTATTGATAAGATCGGTTTCGGCAGTCGGGCGGCTGGGTCGATACCGGACGATCTATTTGTATGGGGAAATGTGAAGGACAATTACAATAAATGTTATTTTTTATATTGGAATGATTTGGATATATCCTCATAGTCTAGACAAGGACAAAGAATTTGGAGGGACTGCCATGCTTGACGGAAAAATCGCCCTGGTGACGGGCGCCTCGCGGGGAATCGGGCGGGCCATTGCGCTGGAGCTTGCCTCTGCGGGTGCAGACCTGGTCCTGAATTACGCTTCAAGCGAAGCGGCTGTCCGCGAAGTGGTAAAAGAGATCGAGGCATTGGGGCGGCAATGTCTCCCGATTCAAGCGGACGTCGGATCGTCGGAAGAGGTGGAACGCATGGTGATCCGGGCGACGGAGTTTTTCGGCCGCATCGATGTACTGGTGAACAATGCTGCCGTGATCCGGGACGGGCTTTTGTTAAGAATGGACGACTCCCAATTCGACGAGGTCCTCCGTACCAATTTGACCGGAGCTTTCTACTGCATCCGTTCCGTATCTCGCCGTATGCTGCTGCAAAGGCAGGGCAGTATCGTCAATTTGTCTTCAGCGGCAGGCTTCCTCGGGAGCCGCGGGCAAGCGAACTACGCCGCCTCCAAAGCGGGGCTCGCCGGATTGACCAAAACGGCAGCCCGCGAGCTCGCGCCGCTCGGCATTCGCGTGAACGCGGTTTCGCCGGGCTGGATTGATGCCGGTATGGCCGGCGACCGGGACGAAGCATGGCGTCAAGAGCAGGAGAGAAGCATTATGCTCGCGAGGCCGGGACGGGCGGATGAGGTCGCAAAGGCAGTCCGTTTTCTCGCCTCGGACGAAGCGTCCTATGTGACGGGACAGACACTTCGCGTGGACGGCGGTATGGTCGTCTAAGCGAACTTAGCGGAACGGGCGAATGTTCGTGTTGCCATTTCGGACAGAAGTACCTTATCGAGGAGGAGAAAAAAAGAAATGAATGAGACCATGGTTGAACAGTTTTTGTTTGAGTTCCTGAAAGGAAAGCTGAACCTTCCCGCCGAGCGGAGTCAAATTAATCCGGAAACGAAGCTTGGCATAGGCGGGCTGCAAATGGAATCGCTGGCGATTGTAGAACTTGCCGTCAATCTGGAAGCCCGATTCGGCATCGCGGTGCCTGACGAAGACCTGGACCGCATTTCGCGCTTCAACGTTGCGGAATTGACGGCGTATTTAAGCGGCAAGCAAGTGACGGCATAGTCGGCATGCGGCAGATGGATATCACGAAGGAGCAAATCAAGGAACTGCTGCTTGAGCGCAACCTGTTCAGAACGGTAACGGACATTCTGGCCTACGATACGGAGCTCGTGCTGGATTCGTTGACGCTTGTTTGGTTTTTGAACGGACTGGAGATCCGATACGGTTTGAACCTGCGGCTCGATGACGAGGATTGGGAGCAATTCCGTTCCATCAATGCCATCCACAGGCTGCTCCACCGAAAAAGCAGAGAAGCGGAAGGAGCTGAATCGCATTGAAGCAGCTGAGCCGGCCAGGCCGGCGGGTCGCAATTACCGGATTCGGCTTATTGACGCCGTTCGGTTTCGGTGAAGAGGCCGTAAGACGTCATTTATTTCGCGGTGAAGACCGGTTTGCGCCGGTAACACGGTTTGATACAGATAAGTTCAAAAACGCCGTGGCAGCGGAATCCGGCTTTACCGGAAGGTTTCTGGAGCTTGGCATGGAGCTTGCGGAAGCGGCGCTGCGCATGGCTCGTCTCGACAGCGGTCATGTCGCAATTATGCTGGGCACAATGGGCGACTACGGCGAACTTAACCGCTTTTGGCGTGAGCAGTTAGACGGAAAGATGGAAACGAGAGGCGGCATGGAATGGCTGCCCGCCTACCATCTCGCAGCGATGGCGGAACGGTTCAAGCTTCATGGCAGACAGTGGGCGTATACGAATGCGTGCATCGCATCAAGCAGCGCCATCGCCGCCGCTTGCGAACTCATTGCCCAGGGCAAGGAAATCGCGGCGCTTTGCGGCGGCTACTCGCTCGTTACCGAGGAGATTTTTGCGAAGTTCAATTCGGGAAGGGCGTTTTCCCGGGACGGTAAAGTACGCGCGTTCAGCAGGGGTCGGACCGGCATGCTGCTTGGGGACGGCGGAGCGATGTTCGTGCTGGAAGACTTCGATCATGCCCGGAACCGCGGAGCCGATATTTTGGCGGAAATCGCCGGTTGGGGCGTTGCGAACGACGCTTTCCATGTTTGCCAGCCCGACCCGAAGGGAGGAGGCATGGCAAGAGCCATGATGAAGGCGATTCTGAGAGCGGGCGTCCATCCGGAATCCGTCGATTACATCAACGCGCATGGCACGGGTACACCTCTCAACGATGCCAGCGAAACAAAAGCGGTCAAGCAAGTGTTCGGCTCCGCCGCTTACCGGATCCCCGTCACCTCCACGAAGACGATGACAGGCCACATGCTGGACGGTACCGGCGCAGTTGAGACGGCCATTACGATGATTGCCATGAATGCGGGCATCGTTCCGCCGACCGCCGGCTTTACCGATACCGATCCGGCTTGCGATCTCGACTACGTCCCCCATGCCGCGAGAGTGTCCGAGATTCGCTGCGCGGTCAACCTGAATGCGGCTTTCGGGGGCTTCAACAGCGCGATTATGCTTAAGAACGTCAAGGAAGGAGGGATATGGTGACCGGGCTTGCGATTACTTCGGCCGTTTGTCTGGGGCCCTGGGGCGACGATGTCAGTCGGCTCGACGAGTGGAACTGGCAGGAAGCGGCTCCCGCCGACGCTCCGCCCGTACCCGGATTCATCGAGTCGGCCTTTAACCCGCTTGTATATGCCGTCGTCAGACGCCTCTTCGATATTGGAGCTTTCTCCGCGGGAGAGCGGACATCGCTGCTTCTGGGCAGCTTGTTCGGCGACGCGACGACCAACGACCTGGCCAGCAAGCTGTTGATCCAGGGCAAACCGGACAATCCGATGCTGTTCTACCAGTCGGTTATGAATTCCATTGTCGGCTACATAGCGCGCGAAACGGGTATTACCGGAACGACCCTGTGTATGGCGGCGTTCGGGAACATGACGTCTGCGCTCTTGGAGCAGGCGGAACTGCTGCTTGCTTCCGGTGACGCCCGGCAGGTCATTATCGTCGGCGCCGAAGTGTCAGGGAGTGTGAAGACGGATAAGACGTGGAGCCTGCTTGACCCTTCCGGTACCGGGCATGACGCAGTCGTTGACGCAGCCGCCGCATTCGTCGTAGAGCTTGCAGCCGATGCGTCCGCAGACGGTCGCCCGATTCTGGCTGTCCTTGAACTGGTCGGGTCAGGTGTTTCCGACTGCGCCGAAACCGCAGGCAATGCGCATGAAGCGCTGCCGCTGCGCCTTGGCGGCATACAGGGAATGATCGGTTTGGCGCTTGCTTTGCAGCGGCTTAACGATCTGCCGGCCCCGGCAAGCGTTTTGTTCCGCGACTACAGTATGGGAGGAGACCCGTATGACATCCGATTGGCACATCCCGCCGGATTGGGCTAAGTCGCTCATTGCCCGGACCGACCCGGACCGACCCGCTCTGATTGCCGGGCAAACCGTTTCATACGGCCGGCTGCAGCGCGAGATCAACACATGGATTCCGGAACTGGAGAGACGAGGAATCGGCCGGGGGACAACTGTCGCCTTGCAGGTTAACCGATCGTTCACCTATCTCTATCTGGTCTATGCGCTCTGGAGTCTTGGCGCCGGCATCATAATCATTGATCCGCGGCTTCAGCAAGACGAAGCGGATGAACTGCTGGACCGGTTTCGCCCGGGCTACCGTATTCGTGACAGGCTCAAGTCCGGGGGCGTGCCGGTTTTTAGGGAAGAGCTTGACGTTGACATCACCGCTTACGGACAGGATTACTGCCAAGGCGGGGCTGCGGTTAGGCCTTACGCGATTCTGCAATTCACTTCCGGTACGACGGGCCGCCCCAAGGCCGTCGTCCGTTCCGCCGCCTCCATTCGCGCGGAGCTGGATCGGCTGGCCGCGATCCCAAACGGCATCCGGCCGGACGATACCGTGGCCGTTCTCGCTTCGCTGCACCATTCCTTCGGACTGGTCGGCGCCGTCATGACGGCCCTTTCGACAGGTGCGGCTGTATTAATTCCGCCGGATCTGCAGGGCAAGCGCATTGTGCAGAGCATGGCGGCTTCGCGGACCACCGCACTATTTGCCGTACCGTTTCATTTTGAACTGCTGGCCGGCTTGGCCGAGACGGACGTCGGCAGCTTGCGAATCGCCGTCAGCGGCGGGGAGATGCTGCCGGAAACCGTGGCCGAGAAGTTTCGCGAACGGTTTGGCGTGCGGATAGGTCAAGCCTACGGAACATCCGAAACAGGCATGCTGGCCGCCGATTGGCATGGCGACTTTCCGGGTACTATCGGAGCATGTCTGAACGGCATCGAGTGGGAAATTCGAGATAGAGAACTGCTCATCGGGCTTTCGCAGTCCCCCTATGCGGACGAGGCAGGCAACGAGCGCTACAAGGAGGGCTGGCTGCATACCCGCGACGCGGTCGAGGTTGAGCCCGGCGGCGGGCTGCTTCACTTGCAGGGAAGGCTCGACTCGATACGGATTATCGGCGGGCTCAAGGTGGACGCGGTAGAGACGGAGAAAAGCATCGGCCAGCATCCGGAGGTCGAGGAGGCACGCGCGGTTTTTACGGAGGATCAGCGGCTGGAAGTGTATCTTGTCGGGAAGCCGGGACTTGACATGTCCGAGCTGCTTCGGTGGTGCGCCGGCCGGATGGCCGCCTACAAAATCCCGCAAATGTTTCACCGGGTCCATTCGCTTCCCCGCACTGCCAGCGGGAAGCCGGTTCGCGATCCGGCAGCATTGGCGGGCTTGCCCCCCTGGCACGCCCCGGGAATAACGGAGTAAAGGAGGAGAGCTCATGTTTGAAATGGAATCGCGCACGAAGCAAATGCGCATGATGCGGTTGTTCAGCCGCAGCGGAGAGCGCATGTTTATGGTCCCGCTCGACCATGCGGTGACAAGGGGGCCCATCAGCGACTTGGCGGGCATGGCGGAGCTCAACCGAGCGATTGCCGCGAACGGGGCCGATGCCGTCGTTCTGCATAAGGGGCGCGTCCGGTTCTTCGATCCGGCCTGCTTCCAGCGGCTATCGCTTGTCATCCACATTAGCGCAAGCACCGTTCACGCCGAAGACGTCAACGCCAAGACGATTGTCGCATCGGTCGAAGAGTGCATTCGTCTCGGGGCGGATGCGATAAGCGTGCACGTCAACATGGGGTCGCCGACGGAAGCGGCGCAGCTGTCCGATCTGGCCAGAACCGCAGATGCCTGCAGCCGCTGGAATATGCCCCTGGTCGCGATGGTCTATCCGCGCGGCCCCCGCATCGCGAATCCGCAAGAGCCCGGCCTTGTCGCCCATGCGGTCAATTTGGCCACGGAGCTTGGCGCGGACGTCGTCAAAACCGTCTATACCGGCTCGGTCGAAACAATGAGCCAGGTCGTCCGGTCGTGCCCGATCCCGATCCTAGTGGCGGGCGGAGAAAAGAAAACCTCCCTGAGCGAGGTCGTTCAGTTTACCCGCGATGCGATCAAGGCAGGTACACGAGGCGTGGCTATGGGGCGCAACGTGTTCGAAGCGGGGCAGCCCGAAGAAGTCGTCAGGGCCGTGTCCGAGGCCATCGACAGCACGGCCGGCTTGTTGCAATGGGTATAAAGGAGGAAAGGGAATGAAAGCCATTACCAACGAAATCGAAATAAGCATCGCCAAAAGTGCCGATCACATCTCGATCAGGAGCGGCACATCCAAATTTGCATGGTTTGATTTGCGGCAGGCCGGCGGTCCTTCCGACCCCGATCCTATTCTTTCTCTCCTGTCGCACCTGAAATTCGACGGTGTGATCGCCGATGAAGCCCAGCTTGACCGGATTCCGGCCGGCTTGCGCAAAATTGTGTTCACGACAGGCATACCGACCGCCGAGGAGATCGAACGCTACAACCGGATCGGGGACGCCGTCCTCATTCTCGAACCGGAGGCCGTCGAAAGCGGCTGGTTCAAGCAGCATCGACATTCGATCGGCGTTACGGCAGGGACATTCGTGAACGTTACCGACCCCGCATCGCTGCAGCGGGCGGTCGCGCTCACGCACGAAGTGCAGCTGCTCATCGTAGAGTTCAGGGACGATACCAAAATTCCGCTGGAGATCGTACTGGCCGATGCCCAGAATACGGGCTGTGCGGTCGTTATGAAGGTGAGGGACAAGTTGGAGTCCAAAGTTGTATTCGGCGTGCTCGAATGCGGGGCAGACGGCGTCATCTTCGCTACGGACGACTGGAACGAGCTGTACGCGCTGCACGATGTCGTCCACGCGAATCGCACCCGGCCGGAGCAGCGGGTGGAGACACTCACCGTGGTCAGGACGTCCCATGTCGGTATGGGCGACCGGGCATGCATCGACCTGACGACCTACCTGGGCCTGGACGAAGGCATCCTGCTCGGCTCGTTCTCGAACGGCGGGCTGCTTGCCTGCAGCGAAACCCATCCTCTACCATACATGCCTACCCGGCCGTTCCGCGTGAACGCGGGAAGCCTGCACAGCTACGTCCTCGCCCCTGACAATCAAACCTGGTATTTGTCCGATCTCCGCGCAGGCATGGAAATACTTGTCGTAGCCACGAACGGCAAGGCTCGGCGGGCCGCGGTAGGGCGGGTCAAAATCGAACGCAGGCCGCTGTTGTATATCGAGGCGGAAGCGGCCGACGGCACGCGGGTCAATACGATCATGCAGGAAGATTGGCATGTCCGCATTTTCGGCGCGGAGGGGCAGCCGCTCAACATTACGAATCTGCGCCCCGGCACGAAGGTGCTCGGCCATACGATGGCTTCGGGCCGTCATGTAGGCGTCAAAGTCGATGAGTTTATTCTTGAACAATAGGGAACGAAAGGAGTGGATGACGGTGAGCGAGACTTTTGTACCGTTGGACGTCCGGGAACGATGGCAGAACGACGAACGGCTGGGCTGCGGCAATTTTCTTTCCTTTGCACTTGAGGGAAGCCCAGCGCCGGACCATCCGCTATTATGGCTGCACAAGACGTTCGCTGCGTATGACGGCGCTTCCTATGAAACGCTTAGCCTGCGGGAACTGGAGGCGTTGGCCCGCCACTACGCGTCGCTCTATCACCGGCTTGGGGTAGAGTCAAGAGATTGCGTCGCCGTATACCTGGATGAGGGCATCGGCAGCATGGTTCATTATTTGGCGTTAACGTCATTGGGAGCTATTCCGGTGCTGGTGAATGGCGCGATGAAGCCTGAGATCGCGGTCCGATTCATCGGCCGCATCGGCGTCAAGGCGGTTTATGCCGATACCCGGCGCCATGCCGCGATTGCAGCCGACGCAGACGAGTCATGCGGTCTGCTGATTACCGACGAGATCGCGGCAAAAGCGGAAGGGGGATGGCAGGATCGAAGTCTGCCGCCCGTCTACCCTTATCGCCACGCGCCCCGGGATCCGGTGCTGATCTGTCATTCCTCGGGAACGACGGGAATGCCGAAGGCGATTACGTTCGAGCATCATCAATTTTTTGCCGGCATCCGCACCCGGCTGACAGTCGGCCGGGAATCGGAGCGCGTCCTGTCCGCGCTTCCGCATTCGCATTCGGCGGGCATTGCTTTCCCGATGTACTATATGCTGGTTGGTTCACCGCTCCTGATTATGGCCGATTTGTCGGGAGAGGCTGTCCTTGAGCAGGCGGAATCGTTCAAGCCGACGACCGTAATCGCCTTTCCGCAGACGTATGCGGAGCTCGCGGAGCTTGATCCGGCCAGCCGCAATACCGAGTCGATCGAGGTGTGGATGAACACGGGCGACAGCGCGCATGAGCGTCATATCCGTCCTCTAATCCGCGCCGGCTCGCACATCCGGAACGGCAAAAAAGAGAAAGGCTCGACCTTCCTTGACGGTCTGGGCTCATCTGAGATGGGCTTCACCCTGTTCCGCAAAATCCACTCTATTCGCACGGAAATTTACGACCGCTGTGTCGGCTATCCGAATGAATTCGTCGACGCGGCTGTGCTGAACCCCGAGGGAGAGACGCTGCCGCCGGGCCGGGTCGGCATGCTGGGCATCAAATCTCCGACGGTTACAAGCGGATACTGGAACCAATCGGAGCTTACTTATCGTTCTCGCCTGAACGGTTACTGGCTTACCGGCGATATGGTGTATAAGGACCAGCAGGGCATGTTCTACCATGTAGACCGAATCCAGGATACCATCCGGGGGAAGAACGGTCCGGTCTACAGCTTGCCGATGGAAGAAACGGCGCTCAATGCGCACGTTCTCGTCCGGGATTGCTCCGTCTTCGGCATTTCGGCGGAAGACGGGTTCGAACGGCCGGCGGCCGTGCTTCTCATAGCTGCCGGTTCCGGCTTATCGCCGGACGGATGGCTTGCTCTCGTCAACAGCGCTCTTGAAAAGGCCGGACAAAGCCGGCTTGCGTTCCTGGCCGTAACCGAGGCCAAGGAAGACCTTCCGTGCGGCCCGACGGGCAAAATATTGAAGCGCGCGCTGCGCGAACGGTTTCGGGACGCGCTCCGGAAGCCGAATACGCTGCCGTCAGGGGACGCCGTCGCCTTCGATCCGGCCGACTCCGGCAGGCATGCGGCCTCGGCGGCGGAATAGGATACGTGCGAAATGCAGAAATATTTTTATTTCGCGGTAACGACGTTCAAGAGCATGAACGTGTATAAGCTCGATTTGGTGCTCAAGGTGGCCGGCTCCATCATATTAGTTACGGCCATGCGGGAGATTTGGCTGTCCATGTACAAATTTACGCCTCGTCTTGCCGCCGATACCGGCGTAGATGCCAAGACGATGGCCACTTACGCGATCGTATCCGTTATCGTCAGCATGCTGCTTGCACCGAACATGGCGGGCGAGATGGGACACAAGGTTTCAACCGGCACCATCGTGACCGATTTCATGAAGCCCTGGAACTGGATGCTGATGTATCTGGCGAAATCGGCCGCAAGTGCGGTGTTTTCCCTTCTTTTTGTCGTCGTGCCGCTTGGTATTGCGCTTTGGTTTATTTATCCGATCGACATACCGGACGCGGGACGGCTGATGCTGTTCGGGATCAGCGCCGCCATGGCTTTTATGCTATCGTTCTGCATTAATTTTTGCGTCGGCATTCTGGCTTTCCGCTTCACCCAGAGCTGGGGCTTCGATGTCATCAAGGAAGGCTTGGTCCGCGTCTGCTCCGGATTTCTGGTACCGCTCTGGTTTTTCCCGGAAGCCATCGGGGCCTTCCTGCACTGGCTTCCGTTCCAGGGCATTTATTATATACCGCTGTCCATCTATATCGGACAAAAGACCGGCGGGGAATTGGCCGGCGCTCTCGGCTTTCAGGCGGCATGGATGATGGCGCTCTTTCTGTTCGGCCAGGCCATGCTGTACTTCGAGAGGCGGCGGCTGGCCGCAGCGGGAGGGTAGTGCGGGTGATCATGTATGTAAAGCTGTACATAACGCTGCAGTGGGCAAATATCCGTTCACGAACGGCATACCCGGCCAATTTTTTGATCGGGACGATCAGCATCGCCATCATTTGCTTGGTCGACATGGTTCTTTCATGGGTACTGACGCAGCGCGTCCCGCAGATCGGGGGCTGGGGCTTCCATGAACTGCTGTTTATGCTGTCCGTCTGGAGGTTGACGCACGGTCTGTATATCGTCGTGTTCCAGCAGATTTCCGATCTCGACCGGACCTTGAGGGAAGGGGAGTTCGACCGCCTTCTGGTCAGGCCGCTGCCGCCGCTCTTCCAATATTTCACCCGGACCGTGGAAATCGGCGGGCTCGGCGATCTGGTCGTTGGCTGCGGCGGCTTGGCCTATGCGCTGCGCTATTTCGAAGGCTGGAACTTGATGCATATGGCGATGCTGATCGTTATGATCGTAAGCGCCGCAGCGATTGAATGGGCACTGTTTACGCTCATTGCCTGCACGTCGTTCTGGACGCTTCAATCGCAGGGATTGCGGGGGATTTTCGACACATTCCTGTTCCAGTTCAGCAAATTTCCGTTAACTGCCTACAGCAAATGGGTGCAGGTGCTGCTTACCTTTGTGCTGCCGGTCGGCTTTATTTCGTACTATCCGTCGCTGCATTTTTTTCAGGACAACAAGCCTATTCCGTTCTACACGGGACTCGTCTACGCGCCTCCGGTCATAGCCGTCCTGCTGTGCGGGTTGACGTATCTGGTGTGGCGCAGAGGCATCAATGAGTATAAAGGAGCGGGAACATGAGCGAAGTAATCGTGGCGGACCGCTTGGTCCGCGAGTTCAAGGTTCCGGCTGCAGGCGGGGAGAAAAATCGGCAGACACGCGGCTTCGCCGGGTTGTTCGGATCGCGTAAAACCGTCAAGCGTGTCGTCGACGAGGTCAGCTTCTCGATTTGCAAAGGGGAATTCGTCGGCTACCTCGGTCCGAACGGAGCGGGAAAGTCTACGACGATCAAAATGCTTTCCGGCGTTCTTGTTCCGACCTCAGGCTCTGTCCAAGTGCTGGGCAGAGAACCTTACAAGCACCGGCAGGAAAACGCGCGCAGCATTGGCGTCCTGTTCGGCCAACGCTCCCAGCTGTGGTGGGATCTGCCGCTCGTCGAGTCCTTCCGCCTGCTCGCCAAAATTTATTCCATTCCTCGCCGGATTTATGAGGACAGATTGGCTACGTTCACGGACGTTCTTCATTTGGAGCACATCCTGCATATGCCGGTCCGGCAGCTCAGCCTCGGCCAGCGGATGTGCGGCGACATTGCCGCTGCGCTGCTGCACAGTCCGGAAATTTTGTTTCTGGATGAGCCGACGATTGGGCTCGATATCGTGGCCAAGACGAATATTCAGTCGTTTATTCGCAAAATCAATGAAGAACTGGGCATCACGGTCATTTTGACGACGCATAATTTGGACGATATCGAAAAACTGTGCAAGCGGGTTATCTTTATCGATCAGGGCCGGGTGATCTACGACGGCTCGACTTTGGAAATGGTGAGAGAATTTGGCGAGCACCGGTATCTGGTCGTCGATACGGGCGGTTGGAAACTCGGCGAGCCTGAGTGGCACGGACCCGAGATCGTCAGGACCGAAGAGCGAAAGCTGTGGTTCCGAATCGAAGACGACGCCCATATCGCACCGATGATCGGCATGTTGAACGAGCGGCTGCCGATCGTAGACCTCACGATCAAGGAGCCGGGTATTGAAGAAATCATCAAGCATATATACGAACAAAAAGCGTATCGAAACGCGTAAATTCAGGAGGTTATTCCATGAATGGGACGGAAAATCATATTTGTGTCGATTTGACGCCAACTTTCAACGGCAAAGGGATCACATGGGAAAAACTCGGCATCGAGGGCCGTTTGGACTTTCAGGGGCTGCACATTCACGGTGACATCGTCCCGAACGGGGAGACTGTGAAGGTAGGGGATACGGCGTTTGTGTTTCCAAAAACCGATAGTCCTGACAATGACCACATCAGCTGCGAGGGGCAATTGTTGGAGTTGGATGCCGTCCGCTGCAGACAAGCGGCGTTCCTCGGATTTTGTACGTGGGGGAATTTCAAAGGGCAGGCAACAATCCGCTATGCGGATGGGACGGAAGAGAAAAAAGAGCTTGCATTGTCGGACTGGATCCAGCCCCAAAAAGCGGAGACCGGATTTTTCCACGACGAACCGGCCTTCACATTCCCGTACTGCCATGAAAAAGAGATCAAAATAGACCGGGTTCACGGCTTTTATGTGGACCGGATTAAGCTGGATGAGACCAGGGCGATCCGATCGATCGAACTGCCCGACAATCCGAACATGTACTTGTTTGCCATGACGCTTGAAGGAGTAGAGCCCCGTTGAGGCAGCTCTGGCTGATGATTATCGGAGCCGACTGATAATAACTCCATGAACATATGATTAATTCCTTATTAGTTAAACCCTGGCTGTTACAGCCGGGGTTTTTCTTTTTTCGGGGGAAGGGATAGGCTAACTTTGTTTCGGCTGAAAAGCTGCGAAGGCTTGATGTTGTGCGGTTTTATTCCTGTTTATGGTCAAATCTTTTATTATTCTTTCATTTGGCTGTAGTATACTTAAAAAAGTTACGATTCAGAGATTTGAAATCACTAAAAATTCAGTCAAGAGGAGTAAAACAACAATGCTCGTAACAAGAATAAAGAAGGGGTTATTGCTGAAGTTCGCCATTATTTTAGCCGGGTGTGCGTTATTCTCCGTATTATCGCTTTTCTCTCCGCTTGCGTCCCCTGCGTCGGCGGCGTCTCCGCCTCCATGGACCTACTGTGCCGCCGACGGGAAATATTGTTCGTTTACCGGCACGAAACTCGTGGAATATGGTTCGACGTCGTTAATAGATGGCCAACAGCGTTACATAACTAAAAAGCTGACTTCCAAAACGTATACGCTAGCTGACGGTTCGTCTGTTGCAGGCGTATTTTGTGGTGAAAGCGAGTTTGCTCATGTAGAACCAGCAAATATATTTGGCAATGGTTGCTTATATCGCGACCCTGGCCCGGAGCTTGATGCCGCATGGTCGGCATCCGTCGGCGAGGGCAATAAGACGGTTACGGTTTCTTTTACCGTTCCGGAGACGCAAGTGGGTACGCTTACCGATCTGAAAAGCAAAATCAGCGTCAAAAGAACGGATGAGGCGATCTTTAAAGCGCTCGATTCGGAGGATTCCGTCAGCAACTCCACATCAGGCGGGGCCAGCAAGCTTCAAATCAATTTTAAAAACCCGCTGATGGGGTTGGGCAACCAGATTAGAATAGAAGCAGGCGCACTTGCGGATATCGTAGGTGAACCTTTCAATGGGCCGATAGAGATCAACGATCTCGACGAGAATGACCTGGGCAGTTGGCAGTACGTGGGCAACAGAGGCTTATCGGTAGGCAAATCGTTTCAAATATCCCTGGCGTTCATTGACGGCACTCCCTATATGGCTTATGTCGATGGCATTAGCATCGGCGACGGGCTAGGCGGCAAACTTTACGTGAAAAAATACGATGCAAACACAAACAGTTGGACGCTTGCCGGGAACGGCGCGCTTTCTACAGGCTCAGTTAGCTCGATGGCCACGTCCGTCTCGGACGGTATCTTGTATGCAGCTTATAACGATGCGGCAAACGGAAATAAGTTGTCCGTAAAAAAATACGATGGTAGCAGTTGGCTGCCTGTAGGCAGCGGAGATATTTCGACAGGCCTAGCGAGCGGGATTTCCTTGAAGGTCTCTAACGGCACTCCTTATGTTGCGTATGAGGATGGGTCAAAAGGTTATAAAATTACGGTGAAAAAATACGATGCAAGCAGTGGCGGTTGGGTGACGATGGGCAGCGAGGGATTTTCGCAGGATACCGTGTCGCAGATCTCCTTGTCGGTCTACGACGGCACCCCTTACGTGGCATATCGAAACGAGAAACCGGATCGTATACATGTTGGCGGAATATGGCAGAATATCACCGTATACACAGGTGTGGCCAAAAAATTCAACAAAACTGGCGGAAGTTGGGACGATTTGGGCCAATTTGCCGATGGCGGAAATCAAAACACGTCCTTGGCCGTAGACGGCGGCATCCCGTATGTTGCTTATGTGGATTGGCTGACCGGCAATAGCATCACGCTGAAAAAGTACGGGGGAAGCGGTTGGACGAGGATAGACAACGGGAGTTTAAAAATAGTGGGAGATGGCGGGAATTTTGTAAATTACACTTCCTTCTATTTTTCCGGGGGGACTCTCTATGTGGCTTATGCGGGAAGTGACGCTAAAGCCACAGTGAAGAAATTTAACGGAAGCAGTTGGGTAACGGTGGGCGTCTCGGGGATTACGGAAAGCACGGCGCTTGGAAACTCTCTTTACCTCGATAACGGCGTTCCCTATTTGGCGAATTCCGTATTTATTATGGGTGGAGATCCCGCTATCGACAGGAAGCCGGGAGTTCAGAAATTTCTTTTGACACCGCCTGCGTTGACGGCGGATACGACGAGCAATGACACGGCAAGCGCGATCGACATTACGTTCCCGGATTTAGCGGCTTGGCGCAATGAAATTACTGCGGTGAGAGACGGAACGACCGTGATTTCGGCGGCGGATTATACGGTTAGCGCCGGGAAGATCACGTTGGGCCCGGGCGTGCTGGCAAAAGGAAACCATACGATCACGGTATCGACGAGACATTATGCGGATGCGACATTAAGTCAGATGATAACACCGAGATCGCCGACGTTAACGGCGGACACGACAGGCAACAATACGGCGAACGCGATCGACATCACGTTCCCGGACGATGCGGCATGGCGCGGAGCGATTACGGCAGTAAAAGACGGCGCGGCAACAGTGCCGGCGGATAGTTACACCGTAAGCGCCGGGAAGATCACGATAGGCGCCGGCGTGCTTGTGGAAGGCAATCATACGATTACCGTATCCGCAACCGGCTATGCGGACACAAGCGTCAATCAGACGATCCAAGCGAACACAGCGGATTTGAGCGGCTTGAGCGTAAGCAGCGGTTCGTTAAGTTTTGCAGCGGCAACGACGAGCTATACACTGAGCGTTGCGAGCAGCGTTGCGAGCGTGACGGTCACGCCGACGGCGGCGGATGCAACAGCGAGCGTGACGGTTGCAGCAAATGGAGGAGCGAGTTCGGCTGTAACAAGCGGCCAGCCAAGCGAAGCGATTCCGCTGAGCGTAGGAGCGAATACGATTACAGTAGTTGTAAAAACGCAGAATGGCGCCATCACGAAAACCTATACGATCCATGTCATCAGGATCAGCAACGATGCGCTGCTGTCCGGCTTGACTGTAGATCAAAGCACGATTTCACCTGCGTTTGCGCCATCGGAACTTGAGTACAGCGTGAATGTGCCCAACGCCGTTTCAACTCTCAATTTCACTGTAACCAAGGCGAATCCGGATCAAACGCTTACGGTTACAGGCGCGGCGAACGGCACAGTTACGGGCAACGTGTATACCTATACTTTTTCCAACTTGAATGTCGGGTCTAACCTGATCTCAATTATGGTGACCGCGCAGGACGGCATGACGATGAATACGTATTCTCTCACTGTGAACCGTGCGCCAATGGCAAGCAGCAATGCAGACTTGAGCGGTCTATCGTTGTCGAGCGGAGCGCTAAGTCCCGCTTTCGCATCCGGAACAACGGCCTACACTTCCAGTGTGGATAACATCGTATCGAGTCTTACCGTAACAGCGAGCGTATATGACAGCAGGGCGGCGATGACCGTGAACGGAATTTCGATTTCCAGCGGTCAAGCGAGCGGAGCGATCAGCCTGAATGTTGGCCCTAATCCAATCGCCATCGTTGTTACAGCACAAAACGGCAGCCACAAGCTGTATCAGGTTGCAGTGACACGCGAGGCACCGGCCGTAGCGCCAAGCGGTGATGGAGGCGGGGATGGCGGTTCAGCAGCACCAAGCAACCCACCGGTAAACTCCGTTGACGGTCATTTAACGCTTCCGATGGGTACAGCGGGCGAGGTTAGTTTGCAAAGCGAGGTCACAGTTTCGATCCCGGCAAATGCTTCAGCTCAAGAACTGAAAGTGACGATAGACAAATTGTCGGACACGCACAACCTGTTAACGAATAAAGAAGTTCCGGCCAGCCCGATTTTCGAGATTTTGAAAAATTTCTCAGGTAACTTTAGCAATCCGGTAACGCTGACTTTTGCTTTCGATCCGACAAGCTTGAGCAGTGGCCAAAGGGCCGCGGTATTTTATTTTGACGAAGCGAAGAAGGAATGGGTGGAAGTCGGCGGCGTAGTAAACGGCAATCACATCCGTGTAGAGGTGAACCACTTTACGAAATATGCGGTGTTCGCCGTAGGCCAAGCGGCAGGAGGGCCAAAGAAAGATTCTTTGACCGGTACGAAACTGAATTTTAGCGATATATCCGGACATTGGTCTGAGGCCAGCATCAAGCGAGCGGTTAGCGGCGGAATCGTAACGGGTTATCCGGACGGCACATTCAAGCCGAATCATACCGTTACGCGTGCGGAATTTGCCGTCATGCTGATGAACGCGCTGAAGCTGCAAGGAGAAGGAGCGCCGCTGACTTTCACAGATGCAGCGAAGATCGGTGCTTGGGCGCAGCAAGCAGTCGGGCAGGCGGTGCGAGCCGGCATTATTAAGGGCTATGAGGATGGCAGCTTCCGCCCGGATGAAGAAATTACACGAGCAGAGATGGCGGTGACGATCGCTAAGGCACTGGGCAAATCTGTCGAAACGAATGCAGCAACAGGCTTCGCGGACGACAAGGACATTCCGGCGTGGGCGAAGGACAGCGTTGCTTATGTGAAGCAAGCAGGTATTGTGCAAGGGAAAGGCGATAACGCATTCGCCCCTCAAGACCCTGCAACAAGGGCAGAAGCTGTAACGATTCTATTGAATATGCTGGCACATAAAAACAAGTAAAATACAGCCTTCTTCAAAAGGCTTCTCCTATGCGGCAATAAGCCATAAGGAGAAGCCTTTACATTGCCATGATTTTGAGTTAATTGTACAGTGCATGCATGCGGGCTATACATCGGTCATGATTGATGCTTCCATGCACGCTTTTGAGGAAAACGTAAAGAGGACGAAAAAGGTCGTTGAAATAGCAAAAGCCCTGGGATTCATGTTAAAGCAGAACTGGGAAAAGTCGGCGGGGTAGAAGATGATATTGTGGTTGAAGAAGCGGATGCTATGTTGGCGGATTCGAAGGAATGTGCAGAATTTATTGAATTGACGGGAGTTCCTACATTGGCTCCAGCGATTGGTACGGCACACGGGATTTATAAAGGTGAACCGAGGATTGCCTTTGACCCGATTGCCGAGATCGCGAGGAGCGTACCGGTTCCACTTGTATGGCATGGGGGCTCCGGAATTCCTGCGGAACAAGTGAAGCAATGAGAATGATCAGGGAAAATCTCCGCTCTGCAGGCTGCACTAAATCTCTCGCGTCAGAGGCGATAGCCACAATCTGCCTGGCTGCACGAAGAAAACCTGCAAAAATACATGAATTTGCGTCCTAAATCGCTGGCGAAGCTGAATTCCTGCAAAAGTACAGGCTTTTCACCGAATAGATGGACTACGGTTCACTCTCAGCGAAAATTCCTGCGCTTTTGCAGGTTTTTCACCAAAATAAACCAATTTCAAAGAAAAAACCTGCACTTTCGCAGGTTTTCTCTCTGTCAGGCTGATTCCTGACCAGTTGCGCAGTTCCATAACATGCGCTAAGAGAGGCGCGCGCCCGGAAAAAGCGGCTGTCCCTCTAATTAGGGACGGGCAGACTAAAGAGCGAAAAAGTTTCCGCTCTTTTCTTTTGCCGGGAGCGGAGCTTGGTATACCGAGCCCTCGAAAATTGCCATCTCAGCCCTGCAGCGGGAGTTCTCTAACCCAAGAGGCGATGGAGCGGATATCGTCGGGTGTGGTACGGCAGCAGCCGCCGATGATCCGGGCTCCCTGGTTGTACCATGTTTGAGCGCTGTCGCCGAAGCACTGGTCATCGGATGTCCCTTGCCAGCTCCGTGTGACCGCAACGTATTGCTCGCCGGAGTTGGGGTATACCAGTACCGGCTTGGAGGTATGCTGACGGATTTCACGAATAAGCTCCGCAATGTATTGGGGCGATGTACAGTTTACGCCTATGGCCGCGATTTGATCGCAGCGGTCCAGCCATTCGGCGCATTCGCCAATGGTGTCCCCATTGCTGATATGTTGTCCATCCTTGGCGCTGAAGCTGACCCATGCGTATGCATCAGGAAATTGCTGCAGCGCGGCGGCAATTGCTTTGGCTTCCGTCAAGCAGGGGATGGTCTCGCATGCCAGAAGATCGGCTCCGGCTTCCAACAATGCTTTCATACGAGGACGATGAAACTCAGTAAGCTCCTGTTCGTTCACCGAGTAGTCCCCGCGATACTCCGAACCGTCCGCCAAATAAGCCCCGTAAGGGCCGACTGAAGCGGCCACTATCGGTTTCGGCCTGCTGTTTTTATGCTCCCATGCCTGCCAAAAACGATTCCTGGCCTCTACGGCAAGGCGCACCGAAGATTGAATAAGCGCAACCGCTTCCGCTTCGCTTAAGCCGCGTTGAACAAAGCCGCCAATCGTTGCCTGATAGCTGGCGGTAATGGCGCAGTCGGCACCGGCCGCGAAATAGTCGAAATGAACCTGCTCTATGACACCGGGGTTCTCAAGCAGGATTTTGGCGGACCACAGGGAATCGTTGATGTCGCAGCCGCGGCGTTCCAGTTCTGTGGATAAAGCGCCGTCCAATATCATAACGGGAAACCGGTCAAGAATATGTCGTATCGGGTTCACTATCTACACCTCACCAATGGACAGAATATGAACCATCGTAACAAATATTTATACAATATACAATATATAAAAAGTAAAAAAACCAGCATATCGGCTGGCCCGATGTACTGATTTTTCTCATTCTAAATCATATCCGTATAGTCGATTTTCCAATGCACGTTCTTGATGAACGCTTCAACTCCTTGCGCATCCTTCGCTTTGAAATATTGGATGATTTGCCTATGCTCTTCATTCATCTGAGAGAGGACGGAAAACAGTTTTTCCTTGTCGCTGCTCAAATAAATTTGTCTTACAAAGCTTTGCTGCAGCGAATGCAGCAGTTCGACCAGGGAGCTGTTGTTGCATTTCAAATGGTATACATGATGAAATTGATTTTGATAAAGCTGATATTCGGAGTAATCCTGCTGCTGAATGGCAAGATCGATTTTATCGACCAATTGGACCATTTGGGCAATGTCCTCATTTGTGAGATGCGCAGCGGCCAATGAAGCGGCCAATCCATCGAGCGCGGCGACAATTTGGAAGACGTCCAGCTTCTTCTTGGTATCCAGTTCCTTGACGATAAAGCCTCTTCGCGGCATGTTTTCGAGCAAATTTTCCGATGCCAGTTGAATGAGCGCTTCTCTGACCGGCGTACGGCTGACACCGAGCTTTTCACAGATGGAGGCCTCATTTATTTTCTGATTGGGAAGAAGGGAGCCGTTCTGGATTTTCTCCGCAATATAATTGTAGACGTGATCCTTCAAAGATTGATAGCGGTTGGCCGAAATGATCATTCACCCTCTCATGAAATTACAAATAATACAATATACGATATACGTAAGTTCTACGATCCATAGTAACATTGTGAATTGCTTTATTCAAGTAGAGTCAAACCGATTTGAAAACGCTTTATTTTTTTGTTGATTTTCAAAATACAGCGTGCTATGATCTAAATCACAGAGAATATAGTATATTGTATACAAATATGCAAAAGCTGAAATTACCCTATTTATCGGGAAAAGGCTGTGTAATGAACATATGCCGCGCGCTATTTTGTATACAATATATTTAAAAAAATATTCAAAACATAAAGCGAGGGTGAGCGACGTGCGAGAGGAATGCGATATGCAAATAAATATGGGAACGAAGGCGGTATGGGCCGGGGAGAGAGATTTTAGAGTCTACGGGGCAACGCAAGTCCCGGTGATGATGAGCGTTGCTTACGATTATGAAGATGTGGACGAATGGTATGAGGTGGCGATGGGCCATAAACCGGGCTATACGTATAATCGGATGTCCAACCCGACGGTCCGATCCTTGGAAGAGAAGGTAAGGCTGCTGGAGGGAGCCGAGAATGCGTACGCTTTTTCCTCGGGTATGGCGGCGATTAGCAGCACATTGTATACATTTTTGAAGCCCGGTGACCGGGTCGTGTCCGTTAAGGATACGTATGGGGGAACGAATAAAATTTTCACGGAATTTCTGCCGCGTATCAATGTGCAGGTGACACTCTGCAATACGGGAAATCATGAAGAAATCGAAGCGGAGATAGCCAAAGGCTGCCAAGTGGTTTATCTCGAGTCCCCGACGAACCCGACGTTGAAGATAACGGACATCCAGCGTTTGGCTAAGGCTGCAAAAGCCGTAGGCGCATTGGTGATGGTAGACAATACATTTGCTACGCCAATTAACCAAAATCCGCTTCGCCTCGGTGTCGACCTGGTCATCCACAGCGCGACCAAATATTTGAGCGGACATGCGGATGTGCTGGGCGGCGTCGTGTGCGGGTCCGAAGCGCTGATGGAGAAAATCTACCATTATCGCGAGATTAATGGGGCGACATTGGATCCGTGGTCGGCCTTCCTCATCATTCGCGGGATAAAAACCCTTCATCTGCGCGTACGGCAGCAGGCGCAAAGCGCGATGGCGATGGCGAAGTTACTGCAGCGGCACCCGCTCGTGGAGAGCGTGAATTACCCGGGTCTCGAAACGCATCCACACCATGATATCGCCAGGCGTCAGATGAAAGGGTTCGGCGGCATTCTGAGCATTGTGCTCAAGGGCGGGATGGAGGCCATCAAGCTGCTGCTCCTCAAGCTGCAGTATGCGAATCGGGCCGGCAATCTGGGGGCGGTCGAAACGATATACGGGCCTGCGAGAACGACAAGCCATGTGGAATGTACCTTGGAGGAGCGTCAAGCGCTCGGGATTTCGGAAGGCTTGCTGCGGATTTCGGTCGGCATCGAGGATACCGAGGATTTGATTGCGGATTTGACACAAGCATTGGCTTATGTAGAGGCTCAAATGCCGGTTAGCGTTCACAACAAATAGGGGGAGAACAACGATGGAAATGAAAATCGCGCTGCTTGGATTCGGAGTTGTCGGTCAGGGATTGGCTGAAATTTTGCAGGAAAAAGGACAGGAGCTGGCAGACAGCCTCGGCTTCCAAGCCAAAATAGTCGCTATCTCCGATTTGATGAAGGGAGCCGTGTACCATCCCGACGGGATTCAGATCGCGGAAGCGCTCCGCGCCGTCAAGGAGACGGGCAAGCTGGATGCTTATCCGGAGACGCCCGGCCTGATTCGGGGCTTGGACAGCTTCAAGACGATTCGGGAGACGAACGCGGATACCGTCGTGGAACTTACTTTTACGGATGTCAAGACGGGTCAACCGGCCATCGATCACTGCCGCGCGGCGTTCGAATGCAAGAAGCACGTGGTCATGAGCAACAAAGGCCCTGTGGCTCTTGCCTACCAAGAGCTGTCGAAACTGGCGCGCAGCAATGGAGTCCGTTGGGGCTATGAGGGTACCGTTATGAGCGGAACCCCGGCGCTCCGGATGCCGATTACTACGTTGGCCGGCAATCGGATTGATGAGATCAAAGGGATTTTGAACGGGACGACCAACTACATGCTGACCCGGATGGAGGAAGGGATGAGCTACGAGGAGGCATTGTCCGAGGCTCAGTCGTTAGGTTACGCCGAAGCGGATCCGACTAGCGATGTGGAAGGCTACGACGCTCAATACAAAATTACGATTCTCAGCAATATCGTAATGAATGCGCCGCTCGAGAGAGAGGATGTCCCGTGCGAGGGGATCAGCAAGCTTACCCAGGCGGACATTCGGCGGGCGAAAGCGGAAGGGAAACGGTGGAAGCTGATTGCCCGGTGTTATCGCGAAGGCGAACGCCTCCTGGCCAAGGTAGGCCCGGAAATGGTGCCGCTCGATGATCCGCTCGCCGGTGTCGGCGGTGCCGTCAACGCCATCACTTATTATTGCGATCTGGCCGGCCCGATCACCTTGATGGGAGCGGGAGCGGGGCGCAAGGAGACAGGCTTCTCCATCCTGATCGATCTTATCAATATTCATCGCAACCAATTGTAGTATGCGCATCAGTCAATGACCGCTATCAATAGACAAAAGGATGAGGTGCTGTAGATGATATTGGAAACGATAGCTAAGAAACATCAAATGTATTTGGCCGGACAATGGGTGTACCGCGAAAATACGATGCCGGTTTGCGATCCTCAGGATAACCGCTTGATTGCGACCGTACCGGCCGCTTCCCGGCTTGACATGCTGTATGCCATCGAGGAAGCGAAGGAAGGATTTCGCGTCTGCTCCGAGCTGCCAACCCATGAGCGTATGGCCATTTTGCACCGGGCTGCGGACTGGGTCCACGAAAACCGGGAGCTTTATGCGACTATCATCGCATCGGAAGGCAGCAAGACGATCCGCGAGGCGCGCAAGGAAGTCAGACGGTGCGTAGAAACGCTGCGCATCAGCGCGGAGGAAGCAAGAAGGCTGAACGGGGAGACGATTCCGTTCGACCAAATGCCCGGAAGCGAGCACCGGTTCGGATACTATTACCGTTTTCCTGTTGGAATCGTCGGGGCGATTACCCCGTTTAACGATCCGTTGAATTTGGTGGCCCACAAAGTGGGGCCGGCGATCGCCGCGGGCAACGCCATTATCGTAAAACCGGCGCCGGCCACTCCGTTAAGCGCTCTCATGCTTGCGGAGGCTTTTGATAAAGCGGGACTGCCGCACAAAGTACTCTCCGTCATTACGGGAAACGCCGCGGAAATCGGGGAAGTGCTGGTAACCCATCCGGAAGTGAGAATGATCTCCTTCACGGGGGGGCTTGCAACCGGCAAATTGATTATGCAAAAGGCCGGCCTGAAAAAAATGAGCATGGAGCTGGGCTCCAACTCGCCGGTCATCGTTTTGAACGATGCGGATGTGCATGAGGCGGTGGAATCGAACGTATCCGGCGCCTTCTGGGCCGCAGGGCAAAATTGCCTCGGCGTACAGCGCATTTATGTTCAAGAGGAACTGTACGATACGTTCGTCGCCCGATTCGTGGAGAGAACCCGCCGGTATAAAGTCGGGGATAAAAGCCTGGAAGATACGGATATGGGACCTATGATCAACGAACTGGAAGCGAGGCGCGTGGAAAAATGGGTGCAGGAGGCTGTGGACAGCGGAGGCAAGCTGCTCTGCGGAGGCAAGCGCGACGGCGCTTTCTATGAGCCTACGGTTATGGTGGACGTGCCCAAAGATTGCCGGATCGTGAAGGACGAAGTGTTCGGCCCGGTGGTCACGATCTTCAAGGTGGCGAATCTGGAGGAGGCGGTCCAGCAGTCCAACAGCGTTGATTTCGGCCTGCAGGCAGGTATTTTCAGCCGCGATATCGATAAAGTTTTTCAGGCGGTACGCAAGCTGGATGTGGGGGGCGTCATGGTGAACGACAGCTCGGATTACCGCATCGACGCCATGCCGTTCGGCGGAGTGAAGAGCTCCGGTATCGGCAGAGAAGGCGTGAAATTTGCCCTGATGGAAATGACCGAGCCGAAGGTCGTTTGTTTCAAGATATCTCAGTAAGCGGCTTCATATTTTGGGCTGTAGGGGAGAAGAATCATGGCTATACGGATGGAGAACGATTTTTTAGGGGAAAAAGAGGTGCCGGCCGAAGCCTACTACGGCATACAAACGATCCGCGCCTCCGAAAATTTCCCTGTCACCGGTACGCCGGTGAATAAGCATTTGATCCTCGCTTTAGCCGAGATCAAGAAGGCGGCGGCGCTAGCCAATATGGCGACGAACCTGCTGCCCCGGACCATCGGCACGGCTATCGTGCAAGCCGCGGAGGAGGTCATCGAGGGCAAGCTCTCCGACCAATTTATCGTCGATGCCATTCAGGGAGGCGCAGGCACCTCCATCAATATGAACATGAACGAAGTATTGGCTAATCGAGCCCTGGAGCTCATGGGCAAAGCCAAGAGCGATTACTTTCATTGCTCGCCGAACGGTCACGTGAACATGGCCCAATCCACGAATGACACGGTACCTACGGCACTCCGGATTGCCGCTTACCGTCTGGCCCGGAACTTGATCGATACGGTGGATTCGCTGGAATCGGTGCTGCTTCACAAGGCCAAACAATTCGACGGTATCATCAAAATGGGACGCACCCACCTTCAGGATGCCGTGCCGATACGGCTGGGGCAGGAATTCGGCGCTTATGCCCGAGTCATCGGCCGGGATAAAGCAAGAATTCAAATGGCGGCACGGGGCCTTCTCCGCATTAATCTGGGGGCCACGGCCGTAGGTACGGGCTTGAATGCCAAGCCGGAGTATATCGCTTTAGCCTGCTCGTATTTGGCGGAGCAAACGGGCATCCCCGTCCGGCCTGCCGACGATTTGGTGGATGCCACGCAAAATACGGATGCTTTTACCGAGCTTTCCTCAACCTTAAAAATTATGGCGGTCAACTTGTCGAAAATATGCAATGATATCCGTCTGATGGCTTCCGGCCCGATGACGGGACTGGGAGAGCTTCGGCTCCCCCCGAGACAGCCGGGCTCCTCGATCATGCCCGGCAAGGTAAACCCAGTGCTGCCCGAAATGATCAATCAAATTGCCTTTCAAGTGATCGGCAACGACCATACGATTTGTTTGGCATCCGAGGCAGGACAATTCGAACTTAATGTGATGGGACCCGTAATCGCTAGTAATTTGCTTCAATCCCTGTTAATCTTAACTAACGGATTGGCCGTATTTCAAAGGCATGCTTTAGCAGGGATCGAAGCGAATGAGGAACGCTGCAAGTCTTATGTGGACAAGAGCTTCGGCGTCATTACCGCTCTCAACCCCCACCTCGGTTACGAAACGGCGGCCCGAATCGTGAAGGAAGCGCTCCAAACGGGACAAACCATTAGACAGATCATTTTGGAGAGGCAACTGCTGACCGAGGTTGAATTGGAACAAGTACTGAATCCTTATGAAATGACGACACCGGGAATTGCCGGTTTTCAATACTTTGAAAACTTGGAAAAGGGAGCGAACAGAGGATGAACAACACGAGCGACAGCACTCAAAACAATTTGAAACGCACAATGAAAAGCAGGCATTTATTCATGATTTCTCTCGGGGGAGTTATCGGAACGGGTTTATTTCTTAGCACAGGGTACATTCTTAATCAAGCGGGTCCCGGAGGAGCCATTCTCTCTTATTTGGTAGGCGGCCTGATTATGTATTTGGTCATGCTGTGTCTCGGAGAATTAAGTGTGGCAATGCCGACTACAGGCTCATTTCCGGCCTACGCGACCAAATTTATCGGACCCGCAACAGGCTTCACGATCGGTTGGCTGTACTGGCTGACCTGGGTGGTCACGGTAGGCTCCGAGTTTACAGCGGCCGGACTGCTTATGCAGCGGTGGTTTCCCGATATTTCCGTATGGGTCTGGAGCGCAATTTTCGCCGTTTTGCTGTTTGCTCTGAACGCGTATTCGGCCAAGTTCTTTGCGGAATCCGAGTTCTGGGTTGCTGGCTTTAAAGTTATTGTTATTGTTTTGTTTATCATATTGGGCGGGGCGGCCATGTTCGGACTGCTTCCGATGAAAGACCAGGCGGCTCCGATGCTGCACAATATTTTGGATCAGGGCGGCTTGTTCCCGAACGGGTTATTGCCGGTGCTGTTCGTTATGATTTCCGTTAACTTCGCTTTCTCGGGGACGGAGCTTATCGGGGTTACGGCCGGCGAAACGGAAGACCCGGATAAAAGCATCCCGAGATCGATTCGTACGGTCGTATGGCGGACGATGGTTTTCTTCATTGGCGCCATCATCGTGCTGGCAGGTCTTATTCCTTGGAAGGAAGCCGGGGTTATCGAGAGCCCGTTCGTACTCGTTTTTGAAAAAATCGGTATTCCTTATGCCGCCGATATCATGAACCTGGTCATTTTGACGGCTCTTCTGTCGGTAGGAAATTCCGGACTTTATGCCTCCACGCGGATGCTTTGGGCGCTTTCCCAGGAGAGTATGGTCAGCCCTTGGCTCGGCCGGGTAACGAAACAGGGCATTCCGTTTAACGCGTTGATTGTCAGTATGATGGTAGCCTGCTTGTCGTTGCTTTCCAGCGTTTACGCGGCGGATACCGTTTATGTCGTTCTCATAGCTGTTTCCGGCTTTGCCGTAGTGGCGGTATGGATGGGAATCGTCGCATCCCAATTCATGTTCCGCAGACAATTCCTTAAGCAGGGCGGCAACCTGAACGATCTGAAATATAGGACGCCGCTATACCCGATTGTACCGATCGCTGCCTTCATCCTGTGCTTGGCCTCTTGCATCGGCTTATACTTCGACCCTGCCCAACGCATCGCCTTGTATTGCGGAATTCCTTTTGTAGCGGCATGCTATCTTATTTACTATGTAAAGAACAGAAAAAAAACGCTTAATAAGGGGTGAGCTTGATGGCGGGAATGGCAAGAGGAAGCACAACGATTGTAATAAGGCTGGAAATGAGAAAAGAACTGGTAGCTTTCGGCCGCATTGCAATGGCTATCGGACAAGCGGGGGGCGATATCGTTGCGGTCGATGTCGCACAATCGGGCAAAGCGAAGACGATCCGGGATATTACCGTACAAGTGGGCGATGACAGCCTCACAAACGAAATTGTAAGCGCAATCAAAAATTTGGAAGGGGTACAGGTCATCCATGTTTCCGATCAAATTTTTCTCTCTCATCTGGGCGGGAAAATAGAAACGGTCCCCAAAATCGCGATCAAAAACCGCGAAGATCTTTCGCGGGTATATACCCCAGGGGTAGCGCGGGTGTGCATGGCGATCTACAACGATCCGCCCAAAGCGCACTCGCTTACGATCAAAAGAAACACGGTCGCCGTCGTTTCGGACGGATCGGCCGTGCTGGGGCTCGGGAACATCGGCCCGGAGGCCGCGATGCCCGTCATGGAAGGAAAAGCCATGCTGTTTAAGCAAATGGCGGGTGTCGATGCATTCCCGATTTGTCTCGACGCGCACAGCACCGAGGACATTATTCACATTATTAAAGCGCTCGCTCCTACGTTCGGGGGCATCAATTTGGAGGATATATCCGCTCCGCGCTGCTTCGAAATCGAACGGAGGCTGATCGACGAGCTGGATATTCCGGTGTTCCACGATGACCAGCATGGGACCGCTGTCGTCATTCTGGCGGGTCTGCTCAATGCGGCGAAGGTCGTCAAAAAGGATTTGACCCGCTGCAAAGTGGTCGTTTGCGGTATCGGTGCGGCCGGCATTGCCTGTACGAAAATGCTGCTGGCTTTGGGGGTAACCAACCTCATCGGGGTGGACCGGGAAGGTACGATTGCTCGGGGGCAGCATTACGATAATCAGGCTTGGCAGTGGTATGCCGATCATACGAATCCGCAAAATTTGAAGGGACCGCTGAGTGAAGTTATCCGAGGAGCCGATATTTTCATCGGCGTGTCGGGTCCCAAAGTGCTGAGCGCCCAAGATGTGAAACATATGGCGGCGGATCCGATCGTATTTGCGATGGCGAACCCGACGCCCGAAATTATGCCGGAGGAAGCCGCGCCGTACGTGCGTGTTATGGCAACCGGCAGATCGGATTTCCCGAACCAGATTAATAACGTGCTGTGCTTTCCCGGACTGTTCCGAGGCGTGCTCGATTGCCGCGCTTCCCGGATAACCGAAGAAATGAAGCTGGCCGCCGCGAAAGCGATTGCCTCCGTCGTTAGCGATGAAGAACTGGATGAGTCCTACATCATCCCAAGTGTGTTTAATCAAATGGTCGTGGAAAAAGTACGGGAGGCCGTCATCGACGCGGCCTATCAATCCGGGGCCGCCAGACGGAACATGATGCGGGAATCTGCGAAGGAAGACGCCGCGGTCTTATCTGCAAGCGGTGGGTATGCATGAATGAGCATATAAAGAATGGTGCGGCCATCACCCTGGGCTCCGCCATTATGGGTTTTGGCATCAACTATTTTAATACGGCGAATGGTCTGGCGGAGGGAGGCATTACCGGTGTCAGCCTGCTGCTGAAGTACATGTTCGGCTGGGAAACGGGGATTACGAATTTCCTGATGAATCTCCCGTTGTTCTTTATCGGCTGGAAGGTGCTGGGACGAAGAGCTTTTCTTTACACGGTTTTTGCCACACTGATGTTTTCTTTATTCGTATATATGTTTAAAAATATTCATTTTGCCATGCACGACCTGCTGCTGGCCTCTCTATACGCCGGCGCGACAGTCGGAGTAGGCTTAGGCATCGTCTTCCGGTACGGAGGGACCAGCGGAGGAACGGATATTATTGCCCAGATGCTGAAAAAGGTGTTCGGCTGGCCGATCGGCAGGACCGTGTTTTTGTTCGACAGTATTACGATTGTGCTCTCACTCATCTATTTGGACAGAGAACGTGCGATGTACACGATCGTCGCTGTTTTTATCGGCTCCAGAGTCATCGATTACGTGCTGGAAGGAACGCTAAAAGGCAAAGCGGCTATTATTGTGAGTCGTCGGGCGGAAGAGATTTCCGCACGAGTTCACGATGAGCTTGAGAGAGGTACGACCTTTTTGTACGGCAAGGGCGGCTACAGCTATGATGAGAAAACGATTATTTACTGCGTAGTCGGCCGCTCCGAAATTAGCAGGTTGAAGAAGCTGGTCCATACGATCGACCGGGAAGCTTTTGTCACAGTAAATGATGTGTTCGAGGTTTTCGGAGAAGGCTTTAATCCGATGCACGAAAAAGGATAGTTGGAGATTTGCGGAAGTAAGCTGACGGTTTCTGCGCGGCGGCCTTCCGCTTTTTTTTTGTTCAAAAACCGCGGTGCACTTATTTTCTTATCTCCGCTTACACCAAACAAACTGTAAATACATATAAATGCCTATAAAGTTTTTCATTGCTCATGTAAAGAGGCGAGTATAATTATGGTTTCGTATATGGATTACACATCACCGTCAGCTCAATTCGCATTTGACGTCAATACCAGTCCCTTGTTTATAAAGGATAAAAACAATTTAATTAACGTACTAGGCATCCAACAGTTAAATACATTGGAAAATGTGTCCTTGCTGGACATTTTTTTAAGCGCTAATAACGTTGTGGAACCTCACTATCACCAAAATGCAGCCGAGTTAGTCTATTGTATTTCCGGAGCTGCGACTGTATCGATGTTGAACCCCTTTACCAAACAAATTCTCAATTACTCCATTACACCGGGACAGGTTGCCAACGTTCCGCAAGGTTGGTGGCATTATGAGATAGCGACAACGGATAAAACACATCTTTTGGCCATTTTTAACGCACCGACTCCAGAGGTGATTTTAGGTTCCGATCTGCTTAAATTTACTCCTGCAAATATTATGGCACATACGTATTGTCTTGACGAAAATCAATGGAAACAAGCAATCGCCCCCGTACAGCCTACAACATATATCGGTCCATATAAAAATTGCAATAGTAAAAATGAAAATATGCCCCGTCGCTCCAATCTACAGTATCAACAACTACCATATAGTCACCATCAACAGCGCCAAAATCCATATATATCCAGGCGCAATCCATATTGGGGCTAGTTCATAAGGGAGGGAGAAGTGTATGTTGCAGTTTAAACCGCATCCCAGTCATACCGCCATTGTAATTACAGACCCGCAAAATGATTTCATGAGTCCAGGGGGAAGAGGCTATCATCTAACAAAAGATACGATTGAGCAAAACAACACGATACAAAACCTTGAACTCTTAATGAGCACTGCCTTGAATAAAGGGTATCAGCTTTTTATATCCCCCCATTATTTATACCCTCATGATTATGGCTGGCAATTTACCGGATCCGAACAAAAGATGTTATTAGGTCTTGGAATGTATCAAAAAGCAAATGAATACACACCACCGTCTGTAGGAGCTGATTTTGTTCCTTCTTTCAAACCTTACATTTTTGACAGGAGAACAATCGTTTCAACTCCGCACAAGGTTGCTAGTCCGCAAACAAATGACTTGGTATACCAGTTGCGACAACATAGAAAAGAGAAGACGGTTATTGCAGGAGTACTTTCCAACATTTGCGTAGAGTCCCATATGAGGCATTTAATCGAAAATGGGTTTGAAACCGCTGTTGTATACGATGCGACAGCAGCTACTAGTGAAAGGGATTTCCAAGCAGCCGTTACCAATTACAAGGCATTTGCCGCCGCTACTTGGACAACACGGGAAGCTATTTCCCATTTATAAGAGACATTACATGCAGGTGCAGTTACGTGTCATGAATGACAATAATACAAAAGGATCGCTTTCTCGGCTTATTGTGATGTTTCCACACTTCGGCCAAGCTCTAAAGCTTGGCTTTTGTGATTTCATCTTGTAAAGCCGGTAGACGACGATGCTCTTCTCTCACTTCTTGCAAATAGAGCGTCCATTCCTCTGTCTGATTTAGCAGAAGATAAATGGATTTCAATTCAGTTAACCACGCCGCGGCATGTTGATAGCTGGAGCGGCTTTTCTCGGCAATTCTCTTCTCGGCAAATTGGCGAAGTACCGGAAGAAGCCTTATCGGATCATGCTTTTTGACCGCTTCGAACAACCGCCGTACAGAATCGCTCAGCCTATCGGATGTATCCAGGCGCCTTTCTTGATAAACCGACCAGGCTCGGTCCAGCTCACCAATGTGCAGATGCATATCAATTAACAGAGTTTCGAATCCACGACGTTTCAGGCTAGCAACATGAGCCATCCATTTTTTCGCCTGACGGTCTCTTTCTTCCGGGGGAGTTTCGTTCAAACAGACCTGGAATAGCTCCAGTGATGGCAGTGTTTCGAACCAATGGACACGGCACGAAATCGCTTCCGCTTGGCGTTCGACCTGTTCATATATCGCGACCAGCCATTCAAAATAGTGATTTACTTGCTGTTCGGATACGTAGTGGAATCGAATCGCGCGGAAAGGTTCGGACGATTGCCTCTGAAGCTGCTCTTGCATTTGGCCGGTGATGAATTGAAGTCGAGTGATCGCTTCATCCAAGCGATGAAAACGTTCGTAATAACGGACAAAACAGGCGGAAGTGTCCGCATCGAATGCGTTGAGCATGGCTTCCGCGCGTTCCGCCTCTGCTTCGCGGTCTGATTCGAGGCTGATCTGAACCCACCAACGGATCACCTCCGGTTCGATTGCCTCCGCAGCAGCGGTATCACGAAACAAATTCGGCTCGAAACGGGTAACATAGTTCTTTAACCGCTCATAATGCTCACCGCCAAATAAGCAGTAACCGAGCGTTTGTCTCCATGCCGCCCAATCCTCTTCTTCCTCGCAAAGTCCGACTATCCAGTCGATCAATTCTAGGAAAAACGCGCTTTTGTTGCTGATGGGGGCAGACGAATCCCGAATAATCTTGATGAGTTCTTCCGATTTGGGCCAAAAAGACACACATTCATCCTGCAAATCCTCGCCGCCCATGTCTTCATCTCCATTTTCTTGTGCCCAATCATCCAAACGCTGCAGGGTAAGCAGCATCCCAACGGAAGCATCGATCCATTCGCCGTCGGCAGCCATTTCCAGCAGCTCCGCAAACCAGCGCTCAAGCTGTTCCAGACCGGCGGTATAATCCCAGCGTCCTTCATCAGAATAATCATGATAGCCTCGATAACTGCGTTCATAACGATCTTCAAACAAAGCAGCACATTGATTGAACTCATCTTGAATGATCGGTTCAAAATGCTTTTGTGCTTTAAACCAGTCATCAGGCGTCCATTCAATCGACTTCGCCAGACGGGCCTCTCGCTCCTTCACTTTCCATACTCGATGAAGAGCGGATCGGACATGCTCATTTTGTTCCGCTAGACGCAGTACCGTATGCTGCAATTCAGTCCATGTCATTTCTTTCACCATGCTTGTTATGTGATCCAGGATATTGGTCAAGTTCATCACCTTTCGTTCATCGTCTGTTTTCTCAAGTCTAGCAGCTAGCGTCAAGGAAATGAAGAGTTCTTTTAGTGGCGATCAAAAGCACGATAAGCAAACTACAATTGCAGGGCCTTCGTGGTCAATGCCAACATCGAATACGCCATCGACGACTGGGAGATGAGCAAGTGATTCCCCGTCTTCGTTACACCGTCTTTTTTCATTGTAGCAGGGAAGGGGAATGTAGAAAATGGCAAAGTTTTGTGCTGTCTTGCGCAGCCGTTCTATATATTGTTCCGTAAGCTGCGTTCCTTCGCCCAACATCATGGTGCCGTTTTGGTTCAATACTGGCTTGGCCAATGTTTGTCCGGGGCGAAGTGATTGTACGGTCATTGCAATCATAGTAGATCCTTTCCTTCCTCTCGGGAATGATTATGGACACACGGTTGCTTGTTCGATCGACAATTGTGGAATTTCGAGAAATACGTCTACATAAGCCCCGTCGAAATGACGGCCGCTCTGTTTGCACAGCTCTTCCCTTGCTTGCTCAGGTGTTTTGACCCGATTGTAAGGTCTGGGCTGAACCATGGCGTCATAAGCGTCGATAATGGCGCACATGCGCGCCCACGGCGATATTTCCGCGCCGCGAAGCCCGTCGGGATAACCTTGTCCGTCCCAACGCTCATGATGGGAACGTACGGTATCCAGCATCTCTTTGTTTTTCCAGCCGAGTCTGTGTCGAAGAAGCTGTACTCCCAGCTTGGGATGCTCGCGCATCAGCGCCTTTTCCGTTTCATCAAGCGGCTCACGCCTGAGCAGCAGCTCCTTGGGCAGAAACAGCTTGCCGATATCGTGAAAGCTGCAGGCCGCAGAGAACATCTCTATTTCTTGATCCGACATTTTGACAACCTTCGCCATTGCTTTGGCCAGCATGCCGACACGAACACAATGCGCGAACGTGTCGGGATCCTGCCTTAATACCAATGCCAGCAGATCCATCCGAATTCGATTTGCCATCATTTTTGACCACTCCTGTTTCTGTGTGCACATAAGTATTTCAGCTCTGTCGTGCAAGTCGAACAATAGTGATTGTTCGAATGCCAGTAGAAAGGAGACCGAAAAAAATATGCAGGCGCGAACTCACAACCAACCTGTATCCATTGATATTTCAGGCATGAACGACGAACAAGTGATTCAAAGCTTTCTTGCCGGTTACCACCGTCCCAACACGATCCGCAATTATGGTCGTGCACTCAGTTGTTTCCGGTCATTCATCGGAGTCAAGCCTTTCAGCGAGGTTACTTGGCATGATTTGGAGCAATACAAGACCGCACTCATGAAGGGCACGATCGCGAGCAAGCCGCTGACCGCATCCGCCGTAGCAAGTCTGATCTCGCCGCTCCGTTCCTTCTACAAATGGGGAAGCAACGCCAATATTGCATTATTCAGGCACGATCCTTCGCTCTCCATCCGTCTTCCGAAAATTCAGGTAACCAGCGGTAATCATTTTCTTAACCAACGGGAACTGATGAACCTGCTGGCGCATTTGAGCCAAAAAAATATGCGGGAATGGATGATGGTGCTTTATATGGTCATTTTGGGGCTGCGGGTTTCGGAGCTTGTGCAAATGAGGTGGAGCGATTTTCATACTGATTTCGAAGAGAGCAGTGCGTGGTTGACCGTAACGAACGGAAAGGGAGGAAAAACCAGACAAATAAAAATGCCTGAGGCGCTATGGAAGCTGCATAACGACCCGGCAATCCGGGAGAAAATACAAGCGGAAGGTTCAGCTTCGGACGAAAACAGCCGCATCTTTCCCATTACGATTCGCCAGGTGGAGCGGATCGTCAAGCGGGCTTGCAAGGAAAGCGGTATTACCAAGCAAGTGACGCCACATTGGCTTCGCCACACGAACGCAACTCTGGCATTGCTGGGCGGCGCATCGCTTCAGCAGGTGCAATACACGCTCGGCCATGTGCAAATTAACACAACGCAGCGTTATTTGCATACGGTTGAACTGATGAAAAAAAGCGCTCCCGATTTTGTTGCCGAAAGTATGCGAAATATGATGAAAAATGCCTTGTTATGAATAGCAATCTGCTTTATAATTGGTAACAATATAGGTACAGCGTCTGATGAATGTCGAACAATCACTATTGTTCGACATTTTATTATGTCCTATTCAACTCTTATTATGCATCTTTCCGGAGGCTTTTTCGAAAAAAAATAAATAATTTCCGCTGTTCAGCAAAACAAATTTCAATGAATGAAACCGCGTTGACTGATGAAATTCGGTATAAATAACATCAAGTTTATTTTCATGTAACACTTATAAAACATTCTAGGCGACCTCTTTAAAATGGTAGCCTGTTTTTCATTTTACAATTAAATCATTGTCATACATATATTTCTATGGTAAAATTTTACTTAAAATTACAGAAAAAGCATATAGAGATAGAGTTGGAGGAGAGATATGTATACGAAGCAATTTCAAACGTTAGTAGATGCCATACGAGACAGAACTAAAATAACTGACCGTGGCATTCTTTTTATTGATGCTGATAAAATAGAAACTTTTATATCGTACAGTCAATTATTTGATGAAGCTCGAGGATATTTAGGCTATTTACAAGAAATAGGAATGAAACCAAAGCAAGAGATTATTTTTCAAATACAAGAAAACAAACGATTTTTAGTAGCATTTTGGGCTTGTATACTTGGTGGAATGATACCCGTGCCAGTAAGCGTTGGTGAAGATGAAGAACAGAACTTGAAAGTATGCCGTATTTGGGATTTGCTAAACAACCCATTCATGATTGCATCTGAGAAGGTACTGGATAAAATGAAAAAATTCGCTTTAGAACATGAATTATTGGATTTTCATCATCAATTAGAAGCTAGAACGGATATTATACAAGATAAAGTATATGATTATACATCTGTAAAATGTTATGAACCTAAGCCGGAAGAGTTGGCATTTATTCAATTCTCTTCCGGATCAACAGGTGATCCCAAAGGCGTTATGCTCACGCATCGAAACTTAATTTACAATAATTGTGCTGCTATTAATGATGCAAAAATCAGTTCAAGTGATTCTTTCCTCTCCTGGATGCCGCTTACCCATGATATGGGGTTAATTGGATTCCACCTCGTGCCGCTTGTGACAGGTATAAATCAGTACTTGATGCCAACCGAATTATTTATTCGAAAACCCGTTCTATGGATGAAAAAAGTAAATGAACACAAAGCAACCGTACTATCCTCTCCTAACTTTGGCTATAAGTATTTCTTGAATTTCTTTCGTGAAGAAAAGGCAGCGGAATGGGACTTGTCATGTGTCAGAATCATTTATAATGGTGCCGAACCTATATTACCCGAAGTATGCCATGAGTTTTTAAACGTATTGTCAAAGTATCACTTGAGGAACACGGCAATGTTTACTGTATATGGATTAGCTGAGGCCTCTGTTGCAGCTGCTTTTCCAAACGTAGAAGAAGAATTTACTGCTGTGCATGTACACCGGGATCATCTGAACTTCGGAGAGCATGTGATTGAATTAGACAAAGATGCTGAGCATGCAGCATCGTTTGTTTCAGTTGGAAAGGCTGTTGATTATTGCCAGCTTAGAATCTGTGACCAGGAAGATACAGTTGTCCCCGATTATGTTATTGGAAAAATTCAAATCAAGGGGGATAACGTTACCCAAGGTTATTATAATAATCCGCAAGCAACAAAGACATTGTTATCTCCAGATGGTTGGGTGAATACAGGGGATCTGGGTTTCATCATGAATGGGAATCTTGTCGTAACCGGGCGGGAAAAAGATATTATTTTCATCAATGGTAAAAATGTATACCCCCATGATATTGAGCGCGTAGCGATTCAATTGGATGGTATCGACTTAGGAAGAGTTGCAGCTTGCGGTGTTTATGATTCTACGAGCAAAGGTGAAGAAATTGTTGTATTTGTGGTTTATAAAAAAACGATCGAACAATTTCTACCCCTTATTAAAGAAATCAAAAAACACTTGTATATACACGGAGGATGGAGCGTCAAAGATGTCTTGCCCATTAAAAAACTACCAAAAACAACGAGTGGGAAAATACAGCGATATCAGTTAGCTAAGCAATATGAAGCAGGTAAATTCTTAACAGAGTCCTCATTCATCCATGAATGGAACATGAAGGATCAAACAAAAGAAACGGCTCCTGTGTCTGTTCATGTTTTAGAAACTGAATTAATTTCACTATTTTCTGAAGTGTTGGCAGGGAAGAAGATTGGTATTGGGGATAGTTATTTTGATATGGGCGCAACTTCATTGCAACTGGCTCAAATCGCTGAACGTATAGAACAAAAATATGGAGAAGAGCTTGCTATTACTGACCTCTTTACATATCCGTCTATATCCGAATTGGCAAAATATCTTGCTAAAAACGATGACGAAACTATGCAAGTCAACAAAATCATTGAAGATCATCCATCATCAAAAGATATTGCTATTATTGGCATGTCTCTAAATGTCCCGGGAGCATCGAATACGCATGAATTTTGGAATATTTTAGAGAATGGTATGCATTGTATTCATAATTATCCTGAAAAACGGGTAAAAGACGCAACGGATTATTTACAATCCATTCGAAGTGAAATGAATGAAAGTCAGTTTATTAAGGGCGGTTATTTGGATCAAATTGATCAATTCGATTATTCGTTCTTTGGTTTAACGCCGAAAACAGCACAATTTATGGACCCGAATCAAAGAATGTTCTTACAAACGGCATGGCATACGATTGAAGACGCAGGATATGCAGGTGAAGGAATCAATGGAAGAAATGTAGGCGTGTATGTGGGTTACTCTAAAGTGGGATATGATTATGAACGGCTCGTGACGGCCAGTTATCCCGAGGAACTTAAAAATTATATTATTGGAAATTTACCATCCGTACTGGCGAGTAGAATCGCCTATTTTTTGAATTTAAAAGGCCCTGCGATTACGATTGATACCGCTTGTTCTTCCTCACTTGTTGCTGTTCATATGGCGTGTAAAGGATTGCTCGCTGGAGATTGTGAAATGGCAATAGCAGGCGGCGTTCGAACGGCATTATTACCTATGAGTATTGGATTGGATATGGAATCTCCAGACGGATTAACAAGAACGTTTAGCGAAAATTCCAACGGTACTGGATTTGGCGAGGGTGTCGGAGCTGTACTATTGAAACCATTGCAGCAAGCCATTAACGATGGGGATTATATCTATGGTGTGATTAAAGGAAGTGCGATTAATCAAGATGGCAAAACGGTGGGAATTACTGCACCTAATCCTGAGTCACAGACGAATGTGATCGAACAAGCGTGGAAGGAAGCTGGAATTTCTCCAGATACGCTTAGTTTTATTGAAGCACATGGAACAGGGACTAAATTAGGTGATCCCGTTGAGTTTAATGGTCTGTGTAAAGCTTTTGAGAAATATACGAATCGGAAACAATTTTGTGCTATCGGATCTGTAAAAACAAACATCGGGCATTTATTTGAAGCAGCGGGCATAGCCGGGTTAATAAAATCTATACTCATGTTTCAAAATAAGAAAATTCCGCCATTGGTTCATTTTGATAGGCCTAATCCATTGGTTAAATTTGAAGCTTCACCTTTTTATGTGAATCAAAAGTCAATGGCTTTTGGTGAGGAAGGTAAGCCCCTGCGATGCGGGGTTAGTTCTTTCGGTTTCAGCGGTACAAATGCGCATGTTGTACTCGAAGAATTTGTGCCTTTGAAAACAGAACATAAAATTAAGGTTCAAGAGCCTAATCTATTTGTTCTGTCTGCAGCGAATGAACGGGCACTTGATGAACTGGTGAGAAGTTATCAGCAATATACAACTGATCACAGTGATGTTTCCATTCAACAAATTTGTTATACAGCGAGTACGGGAAGAGCTAGTTTAGATTATCGTTTGGCCATCATTATAACCAGTACACAAGAACTAAATGAAAAATTAAAACGAATCGTACGAGGAGAGCGTAATCTGACAGATGTTTATTTTGGCTATGGAAAAAAAGATAAAAAGTTTATTTCCGATAGTCTATATAAACAGGCAAAAGCAGAATCGTTGAAGCAATTAGTTGAGTTATTTACACAGGGGGCAGTGATCGATTGGGAGAAATTTTATGGCCATGAAGTCATTCGAAAAATTCCATTGCCGTTATATCCATTTGAACAGAGGAGGTGTTGGGTTGAAGTGAAACATCCGATACCAACGGGATACATTTCAGAGAGGAATGAGGTCCAAATGGAGATGAATACAAAGGATATTGAATTGAAAATTAAAACAAGTATAAGTCGTGCTTCTGGAATTAAGTTGGATGAATTAGATGTTCATGCTCATTTTCTCCAAATGGGATTGGATTCCATTATTCTCATGCAAATCAAGAAAGAAATATTAGAAATGTTCAGTTTGGATATTCCCATGGAAATGTTTTTCGAAACTCTTACCAACATTAAGTACTTAGTTAAATATGTGTCTGAGCATATAAATGATAAAAATGTTGAGGAACACACTGAAAATCATGCAGTCGTGAACAATACGGTTGCGGTACAATCATCCGCGAATGTTTCGGAGCAAATTGTGATTTCTGCCATTCATCTGATGGAATCACAATTAAAAAGTTTGAATCTATTGTTAGGCGGCCAAATCAATGCTGTTCAAGTCAAAGAAACCGCTGAAATGAACGAAATGAACGAAATGAAAGATATGAAAAATATGAAAGATATGAAAGATATGAAGGAAATCAAACAAGTTACGGAATCGCAGGAAGCGAAACCATTCATACCTTATCAAGTATTAAAAGTTCATGAAGAGAGCGGGTTTTCACATCCCCAGAAGCAGTATGTCGAACAATTTATTTCCAAGTATACCGCAAAAACAAAAGGCTCTAAGTTAAAAACAGGTCAAACTCGTTTTGCCCATGCGAATAATCGCAATGTATCCGGATTTCGTTCTTATTGGAAAGAAATGGTGTATCCGATTATTTCTATACGTGCGGACGGTTCAAAGATATGGGATATGGATGGGAATGAGTATTTGGATCTGACCATGGGATTTGGTGTAAATCTATTCGGTCATAATCCTTCTTTTATCCAAAATGTAATTGCGGACAGTATTCAAGACCAATTGCCTCCATTAGGTCCCATGTCAGACTTGGCAGGAGACGTCGCAGAAAAAATTTGCGAGTTGACAGGTGTAGAGCGTGTCGCATTTTATAATTCAGGTACAGAGGCAGTCATGGTTGCGCTGCGTTTAGCGAGAGCGGCAACGGGGCGTTCTAAAGTCGTATTGTTTTCAGGATCATATCACGGTACGCATGACGGTGTGCTGGGTGTGGCGAATCCGGAGAATGTTGTATCTTCTGCACTTCCAATGGCTCCCGGTATTGCAAAAAGCTTTATGAATGATTTGATTATTCTTAATTATAACCATCCACAAACACTGGATATCATTCAAAGTCTCGGTGATGAACTGGCTGCTGTACTTGTAGAACCGGTGCAAAGCCGAAGACCTGATGTGCAGCCAAGGCAATTTTTACAGCAGCTTAGAGAGATTACAAAACGATTTGGAGCAGCACTTATTTTCGATGAGGTCATCACTGGGTTTAGAATTGGTTTGGGTGGAGCACAAGAATGGTTTGGCGTTCAAGCAGATCTGATTACTTATGGAAAAGTTATAGGTGGCGGAATGCCTATTGGAATCGTTGCAGGCAAAGCCGAATTTATGAACGCTGTGGATGGAGGAACTTGGAATTTCGGCGATCAGTCCTATCCTGCAGCTGCGGACAAGAAAACTTTTGTCGGTGGAACATTTTGTACACACCCGCTTACGATGAGAGTATCGTTAACGGTGCTGCAGTATCTTCAATCCGAAGGAGGGAAATTATATAAGGACCTAAATGAAAAAACGGATTATCTTGTAAAAGAGTTAAATGAGTTTTTTAAAAAATCCAATGTACCTATACAAATGGTAAACTATGGATCGCTTTTTAGATTTATTTCATTTGGGGATCTGGAGCTGTTTTTCTATCATTTAATTTATAAAGGTTTATATATTTGGGAAGGTCGCAACTGTTTTATATCTACCATGCATACGATGGATGACATGAATACCATCATTAAGTTTGTGAAAGAAACGATCTATGAACTTCGCGAGCTTGGATTTATACCTGGTGACTCGCCTATTCCGGAATATCAACTTTCTTTAGAGCAAAAGCATCTTTTATTGACTTCACTACATGGGGAAAATGCGAATGCGGCATTAAATCAAAGTGTTATTTTAAAGATGACAGGGAATGTAGAACCTTCAACACTGAATCAGGCAGTGAATCGGATAGCACATCGTCATGATGCTTTGAGAACGGTGATTCATGCAGATCGTGAAACACAACAAGTTAGACCCGTAATTGAATTTCAGTGCGCATGTATGGATTTCTCACAGTATGTCCACGAGATCCAAAAATTGGAAATTTCCAATTGGTTATCTAACGATGCGAGTAAAGCATTTGATTTACAGTCCGGGGAGCCTCTATTTAGAATCAGTTTGCTTAAACAGGCAGCGAATCAATATCTTATGGTACTTACATTTCATCACATTATTGCAGACGGTTGGTCGATTGCTGTATTCATTCAAGAGTTGGAACAAACCTATTCTGCTCTTATTCGAGGGGTTCCAGTTCTATTACCTGAAGCCACTTCATTCCGTGAATATTTAACATGGCAGCAGCTTGAACATGAAAAAGGTACATTTACACAAGGGATTCAGTTTTGGAAAGAGCAATTTTCCTTATCATTCCCCAAATTAATTTTACCAACGATGCAGTTCCAGGATGTTCAAAAAGGTTATTCAGGGGAAAGACATTCGATGAAGTTGGATCGTCAATTAACCGAATCACTGAGAACTTTAAGTATAAATAATAAGAGCAGCTTGTTTGTAACCATGTTCGCCGCGTTTCATTTATATTTGCATCGACTAACAGGTCAGTCTCAACTTGTGATTGGCGTTCCTACGGCGGGTCAGTCCCATATGAATACAAATGTGCTTATTGGCAATTGCGTCAATATTGTACCTGTTCACAATACCGTGCAAACGGATCAGTCCATTTTAGACAATATCCTTTATATCAAGGAAACGTTAGCTCGCGTAATGAAACATCAGCATGTTCCGTTGACGATCGTATCCGAACAACTTCCCAATATGCCGGCGCCGGATACCCGCATTTTATTTAATATGGATAGAACGATTCATCGTCTTCAATTTGAACATATAGAGACCGAATTTATGTCGTATCCCATTAAACGTGTTCCTTATGATTTATTTCTTAATATTACGGATGTCAGCTATGAATTGATCCTGGATTTTGATTATAATACCGATCTCATTGGACATGAGATGATGAAAATGTGGTCTGAAGGATTTATTGGCTTGCTGCAAAATATGGCGAATCATCCACAGGCTGAAATTTCGTCTTTAACGTTATTTTCACCTGAACAACAAGATCAATTAAATGAAATGTACAACCGTTTTGCATATGAGCGCGTTCTTAGCGCCAATCAAGCAGCCGTGTTTGAAAATCCGGCCAATGATACGGAGAGAAAGCTGGCGCTGATCTGGGAGGAACTATTATCCGTGGATCAAGTGGGGAGAAATGATCATTTTTTTGATCTCGGAGGGAACTCGCTCAAGGTGACGGTGATGCTTTCAAAGGTACAAGAGCAGTTCCATCACAAAATTTCGATTGTACAATTTTTTAAGAATCAACATCTTAAGGAACTTGCCAGTCTGATTACGGGCGAGAAAGAAGAAACTTTTATGCCTATTAAGGCATTGGAAGTAAAAGAATTCTATGAAACATCCTCAGCCCAACAGCGGATCTATTTTCTGGATCAATTTGAGCCGAATAGCCTATTTCAAAACATGTGCGGGCACATCACGGTCACAGGAAATATAGATGAACATAAATTGATTTCATCATTGGAACAAATGGTGCAACGTCACGAAGTATTTCGCACAAGTTTTCATCTTGTTGACGGAGAACTTTACCAAAATATTGCCCCATCGGTTGATTTTGAAGTGAAAAGGTCTCAAAAAAGTCCTAGTCAATTTGAACAAGATGTGAAGGAGTTTGCAAGACCATTTGATTTGTCAAAGGCTCCATTAATACGTGCCGAATTCATTCGAGTAAACCATGATCATGCAGAAATACTCATCGATATGCATCATATTATTTCGGACGGGTATTCCGTTGGTATTCTCGCTAATGAACTCATCGATGATTATGACGGAAGAAGCATGCCTGAAATTGAAGTTGAATACAAAGACTTTGCAGCTTGGCAGAAACAATTTTTGGCGGGAGAGTCTTATAAGCAGCAAGAAACATATTGGCTGGATCAATTTAAAGGGGAGATTCCGAACCTTAATTTGCCTACTGATTTTGTTCGAACACCTTCTTTAACTTCGGCAGGGTCAAGATTGTCATTCGTTTTGGATCCATATTTGAAGAATTCGCTGGATAAGCTTGCCAAACAAACGGGAACCACTTTATTTATGGTTTTATTGGCAGCTTATAATGTGATGCTTCATCATTATTCGGCTCAAGAAGATATTATTGTAGGTACGCCAACTTCAGGAAGAAACCATCCTGATGTCGAAAAAATGATAGGTGTCTTTATTCAGACGGTAGCCATTCGATCACAGCCGGCGGGGAATAAATCGTTTCGATGCTATCTCGAAGAAATAAAAAAACTATCCCTGGATGCATTGGATAACCAAGACTATCTGTTTGACAACCTTGTAGAGAAGTTAAATACGCATCGTGATACAACCGGGACAGCGATCTTCAATACGATGTATATCTTTTTAAATACAGAGTTGAATCAAAGGCAAGAAAATGATTGCAAGTTTAAAGTTAGAGAATTAAATGTCGGTATATCGTTGTATGATTTAATGTTCATCGTTGAAGATGACAGAGAGTGCCTTGAAATGCACTTTAATTATAAGACGGAACTATTTGAACGGGACACCATTGACAGGATGAAAACGCATTTTATCAACATCCTCAGAGACATTGTGATCGAACCGAATGTTGTCTTGTCAGACATTCAAATGGTGTCTGAAAGTGAGCAAAACTATCTTTTAAATGAATGTAACGATACAAAGATAGATTATTCGCGGGATAAGACAATCCAGGAATTATTCGAAGCGCAGGCGGAGCGGACCCCCGATCAATTGGCCGTTGTATTTGGAGATCAGCAATTGACGTACCGTCAACTGAACGAACGTGCGAATCGGTTGGCGCGTACGCTAAGAGCGGAGGGAGTATATGCGGACCAATTAGTAGGCATCATGACAGAGCGTTCTATTGACATGATGGTTGGCATCTTTGGAATTTTAAAAGCGGGAGGGGCGTATGTGCCGATCGATCCGGATTCTCCGGAAGAGCGTATCCGGTATATTTTACATGATTCGGGAGCAACGTTGTTAGTCACGCAAAGGCATCTTAAGCAGTCTGTATCTTTCAATGGCAAAGTTATTGATTTGAACGACAAAGAAGCCTATGCAGATCATATGTCGAATTTGGAGTCCGCAGGAGATTCCAAGCAGTTGGCTTATGTGATCTATACTTCAGGTACAACAGGCAAGCCGAAAGGCGTGATGATTGAACACCGTCAGGTTCATCACTTGGTTAAAGCGTTGTATAGCCAGGTTATTGATGATCAGCATAAAAATTTGCATATCGCTTTACTGGCGCCTTACTATTTCGATGCATCTGTCAAGCAAATTTTCGGCGCACTGCTATTAGGCCATACCTTATATATCGTGGACAAGGAAACGATACTGGATGGACAAGATTTAATGAATTACTATCAACACAATCAAATTGATTTAACAGACGGTACGCCTGCGCACTTGAAATTACTTTTAAAAGCAAAAAACGTTCAAAGGATATCGTTAACATACATGCTGATTGGCGGGGAGGCTCTTCCTCAGCAAAGTGTAGCTGAAATAACATCATTATTTTCGCTCAACCAAATAGCGCCGCCAACCATTATCAATGTATACGGCCCGACAGAATGTTGCGTGGATGTTGCTGTGTTCAGTGTGATTCCAGAGCAGCTTGATTCGGAGAATAGCCGGGCTTACGTGCCGATTGGCCGAACATTAGGAAATAACCGTCTGTATATTTTGAATAGACATGAAAAAGTACAGCCTGTGGGAGTCGTAGGAGAATTGTGTATTTCCGGCGATGGGGTAGGCAGAGGGTACTTGAATTTACCTGAGCTGACAGCGGAGAAATTTGTAAGTGATCCGTTTGTCCAGGGAGCAAAAATGTATAAGACGGGAGATTTGGTAAAATGGCTTCCGGATGGCAACATCGAGTATTTGGGACGAATGGATCATCAAATAAAAATTCGCGGATACCGGATCGAAGTAGGGGAAATCGAAGCAGCACTGTTGCATATAGAGTGTGTGAAAGAGGTCATCGTCATTGCACATGAGGATGTGAACGGGGACAAATCTTTATGTGCATACTTCACAGCGGATTACACGCTGACGGTTAAAGAGTTGAAAGAAAAACTGTCAAATGTTTTACCGAATTACATGGTTCCATCCTACTTTATACAATTGGATCACATGCCTCTGACATCGAACGGAAAAATGAATCGCAGATTGCTTCCGGTTCCAGAAGAAAACATACAAACGGGAAGCGAATATGTAGAGCCCCGTACGATGGTGGAAAAACAGATGCTGGCCATTTGGCAAGACGTGCTTGCCGTAAAAAAAATCAGCGTAAAAGATATTTTCTTTGATGTAGGAGGCAACTCTTTACGAGCGACAAAGCTGGTGTCCAAAATCAATCGAAAAATGAATGTCACTATATCTGTAAGAAACGTCTTTGAATGGCTCACGATCGAACAGATGGCTCAGTCCATTGACCATATGGAGCGGAATGTATTAGCATCCATCCCCAAAGCTGAGGAGAAAGAATACTACCCTATTTCTTCGGCGCAAATGAGAATGTACATTATGAGCATCAAAGGCGGCAAAGAACTCGTTTACAACATGTCAGGCTTCTTTATGATCGAAGGATCGCTTGATCGTATGAGATTAGAAGAAGCGTTCCAACAATTAATTCGTCGTCATGAGTCTCTTCGGACGGCATTTAAAATCATACACGGAGAGCCTAAACAAATTATACATCCTGAAGTGAATTTTGGAATTGAATGGATAGAGTCAACGGAAGAAGATATCGAAAACCAAATTCAACAGTTTGTTCGCGCATTCGATCTCGGCCAAGCGCCTCTTATGAGAACGGGGCTTATTGAACTTGAGCAGGAGCGTCATGTATTGCTTGTAGATATGCACCATATCATTTCAGATGGGTTATCCGTCAACATTCTAATGACTGAGCTTAGCCAGTTGTATAAGGGAGCCGAGCTTTCACCTCTTCGAATTCAATACAAGGATTATGCTGAATGGCAGCAGGTTCAACTTCAAAGTGACCGGATGAAAAAGCAGGAGAAGTACTGGCTTGATGTCTTTAGTGAAAAGATCCCTTTATTGGATATGCCAACAGACTATGAGAGACCTGAATCCCTAAGCTATGAGGGAGATGTATTCGAAATTGCTATGGAGGAAGAAATTTTTGCAGGCTTAAGAAAAATGGAAGCTCTGACAGGAACGACGCTGTATATGATTGTATTGGCAGCCTATACCATTCTTTTGTCCAAATACAGCGGACAAGAAGATATCATCGTTGGAACGCCGATTGCCGGAAGGACCCATGCAGAATTGGAACCGGTTATGGGGATGTTTGTGAATACACTTGCTGTTAGAAATTATCCTAGGGGAGAACAAACATTTACGGAGTACTTGCTTGAAGTTAAAGAAAATATGTTAAACGCCTATGAAAATCAAGATTATCCTTTTGAGGAATTGATCGAGAGAGTCCAAATAATCAAAGATGCCCGGCGCAATCCGTTGTTTGACACGATGTTCGTATTGCAAAATACCGATGCAGCGGAGTTTCAAATGGATGGTGCAACATGTAAACCTTATGCTCAAAATAATAGGGTATCCAAATTTGATTTAACATTATATACAACCGTTTCTGATCATAAACTGGAAGCCGCTTTTGAATATAGTACAACCTTATTTGAGAAAACAACGATTGAAGCGATGTCAAGAAATTTGTTGTTACTTTTAACATCCATTTGTCAAAACCCTCATATCGAAATTAACAAAATCAAGCTGGTTGAAGAATTAATGAATCGGGATACGCTAACAGATTTAATTGAAGTGGATTTTTAATATAACATACAAATGTGGATCGGGGTGACGTATGTCAATTTTTAAAAAACAAGAATCTTTTTGGGCAAGTCGGTTTGAAGATGGTGATTATCTTATTCATTTGCCCTATTGTAAAACAACTTCAAAGCATTCAGGCGATACGGATAATCACAATTATATATATAAACCTTTGTCATACGACGTTTCACATAAAATCAAGTCCATCTCGAAAAACGCTCATATGGCGATTTATACGATATTATTAACCGGAGTTAATTGCCTGCTTTATAAATATACGAGTGAAACAAAGATGATTATTGGCATGCCGACGATTGATGAAAAGAACAATGACCTTTCGCTTTCGAATAAGTTCTTAATTTTAAAAAATCATATAAATAGTACGATGTCATTTAAATCCTTATTTAATCAAGTGAAATTAGGTTTAAGCGAAGCCATCCAGCATCAAAGAGTACCTTTCAGAAAAATGGTCGAACATTTAAATATACAATATGATTCGAACCACTTACCTATGATCCATACCATTGTTTCTTTAAATGAAATTCATTCATCCCTTGATGAAAACAACGTAAAAGCAGCAGCTACTATTTTCCATTTTGATCTGGAGAATGAGTTCATTCATCTGAAATTATTTTATGATAAGGATCGCTATGATCAAGATTTTATGGTTCAAGTTATAGAACATTTAGACCGATTGTTTTCCGTTGTTTTAAACCAACCTGACCTGGAGCTAAGTAAAGTAGAAATGCATTCAGAGCTTCATAGAAACAAGCTTTTATTTGATTTTAACGATACAGCGGCGGAGTATCCAAAGAACAAGACGATGCATCAATTATTTGAAGAACAGGTGGAACGAACACCGGATCATGCAGCTGTGGTATTTGAGAATAAACAACTAACGTACAGAGAATTAAATCAACAATCGAATCGATTGGCCCGGACGCTTCAATCTAATGGTGTGCAAGCGGGGCAGTTAGTTGGGATTATGGCGGAACGCTCGCTCGAGATGATCGTAGGCTTATTCGGTATTTTAAAAGCTGGGGGAGCTTATGTTCCAATCGATCCGGAATATCCGGAAGAACGTATTCATTTTGTATTAGAGGATTCAAAAGTGAAATGGTTGCTGCTGCAAAGTCATTTACAGAAACCGGAAAATTTTGAAGGGACATGCATCGTCCTTGATGATGAAGAGAGTTACAATACCAATCATTTGAACTTGGAGCAATCAGCGAGTCCGCGTGACTTGGCATATGTGATCTATACGTCAGGAACAACAGGGAATCCTAAAGGAGTTATGATCGAACACAGCAGCATTGCGAATTCCATTCAGTGGAAATCGGAATTTTATAAATTTACTGGAGAAGATCGGGTATTGATGCTGAATCCATTCGTTTTTGATTCGTTTATTACCCATTTTTTTGGTCCGGTTATATCTGGATCGACGGTATATGTGTTAAACCAACAACAATGTAAAGATGCTGCAGCAATCAATACCATGATAAAAAAGCAGGGAATCACGCACATCCAAAGTCCGCCTGGTTTTTTGATGACCCTATTGGAAAATGTGAACGCAGAAGATTGGATTTCAATGAAAAATGTCGTCGCTGCGGGTGAGAAGATTATACCTGCCTTAATGCACAAATTGCAGCACATCAATGCGCACATCGAAGTTTGCAATGAATATGGTCCAACCGAAAATAGTGTCGTATCCACGGTTCTTTCTATCAATTGCGCGGATCAAGACATCTCAATCGGGAAGCCTATTGCGAATAATAAAGTCTATATATTAGGGGAACAGAATGGATTACAGCCTATTGGGGTACAGGGAGAATTATGTGTAGCAGGAGCAGGGCTCTCTAGAGGTTACTTAAACCGTCCAGACCTGACGGCGGAGAAATTCGTAGATGATCCGTTTGTTTTGGGAGCAAAAATGTACAAGACGGGTGACCTCGCAAGATGGTTGCCGGATGGAAACATTGAATATATAGGAAGGATGGACCATCAAGAGAAAATTCGCGGATACCGGATCGAACTTGGCGAAGTGGAAACGGCACTTTTAAACATAAGCATGATCCAAGAGGCAATCGTCATGGCCAGAGAAGATGAAGCGGGAACAAAGCAATTATGTGCATACCTGGTAGGTAAGGAAGCAATAACGATAGGAAAACTGCGGGAAGAGCTGTCCCGGCAGCTGCCAAACTACATGATTCCGTCCTATTTTGTACAACTGGACCAGATGCCGCTTACGTCTAATGGAAAAATTAACCGCAAAGCACTGCCTGCTCCAAAAGAAAATATGTTGAAGGGAATGGAGTACGAAGCACCGCGAACTATGGTGGAACAACAACTCGCATCCATCTGGGAAACGGTACTAGGCGTTGAGAAAATTGGGGTTTTGGATAATTTCTTTGAGCTTGGAGGGGATTCGATTAAATCGATTCAAGTTTCTTCGAGATTATATCAAGCGGGCTATCAGGTACAGATGGATCATTTGTTTAAATATCCAACCATAGCAAGCTTAATTCCATATGTTCAACCGATTAGCGCGATGTCAGAACAGGGGATCATAACTGGAAACGTGATGCTGACTCCAATTCAGCATTGGTTTTTTGAGCAATATAAGGTGGATGCCCATCACTATAATCAATCTGTTATGTTATATCGGAAGGAAGGTTTTCACGAAGCCACCCTTCGCCGCGTATTAAGTAAAATTTGCGAGCATCATGATGCGCTTCGTATCGTATACCGTCCAACGGAACATGGTTATGAAGCATGGAATGAAGGGGTGGAAAAACAACCGTTACATACGTTTGAAGTGATGGATTTCACCCCATTAACTGATCCTTCTCAACAGATAGAGAATAAAGCAAATGAAATTCAAAGTAGTATCAACTTGGGTAAGGGACCCTTGGTGAAGGTAGGCTTGTTTCAATGTGCAGATGGAGATCATCTGTTGATTGTTATTCATCATTTGGTCATCGACGGGGTTTCATGGCGAATTTTGATAGAAGACATCTCGAGGGGATATGAACAATTATGCAATGAAGAACCGATTCAACTACCTCAAAAAACAGATTCATTCCTATTATGGGCAGAACAACTGAAATTGTATGCGGACAGTGATGCCATAAAACAAGAGCTTGAATATTGGGATGAAATCGAACAAACAGCATATAAGCCGTTGCCTAAAGATGATAGACAGGATTATGCGCTGGAAAAAGACAGTGAAGAAATAACTTTGGAATGGACAGCAGCAGAAACGGAGCAGTTATTAAAACAAGCGAATCGTGCCTATAAAACGGAGATTAACGATTTGCTGTTAAGCGCATTAGGCATGTCTATTCATCATTGGACTGGCATGGATAAAGTTCCGGTCAATCTGGAAGGACATGGAAGAGAACAAATTATACCGGATCTCGATATTACGCGTACGATCGGTTGGTTTACTAGCCAGTATCCTGTTGTACTGAATATGGAAGCAAGCTCAAATTTGTCCCGCCTCATCAAGACAAACAAAGATAATCTTCGCAAAATTCCCCAAAAAGGCATTGGTTATAGTATTTCAAGGTATTTAACGGGGAATCGGAAAGAGGTTCCATTTACATTGAATCCTGAAATTAGTTTCAACTATTTGGGACAATTCGATCAGGATATTCAAAACAGTGCGATGCAGATATCCCCATACTCGGGCGGTGCAACAGCAAGCGAAAACCACACAAGAAATCATCTTATTGACATAAACGCCTTAATTGTAGAAGGCAAATTGTCGCTTTCACTTCGGTATAGCCGCACGCAATATCGAAAGGAAACGATGGAGTCATTGACAAAATTATTTAGAGATTGTCTCCAAGAAATTATCATGCACTGCGTGACGAAAGAGAAACCGGAATTAACACCAAGTGATGTTTCGTTAAAAGAAATCACCATTGAAGAATTAGAAGGATTTGTACAGCAATCCGCACACATTGGTGAAATAGAAGATATATATGCGTTATCGCCTATGCAAAACGGAATGTTTTTCCATAATCTGCTTCATTCAAGTTCTGAAGCTTATTTTATTCAAACGACGCTTGATCTTCATGGGTCTTTGGATGTGGAAGCTTTCACGAAGAGTTTGGATCATATGATGCAACGAAATACCATATTAAGAACTAATTTTCACAGCAAATGGAAGAATAAACCATTGCAAGTCGTATATCGACATAAACAGAATGGACTTATATATGAAGATTTGCGTGAAATGAACGAAGAAGAACGTGAAGCGTATGTGGCGTCCTATACGAGAGAAGATAAAATCAAAGGTTTCGACTTGTCTCAAGATGTGTTAATGCGTATCTCGATCTTGCATACCCATGATAAAACATATCGTTTTATTTGGAATTATCATCATATTTTGATGGATGGATGGTGTCTATCTCTTGTTATAAAGGAGTTATTCGAAGGATACTTCGCTATTCAAGAACAAAGAAAACCTGAGGAAAAGGGAGCGATCCTATACAAACAATATATCGAATGGCTGGAAAAGCAAGATCATGAACAATCTTTGAAATACTGGAGTGACTACTTAAAAGGTTATGACGAGCAAACGACTCTGCCGAAAGAAAATACAATAACGAAGAGTGACGAGTATCGTTCAGAGAATATGATTTTTACACTAAGTAAAGAGTTGACTAGGCAAATGTCACAAGCAGCCAGTCAGAATCAGGTTACGCTGAATACGTTCATGCAGACAGCATGGGGAATGATGCTGCAGCAGTATAATGGCAGTGAAGATGTTGTATTCGGGAGTGTGGTATCGGGCAGACCGGCGGCGATCGTCGGCGTTGAAAGCATCATTGGCTTATTCATCAATACAATCCCCGTACGTATTCAGGCCCAAGGAAATGAGACATTTATAGAGCTCTTGAAGCGGAATCAGGAACAAGCTGTCGCTTCGCATCATTACGATACGTATCCATTATATGAGATTCAAGCTGTAACACAGCAAAAACAAAATTTGATCGATCATATTCTGGTATTCGAAAATTATCCCGTACAAGGCATTATGGAACAGTTTGGAGATCAAGAGAAGACAGCTCTTCAGATTACAAATGTAGAAGCGGATGAACAAACGAATTATAATTTTAACCTGATTATCAAACCAGGTGAAGAAATGAAATGGATGTTCTATTACAATGCAAACGTCTATGATCGGGCAAGCGTTGAACGCATTCGCGATCATTTGATTCAAATGTTGGAGCAAGTGATCAACGATCCACATATCCGTATAAATGAAATGGAATGGACAACAACACAGGAGAAAACGCAAATTTTAGAAGTATTTAATGATTCCATGGCTGAATATCCATTGGACAAGACGATTCACGGGCTGTTTGAAGAGCAAGCTGTGCGAACTCCTGAACAAGTGACGGTTGTATTTGAGGATCAACACTTGACCTATAAAGATCTGAACGAGAAAGCCAACCAATTGGCAAGAACGCTCAAAGTCAAAGGGATTGAGGCGGATCAGTTAATTGGGATCATAGCTGAGCGATCGTTAGATATGATCATTGGCATCCTCGCGATTTTGAAAGCTGGCGGAGCATATGTGCCAATTGACCCCGAATATCCGGAGGATCGTATTCGTTATATGCTTGAGGATTCGGGAGTACATGTATTATTGCTGCAAAGTCATTTGCAGGAACGCATATCTTTTGCAGGAAAGGTTGCCTACCTGGATCATCCCGAGTTTTATCATGAAGACAATACAAACTTGGGAATCACCGCTGCACCAACGGGATTGGCATACGTCATTTATACTTCAGGAACGACAGGTAAACCAAAAGGTACGTGTATTGAACATAAAAATGTCGTTCGTTTATTGTTTAATAGTAAAAATTTGTTTGACTTTGATGCCTCAGACACATGGACGTTGTTTCATTCCTTTTGTTTTGATTTTTCCGTGTGGGAAATGTATGGGGCATTGCTCTATGGCGGAAAATTAGTCATCGTGCCGCAAATGACGGCAAAAAGTCCGGAACAATTTTTACAATTGTTAAAAGATGAGCGAGTGACGATATTGAATCAAACGCCAACGTACTTCTATCATCTTCTTCAAGAAGAGCTGAAAGATCATGGAGGAGAGTTGAAATTAAGAAAAGTGATTTTTGGAGGAGAGGCCCTCAATCCAGCGGTATTAAAGGATTGGAGGGTAAAATATCCATTCATACAGTTGATTAATATGTATGGAATCACCGAAACAACGGTTCATGTAACATATAAAGAAATAACCGGGATCGAAATACATGCAGGAAAAAGCAATATTGGAAAACCGATCCCTACTTTGCAAACGTATATTTTGGATAAACAACTACGAATTCAACCGATCGGCGTGCAGGGAGAGTTGTATGTAGCAGGTGAGGGGCTTGCCAGAGGTTATCTGAACCGACCTGATTTAACAGCAGAGAAATTCGTTGATAATCCATTTGTTACAGAAGGGAAAATGTACAGAACGGGAGATGCCGCGAGATGGCTGCCGGATGGAAATATTGAATATCTGGGACGGATTGATCATCAAGTGAAAATTCGCGGTTACAGAATTGAGCTTGGCGAAGTGGAAACAGCACTCTTGAAAATAGACTCCATTCAAGAAGCGGTCGTTATTGCCCGGGAACATGACGATGGAACGAAGCAATTATGTGCGTATTGGAAAGGCAACAGCCCACTAACAGCAAAGGAAATTAGAATGGCATTATCTCAAGAAATCCCGGATTATATGATCCCGTCTTATTTTGTTCGATTAGAGCAAATACCGTTAACGTCAAATGGAAAAATTGACCGAAAAGCATTGCCTTCTCCAGAAGAAAGCATGCAAAAGGGAACAGAATATATGGCGCCACAAACCCATATAGAACAAACGATAACATCTGCTTGGGAAGCCGTGCTCGGCGTTCAAAAGATTAGCATCCTGGATAATTTCTTTGAACTTGGGGGCGATTCGATTAAATGCATTCAAGTTTCCTCACGCTTGTTCCAAGCTGGATATAAAGTGGAAATGAAGCATTTTTTCACATATCCGACAGTAGCGGAGTTAAGTTTACACGTTAAATCAGCGAGCACCATTTCTGAGCAAGGGGAAGTTACCGGACAGGTGATGCTGACACCGATTCAACGCTGGTTCTTTGATCAAAATATGGCGGACGCACATCACTACAATCAGGAAATGATGTTCTATCGAGAACAAGGTTTTGAAGTCAGTTTCATTCACAACGTGATGAATAAGATTGTTAAGCATCATGATGCTCTTCGTATCGTTTACCGTCAAGCGGCTGAAGGCGGATATGAAGCGTGGAGTCGGGGGATAGAGGAAGAACAATTATTCAGTCTTGAAATCGTTGACCTTAAAAAAGAAGTAAACCCTGCACCTATCATTGAAAATAAAGCGAAAGAAATTCAGTGCAGTATAGATCTGTATCACGGGCCTCTCATAAAACTAGGCTTGTTCCAATGTGCCGAAGGAGATCATTTACTTATTGCCATTCATCATTTGGTGGTGGACGGGGTTTCATGGCGTATTTTATATGAAGATATTCAAGCAGGACATGATCAGTTCTTAAGAGGTCAAGAAATTCGGTTTCCACAGAAAACGGCTTCGTTTAAACAATGGGCAGAACAAATGTCTATTTTTGCAGATAGCGCTGCGATGGAGCAAGAAGATAAATATTGGCGTCGTATGGAGCAGGTTGAAATAAACCCGCTGCCTAAAGATGTTGATTGTGATGAGACTATCGGGAAAGATAGTGAAACGATAACCATTCAGTGGACAGCAGCGGAAACCGAGCAATTGTTAAAGCAGACACATCATACGTATAATACGGAAATTAATGATATATTGCTGACGGCACTGGGAATGGCCATTCATGAATGGACAGGCATGGAAGAAATCGTTGTGAATATGGAAGGGCACGGGAGAGAACAAATCATTCCGGATGTGGATATCACGCGTACAGTGGGATGGTTTACGAGTATGTACCCAGTGATCCTAACGATGAAAGCCGGGATCGATGTATCGAGAAGAATTAAGACGGTTAAGGAAGAACTGCGCCGGATACCGAACAAGGGTATTGGCTACGGGATTTTAAGGTATTTGTCACATGTGCGTGAAGGATTCACTTTTGAGAAAAATCCCGAAATTAGTTTCAACTATATGGGCCAGGTGAATCAAGGTTCAGACAATGGTGGAATTAAATTTTCAACTTATTCCAGCGGACCATCCGTAAGTGAAAACAACAAGAGACCGTTTGTACTTAATATCAATGGGATCGTTATAGAGGGAAGGCTGTCGCTCACCATTAACTATAGTCGAAGACAATATCAACGGGAAACGATGGAGCAGTTGGCTTGTTTCTATAAGGAAAGTCTTAAAGAAGTCATTGAACATTGTGTTACGAAAGAACGAACCGAACTTACACCAAGTGATATTTCATGCAAGTCATTAACCATTGATCAACTGGATCAATTAGTGGAACAAACTCAGCACATCGGTCATATCGAAAATGTGTATCCACTAACACCGTTGCAGAAGGAAATGCTGTACGAAAGTGTACGAAATCCAATTTCGGGAGCTTATTTTGTGCAAATCATGTTTGACATGCGTGGAGATTTCGATGCTGCCTCTTTTGCACAGAGCTTGGATCATTTGATGCAAAGACATGCGATATTAAGAACTAATTTTTATCGTGATTTCGTGGACATCCCGTTGCAAATCGTTTATCAAGAGAAAAAAATTGAATTTAATGTTGAAGATTTAATGGATATGAATGAGTTGCAACGAAAGGCGTATGCTGACGATTATATCCAACTGGACAAGGAAAGAGGATTTGATTTACAACAAGATTCTTTAATACGCATGTCTGTCTTACGAACAAAGAATGAAGAATACCGCGTCATATGGAGTTTTCACCATATTTTAATGGACGGCTGGTGTATGTCTCTTGTAAGCAAAGAAATTTTTGAAAATTACTTTGCGATTCGGGAGAACAGAAAACCCGAAATGACTTTATTAACACCGTATAGTCAATTCATTGAGTGGTTGGAACAGCAAGACAATGAAGGAGCCATAACGTATTGGAGTCATTACTTGGAAGGCTATGAAGGGCAAACGAAATTACCCGGAGAAAAAATCAAACTGAAGCATGAAAGACAAGATTCCAGAACGCTAAGCTGTTATTTGGAAGATGCACTGATCCAGCAAATGAAACAGGCAGCGGAGCAGCATCAGGTTACGATTCATACGTTCGTGCAGACGGCTTGGGGTGTTTTGCTGCAGCAATATAATGAAAGCAACGATGTTGTATTCGGAAGTGTTGTATCGGGCAGACCGCCTGTCATTCCTGGTATCGAAAGTATGATTGGATTATTTATCAATGCAATCCCTGTTCGTATCCACTCTAAGGGAGAGGATTCTTTTATATCAATCATGAAAAGGAATCAGGCACAAGCCGTTGAGTCACATGCATACGATACGTATTCCTTGTATGATATTCAAAATCTAACCAAGCAAAAACAATCTTTGATCAACCATGTTGTTGTATATCAGAATTTTCCTGTAGAAGAGCAAATGGAGAATTTGGGCAAAAAAGGGGAAAGATCGCTTGAAATTATGAATGTTGAGGGTACAGAACACAATAGCTTTGATTTTACTTTGATCGTAAAGCCCCATGAGAAGATGAAGATCATATTGATGTACAATGCAAATGTTTATGACTTATCCACCGTAGAACAGATTCAAAAACATTTTGTTTCCATGATTAAACAGGTGGTAACGAACCCGGAAGTTCAAATAAACGAACTTGGATTGATTACGTCGAGTAGTTTTTAGCGCCGCTCATTCTTCACCCGTCGGGTGCGAGCGGCGAAGCAATGCGCCGGCTTATCCCGTTGGCCTCTGACAAGCTGGCGCTTGGCGGGCAGGCGACAGCTTACGTTGATCCCGATTCTATTGATCGGTTATTTATTTTGGCTGGATTGGCGCCTGGCAGCGGTGCTGATTATTCCGATCGTCGTCGGCTTGTGGCTGCAGGCTCGTATGTTCAGCAGTGAAAGCGGACAACAAGCCTATCGGGAATTTCAGTACGCGGTGGAAGAAATGAATGCAACCGGCGTGGAGTATATCCGGGGAATGCCCGCAGTAAAAATATTTGGCATTAGGGCGGATTCCTTTTTAACGTTCAAGCAAGCCGTTGTCAAATATCGCGATATTACCCTCCGCATTACGGATTTGAGCAAGACGCCGTATAGTCTCTTTTTTATTCTAGTGAGCTCTTTGTTTACTTTTGTTGTGCCCATCGGTATCTTGCTGGCAAGCGGTCATTCCGGAAGTCAATCCTTTGCCGTTACGCTTATTTTGTTTCTGATCATTACACCAAGCTTATCGGTGTCGTTAATGAAACTTATGTACATAGGGAGCGGAATGAGAAAAATGTGGAAGGCAACAAGCGGATTGAAGCTGTTTTTGCCGAACCGATTGTGACGGAACCTGCTTTTCCCCGAGTTCCTGTTATGTACGATATCGCCTTTCATCATGTTTGCTTCGCCTATGAAAAGAAAGAGAGCAAGAATTTTAAGCCGGTGCTTACAGATATCCATTTTGTCGCAAAAGCGGGTGGAATGACCGCTTTGGTCGGTCCTTCGGGCGGCGGGAAATCGACGATTGCCAATTTGCTGCTGCGTTTCTGGGATGCTCAGGATGGAATGATCGCAATCGGCGGCGTTCCGATTCGCGAAATCGGTACGGAAATGTTGATGGATATGGTCTCCTTCGTGTTTCAGGATGTGCATCTTTTCTACGATACGATTGAAGCGAATATTCGGATGGGGAATACGGCAGCTTCCAAAGAAGCGGTCATTGCGGCCGCGAAGACGGCCTGCTGCCATGAATTCATCGAGAAGCTCGCGGACGGATATGACACTAAAATCGGCGAGGGAGGGACTTATTTATCCGGCGGAGAAGCGCAGCGGATTGCCATTGCCCGGGCGCTCTTGAAAAATGCGCCCATTCTGGTGCTCGACGAAGCGACCGCATATGCGGATGCGGAGAACGAAAAGAACATTCAGCAGGGCCTGGCCGAATTAGTGAAGGGGAAAACCGTCCTCATGATCGCTCACCGCCTGTCTACTATACGCGCGGCGGAGCAAATTCTGGTCGTGAGACAAGGCGAAATTGCAGAGAGGGGAACACATGACGAGCTGCGGGCATTAAACGGGTTGTATGAACAGATGTGGCAAGCTCATATCAGTGCGGCTTTCTGGAAACTGGGAGCAAAAGGCAACGCGTCCGCCGCCGCTGCCGCCGCCGCGAAGGAGGGCTCGGGAAATGAATCATTACTTTACTAATATTTCGGGAGGAAATGTCAGAAGCTTATGGCCTTCCGCTTTTGCGGTTTTGCTGGACGGAATCGCCAAGGTAATTCCCGCAGCGCTCCTGGTCGACGTTTTCAATACGATTTATCATTCCTTCGCTGAACCGGAAGCGGGCTTGAATACCGGACGGTTGTGGGCGGTGTACGCGATTTTGTTCGCCTGGCTGATCGTTTCGTATACGACCTATGCCTTGCTCTACAACAAATCATTTAAAACGGCATATCGTCTGGCGGCGTCCGGGCGGTTGAAACTGGCCGAGCATTTGCGCCATCTTTCGTTAGGTTATTTCGGCAAACGCGATCCGGGGGATATGACCAACTTGCTGCTCGGCGACTACGGGCAAGTCGAACATACGATTTCGCACAATGTGCCTCAGCTCGTTAGCGCGATTGTGCTGCCCGTTCTTGCATTGGCAGGACTCGTCTTTTTGGATTGGAAAATGGCATTGGCTATGTTCGTCGCGGTTCCGTTCGGCGTACTGCTGCTTTGGCTGACGGATGCGCTCCAAGCGCGTTTAAGCGAGAGCCATGTCAAAGCCAAGAATGAAGCTGCCAGCCGGCTTCAGGAATATTTGGCCGGAATACGGGAGATCAAAGCCCATAATATGGGAGGCAAACGGTTTGAGCGATTGCGTCTTTCCTTTGACCGGTTGATGCGTGCGTCCATCCGCTTGGAAGGCGTCATAGGTCCTTTAATTATGGGGGCGATGCTGCTGACCCGTTCCGGGATGACGATCATGATTTACGTCGGCAGCTAACTGCTCGTTGGCGGAACGCTCTCGCTTCCCGTCTTTCTCCTGTTCCTGCTGGTGGGGACGCGAGTATTCGAACCTTTGATGGTGGTGTTGATGAATTATGGCGAAATGCGGTATTCCGCTTATAGCGCGCAGCGCATCATGGACGTGCAGCAGGAGCAGCCGATGCAGGGGACTGCAAGCATCGAACCTCATGGGACGATTGTTTTTGACCGGGTCACATTTGGTTATGACGCCAACGCGCCTGTCCTGAGGGATCTGTCTTTTACGATTGAACCGAATACGACTACGGCTTTGGTCGGACCGTCAGGCAGCGGGAAGAGCACGATAACACGATTGATTGCGCGATTTTGGGATGTTCAGCAAGGTTCGATCAAGATTGGCGGCCAATCCATTCAACATGCCGATCCGGAGCGCCTTTTAAAGCATATTTCCGTGGTGTTTCAAGATGTTTACTTATTTCAGGACACTATCGGCAACAACATTCGAATCGGAAAGATGGACGCTGCGCCACAAGAAATTGAAGAAGCGGCCAAGCGCGCTTGCTGCCATGAGTTCATCTCCCGATTGCCGCAAGGCTATGATACGCCGGTAGGAGAGGGCGGTTCGACATTGTCCGGCGGAGAGAAGCAGCGGATTTCCATAGCCCGCGCATTGTTGAAAGATGCGTCGATTGTGCTGCTCGACGAAGCGACCGCCTCGCTCGATCCGGAAAATGAGACCGCAGTGCAGCGGGCCATCAACGAGCTGGTGGCCAATAAAACGGTCATCATCATTGCGCATCGCCTGAAGACGATCCAACATGCGGACAAAATCCTTGTGCTTGACCAGGGCCAACTCGCTGAAGCAGGCACTCACCGCGAATTATGTGCAAAAGAGGGACTCTATGCAAATTTATGGCGTTTGCAGCAAGATTCCTACGGATTGCAGGTCAAATAAAGGAAGAGGATGGATTAGCCAAGGAAAAGTCACCGTACTTGTTGCAACACGTGTACAATTTGCAGATCAAGTACTAAATAAAGATTTGTATAAGAAAATGAACGTAAATGAATTGTTTGTTTTGGCGTGTGCACTTTACGGGCATTGTAGAATGCTACTCATCGAAAAAGGACCACTAGAGGTTTGGATAAGAGATTATTCTTAGAAGAGTTATTTAAACTGGTAACCTTCAAAGACTTGTAATCCCTCTTTATTTAAAACATTTTCTATGACTAATGGTTTGTTAGGGCTCTTTTGAAAAACCTCTTTACAAGATATCATAATATTGCTGCCAGCAATTTCGGCTAACTGATCATGCGATACACTATAAACAATTTTTCCTAAATTAGACCATACCATTGCTCCTGAACACATCACACATGGTTCGCAACTGGTGTATAAAGTGTAGGATTTAAGATCGGAAATATTCTGTTCAATACAGAACTTTCTGATAAGTCCTAGTTCTGCATGATGTGTTGGGTCACAGTGACTATTGATTTGGTTTTCGCCAACCATAACAATTTCGTTGTCTTTTACAAGTAATGCTCCAAATGGTTCATTTCCATTATCTCTAGCTTGCTCTGCAAGTTTGATTGCTTCTGCCATAAAGTGTTCATCAGTTTTTATCATGTATTACTCTCCTTTATTTCAGAAAATTAACTTTCGGGTTGAAATGGAAAAGGTCGAATTTATGGACAGGTCTACCTCTCCATTCCATTGTAAAGGATTTTTTTTACGTGCAAAACCAAACTAAACAGAATCTTGTGAAGATTTCGAGAATATTAATGCAGCGCTAGTGAGAAAAAATAATGATTGAGGGATACTTCACACCAAAAAATTTAGAGATCTATAATCGATCTTTATTAAGAAGCTCCGAGGCGAGTTCGATGCATGAATAGGCTGTGATTTTGGGGTCTGCTGCACGTTATAAGAAGATATAGGGTCTTCATAAATATGCAGCAGGCGGTCTACACCAAGAGGCTGCGCTCGTCTTTAAAGTTTAAATGAAATTTTTGTCCATCGCCTTGACAATCAAGGTCGCAAACAAGCTGTTGGACCAGGCAAACCAGTCACGGGAGAAATCTGCCGGATTATCCGGGTGGAAGCCCTCGTGCATAAAGCCGGTATCTGCGTCCGTATCGATTAACACTTGAATCAACTCTTTGATCTCCTCTTCATTATCAGAGGTCAGTGCCTGCATGGAGAGTGCCATATGCCATACATAGCCGCCAGGGGTATGGGGACTGCCTATGCCTTTGGCGTGCTTGCCCTCAAAGTAGAACGGATTATCGAAGCTTAGGGCGAAGCGGCGCGTATTCTGATAAATCGGATCGTCCGTGCCTACATAACCGATATAAGGGATGGAGATAAGCCCAGGTGTCCCCGCATCATCCATCAGGCAATAATTGCCGAAGCCATCCGTTTCATAAGCGTAGATTTGACCATGAGTCGGGTGATTCACGATACCGTAATGGCGGATGCCAAAATCGATCTCTCTACGCAGCTTGTCTGCCCGCTCTGCAAGACGCTCATCCTTATAAATCTCGGTGGCAATTTCGATAATATGGCCCAGCACAACGACAGCGAACATATTCGAAGGGATGTTATAGCCAAACACATTGGCATCATCACTAGGGCGAAAGCCCGACCATGTCATCCCCGTGTAGTTAGCAGGCATGCCGTGTCCATCGTTCGGCAGAGTTTCTGTTTCTTGTTTGGTCTGCCTGATGAAATGATAGTTGGAACGCTCTTGATGACGCTGCTCAGTGATCATGACTTCGACGATGGAGGTGAGGGCTTGATAACATTCATGGGTGAATATATCGCTTTGTCCCGCTTCCTTCCAATAGGAGTATATAAGCTGAACGGGAAAACAAAGCGAGTCCAGCTCGTATTTGCGCTCCCACATCCATGGATTCAAATTGCAATCGTCGGTGTCGCGATAGTGGCGATCGTTGGCCGTTTCATTAAAAGCATTGGTGTACGGATCCATATTAATATAGAAGATTTGTCTGGCAATCAGACCGCCGATGATGCGCTGCAGCTGCTCGTCGTTTTTGGCAAACGGAATGTAATGGCGAACCTGCTCAGTTGAATCACGCAGCCACATGGCTGGTATGTCTCCAGTGAATACAAACGTCGTACCGTCATCCAATAATTTGGTTGTTGTTTCTAGTGTGTTAGGGAACGTATTTCGAAATAATTGCTGCAGCTTGGGACGATGGGCCAGACGCTTGTCGGCTTCCTCCAGAAAAGTTGTAATCGATTTTGGCAATGTCATTTTATTAGCCTCCTGAAAGTTGGTCATGTCCTAACTTGACTTACCCAACAGGATGGCACAAGGTCATCAGAACGGCAATATGTATAATTTGCAGGCCAGGAAATGGGTTCAAAAACAACACAAAAGCGCTTACAGCGCTTTGCTGTAAGCGTGTTAAATTTGCTATGGTACAGCGGTCAAACCCAGTAACATAAAGGGTTTGGCCTTTTTTTGCCGTTTGCTGCAAATACCACATATTTTATCCTGCTCAGGTACCTGCCTATAATGTGTAGCAGAGTGGTACAGGAACAGGAAAGGGGCATCAGAAAATGAACGGTAGAGGACAGCAGGCTTTACGGACGCCTCCGCTGCGAGCATCAGGCGGGATCGCCAAGCGAATGAAGCAAAACTGGGAATTGTACTTATTTATGCTTCCCGCGTTTGTATATTTTGCGGTATTTCACTATGGACCGATGTACGGAATTCAAATTGCATTCAAAAATTTCGTTCCATCCAAAGGTATTTTTGGCAGTGAGTGGGTCGGCTTTCAGCACTTTGAACGGTTTTTTAATTCGCATTATTTTTGGGATTTGCTCTGGAATACGCTGAGTATCAGTTTCTATGAGCTGGCCCTAGGCTTTCCGCTGCCAATCATTCTGGCATTGGCATTTAATGAAATCCGCAACGGTTATTTCAAGAAAAGCGTGCAAACGATTACTTATGCACCGCATTTCATTTCTATCGTGGTCATGACCGGGATGATTATTTCATTCCTTTCTCCGTCGAGCGGGATGCTTATTCGCGGGCTTGAGGCACTTGGCATCGATGCACCGCAGTTTCTTAATGATCCTGCTTGGTTTAAGACGGTCTATGTTATTTCTGGCGTATGGCAGAATACAGGCTGGGGAACGATCATTTATTTGGCTGCGCTATCAGCGGTTGATCCGCAGTTGCACGAGGCGGCCATTGTAGATGGAGCAAGCAGATTCAAACGGCTGCTTCATATTAACCTGCCAACCATTATACCGACCATTACAATCCTGCTGATTTTGAACACAGGCAATATCTTGGGTGTTGGCTACGAGAAAATTTTACTGCTGCAAAACTCGTTGAATCTGGAAAGCTCAGATGTCATTTCGACCTTCGTCTACCGATCAGGTCTCGTAAGCGCACAATACAGCTTCTCAACTGCCGTAGGGTTGTTCAATTCGATTGTTAATGCTCTCATGTTGATTACGGTGAACCAAATTGCCAAACGTACAAGTGCAACAAGCTTATGGTAAAGGAAAGGAGAGGTTTAAAATGGTGAAGTCGATGAGGAAATCCACCTCGGACAAGCTGTTTCTGGCAGCAAACTATGTTTATTTGGCCCTTGCGCTCATTGTTGTGCTATATCCGCTTATCTATATCGTCAGCGCTTCGATCAGTACGCCGAAGTTCGTCAATTCGGGGGAAATGTGGCTGCTGCCCAAAGGTCTGACGCTGGATGGCTATAAGCTTGTTTTTTCGAATCCTAAAATATGGAACGGCTATGGCAACACAATCCTCTACACCGTAGTTGGGACATTGCTGAACCTGGCCATCACTTTGCCGGCAGCCTATGCCCTCAGTCGCTCCGATTTTGTGGGACGCAACTTTTTTATGGCGATGTTTCTCATCACGATGTTTTTTAATGGCGGCTTGATCCCCCTCTATCTGACAGTCAAAAATCTGGGGCTGATCAATTCGATGGGAGCGTTGATTCTCCCTGTTGCGGCATCCGTATGGAATATTATTGTGGCCAGAACCTTCTTCCACTCCACGATTCCGAAGGAGCTGCAGGAGGCTGCGCATATGGATGGCTGTACGAATCTGCGGTTGTTCTTCCAAATCGTGCTGCCGTTGTCCGGTCCGATTATTGCCGTTATGGCCTTGTTCTATGGCGTCAGCCACTGGAACAGCTATTTTCCGGCTCTTATATACCTGAATGATGAAATGAAATATCCTCTGCAAATGGTGCTGCGCCAAATATTGGTGCTGCAGGAGATGTCGGCGGAAACGACGGGGGCGGCCATCAGTGGCGACATTGCTCAGGCTATGAACAACAAGGCTGAAATTGCGTCATTGGTCAAATATGCCGTTATTATCGTATCGATCCTGCCGGTTGTCGTTTTGTACCCGTTTTTGCAGCGATATTTTGTTCAAGGGGTCATGATCGGTTCTGTCAAAGGCTAGAATCACCGTCACAAGATGGTAATAGATGCATACGGGTACGGCTTTGCCTTGCTTGGTGAGGCCAGTTATTTCGCAATCATTTGTTATAGCGTTATGATTATATGAAAAGGGAGGATTTACGATGCAGAACAAGAAAAAAGGCGCGGCAGCGCTGTTGTCTGCTGCTCTAGCGGCAGGCTTGCTGGCGGGCTGCGAAACGTCGAATGACAAACAAAAGGCAGAGGTTGAGGTAGAGGTAGCGAAGGAAGGCTTTCCGATTGTAAACGAGCAGATTTCGTTAACGCTGACAGCGCCTGATGTCGGCATTCAGAATTGGAAGGATATGAAAGTCCTGCAGGAGATGGAGAAGCTAACGAACATCAAGATGGTATTTAACAATGCACCGAAGGAAAGCTTTAATACGAGGAAAAACCTTATTTTCTCCAGCGGTGAATATCCGGATGTATTCTACGCAGCGGGGCTTACTCCTGCTGAGCAAATGAATTACGGCAAGCAGGGAATTCTGATTCCGCTTGAGGATCTGATTGAAAACTACGCTCCAAACGTCAAAAAGGTATTGAAGGATTATCCAGAGGTGCGCAAGTCCATTACGGCTCCGGACGGTCATATTTACTCCTTGCCGGTTATCGAGTTCAATCAGCCATGGTACCGCAATCCGATGTGGTACAACGGCGATTTTCTGAAGGCGCTTGGCTATGACAAGCTGCCGGAGACAACGGAGGAGCTGTACACGTTCCTCAAGCGTGTAAAGGAAGAAGACCCGAACAAAAACGGGGCTGCCGACGAGGTGCCGCTGACATCCGTCAATCTGCGTGATATTCGCACTTGGCTGCTTGGAGCCTACGGTATTTACGAGGAAGAAATCTATGTCGACGATAGCGGCGTCGTTCATTACACGCCAATTGAGGATGGCTATAAGGAGTATTTGATCTTCCTGAACCGTCTGTGGACGGAGGATCTGCTGGATCACGAGACGTTCTCGCAGACTGCAGAGCAGAAAAAAGCCAAGGCCCAAAACAATCGGGTCGCGCTGTTCTCCGATTGGAATGCCTACATGACCTTGGGCGGCGAGCCGAGCACAGATGATCCAATGTTCCTGCCGGTCAAGAGTAAGATGGTGGACAAGGCTGTCATCGCAAAGAGCAAAGGCGTAACGACTGGAGCTTTTGCCATCTCCAAAACCAACGCTTATCCGGAAGCTTCGATGCGTTGGGTGGACTACATTTATGGATATGAGGGCGCAATGCTATTCAACAAAGGGCCTGAGGGCGTTCTGTGGGAGTACACGGATCGCGACAGCTTGACCAAGAAATATTTGCCGGTTCCTGGCGGCGGAGACCGTGAAGATTATCGTGCAACGCTAACGCCGAACTACGGTATTCCAGCACCGACGATTTCGATTCCTGAAATTCAACGGGGACTGACCACCAAATTTGATGAGTGGGTTGCGAATGAATCCAAGACCAAGCTATTGGATAATGGCTCACGGATTCCATACCCTACTTTGTTCCTCACTGCAGAGGAGCAAGCGGAGGTAACAACGCTGACCTCGGATCTGACTACGTATGTACGTCAAATGGAAGCCAAATTCATTACGGGCGCTGATACGTTTGACAAATGGGATAAATATATTGCGACTGTAACCAAAATGGGCGGCAATCGCATGAGCCAAATCTATCAAGCCGCTTATGACAGATGGAAGCAAAGCTAACGATTAGAGCTTAAACAGCTATTCCAAGCGAACCAAGGCTATCAGATAAAAAGACAATCAAGATGGATTGCATTCGCCGGCTGCGGCTTCATCCGCAAACGGCATATGGCATGAAATCCGATGGTTAGGAGAGGTGTGCTTCCAGGTGGACAAAGACAACAGGCAGGCTGAAGCGGGGAGGAAGGCGCAGGAGCTGCTCGCTCGCATGACGATCCCCGAAAAAATCGGACAATTGATACAGCCCTTTGGCTGGAAATGCTATGAGAAGCAGGAGGATGGAAGCATCCGCCTGACAGACGAGTTCAAGGAGCAGCTGCGGCAAGGAGCGGTTGGTTCGCTGTACGGCGTGCTGCGGGCAGATCCCTGGACAGAAGTTACGCTTGCAACAGGACTGTCTCCCGAGCAGGGGGCCAAGGCTATCAATGACATTCAGGAATATGCGATGCAGCATTCCCGCCTCGGGATTCCCGTGCTGTTCGGCGAGGAATGCTCACATGGACATATGGCGATCGGAGCGACGGTATTCCCTGTACCGATTCTGCTGGGCAGCTCCTGGAATGTAGAGCTGTACAAAGAGATGTGCCGTGCGGTTGCTCTGGAAACTCGCAGTCAGGGAGGCGCCGTGACTTACTCGCCGGTGCTTGATGTTGTCCGCGATCCACGGTGGGGCCGAACAGAGGAGTGCTTTGGCGAGGACCCTTATCTCATCTCCGAGTTTGCAGTTGCGGCAGTTGAAGGTCTGCAAGGCGAGGATCTTGCTGACGAGAACAGTCTGCTTGCAACGCTCAAGCATTTTGCAGGTTATGGCAGCACAGAAGGCGGACGCAACGCACAGCCCGCGCATATGGGGCTGCGCGAGCTATGTGAGGTCGATTTGCTGCCTTTCCGCAAGGCGGTTGAGGCCGGAGCACGCTCCATTATGACGGCTTACAATGAAATTGACGGCATTCCATGCACGAGCAGTCCTTATCTGCTTAACGAGGTACTGCGGCAGGAGTGGGGATTTGACGGTTTTGTCATTACGGATTGCGGTGCGCTGGGGATGCTTGTGAACGGGCATAATGTCGCAGCCAGCGGCGAGGAAGCGGTCAAGCTGGCGCTGGAGTCCGGAACGGATATGGAGATGTCCGGAGAGATGTTCAGCAATCATCTGCTGGCCGCGATTGAACAGGGGCTGCTCAGCGAGGAGACGCTGAATAAAGCGGTTCTGAGAGTGCTGCGCTTGAAGTTTGAGCTGGGATTGTTTGACCGTCCTACGGTCGATCCCGCGAAGGCAGCGCAGGTCATCGGCAGTTTGGAGCACAAGCAGCTGGCTCGCAAAATGGCGGTTGAAGGTATTGTACTGTTGAAGAATGAGCGTCAAACCTTGCCGCTGAACAAGAATATAGGCAAGGTTGCTGTAATTGGTCCCAACGCCAATGCTCCATATAATCAATTGGGAGACTATACTTCGCCTCAGGAGGAAGGCCAAATCTCCACCCTTCTGGACGGTGTGCGAGCTGCGCTCGGCGGGGAACGGGAACGTGTTCTGTATGCTCCCGGCTGCCGCATTAAGGAAGAGGCACGGGAAGGTTTCGCAATTGCGAGCGACTGTGCACAGCAGGCTGATGCCATTATTGTGGCAATCGGAGGCTCAAGCGCCCGGGACTTTGGCGAGGGAACCATCGATTTGGGGACGGGCGCGTCTGTAGTGACCGACAACGCTCAGAGCGAAATGGAGTGCGGAGAAGGCATTGACAGAATGACGTTAAACTTGCTCGGCTCACAGCTGGAGCTGGTGAAGGAATTACGCAAGCTGGACAAGCCGCTTATCGTTGTTTATATAAACGGCCGTCCGATTGTCGAGCCGTGGATCGTGGAACAGGCCGATGCGATTGTTGAGGCCTGGTACCCGGGACAAGAGGGCGGGCATGCTCTCGCCGATATTCTGTTCGGTGACGTTAATCCATCCGGCAAACTGACAGTGAGCATTCCTAGACATGTTGGACAATTGCCAGTCTACTATTACAAGCGCCGTACACGGGGTAAACGTTATCTGGAAATGGACTTCGAAGCGCAATATCCGTTTGGCTACGGGCTTAGCTATACAAGCTTTGAATATGCAGAGCTGCGAATCGAGGATGCTGCAGCAGACGAAGACGGTTATGCGGCGGCGGTTGTAAACGTGCGAAATAGCGGCCAAATGGCGGGGCAAGAAGTTGTGCAGCTGTATGTTACAGATCATGCAGCCACGGTTACGCGCCCGCAAAAAATGCTCAAGGGCTTCCGAAAAATTTGGCTGGAGCCGGGAGAGAGCAAGCAGGTGCGCTTCGTCATTGGAAGGGAACAGCTGGAGTTTGTCGGCCAGCAGCTGCATCGAGTAGTCGAGGACGGCGATTTCACGATTATGATCGGGTCAAGCAGCTTACATTATCTGGAGGCGCCGCTGAGCGTCAGTTCGGAGGGGAGATTATCTTGAAATCCATTCATCGTTTTGTCCGCTGGCTGGAGCAGCGGCAATGGCTGGAGCACATACAGCTAACCCATTGGCAATTAAATAAGCTGCGTTATATCGAGCCTGGAGTCTATGAGCCTATCTCGGAAGGCTGGGCTTTGACCGAGCTTGCCCAGCTTAATGACGGGCATGGCACAACCTATATGCTGCGTCATCAGGCTGCATTGCCTGAAGGCTGGCAGGCAGGAGAGGCCGCCCTTCTGTATTATGGCGGCGGCGAAGGCCTGCTGCGACTGGGCGGAGCGCCCTATCACGGTCTGGATAACAATCATTGGTTTGTGCCGCTACCGAAATCTTGTCAAGCCGGCGACGAGCTTGATCTGGAGATCGAGCTGTATGATCCAATCCCTGAGCCGGTAGACCCGCTTAACCGGCAATCCAAACAAAAGCCGCCGATCAACGGCGTTTCGGTCTCGCTGGTACAGGTCAATTGGCCAGTCTACCAGCTGCTTCATACCGTACGCGCGGTGCAGGAATCGGCAGCATTGCTGCCAGAAGGAAACTTGCAGCGTACCCAGCTATTCTTGGCGTTGGAGGAAGCTATCGCCAGTCTGTATGAGCCGGGCGGAGATAGTTCCATTGATCTGTCCGCTTGCCAGCAGGCGGACGCTGAGCTGAGAAAGGCAGCGGAGGCAGCGCGGCAAGCATGCGGCAATAACGGACTGATGCATATGGTTGGCCAATCGCATATCGATATTGCCTGGCTATGGCCGATAAAGGAAACCGTCCGTAAGGCAAGCCGCACCTTCTCCACCGTCTGCGCGCTGATGGATCGTTATCCGGATTTTTATTATTCGCAAAGCCAGCCCATTCTGTATGCGTTCGTTAAGCAAAACTACCCGGAGCTGTATGAAAACATCAAGCGACGGATTGCCGAAGGACGTTGGGAGCTCGTAGGCGGCATGTGGGTTGAGCCGGATTTGAATATACCAAGCGGAGAGTCGCTTGTTCGTCAAATCCTGATCGGCCAAAGATTCTATGAGGAAGAGTTCGGTCGGCGCTCCACTATTGAGTGGCTTCCCGATACCTTCGGTTACTGCGCGTCGCTGCCGCAGCTGCTTAAGCAGGCCGGGATCGATTATTTCATGACGACCAAGCTTGGCTGGAATGATACGAATGAGTTCCCGCATACGCTGTTCAACTGGGTTGGCATTGACGGCACCGGCATTGTGGCTTATCAGAATCACGGCTTGAACGAGCATACTCGTCCGCAGGATGTGCAAGAGCATTGGCAGGCCTATAAAGAGAGGGATCGGCACGACGAGCTGATGCTGCTGTATGGCCATGGTGACGGGGGCGGTGGAGTCACGCATGAAATGCTGGAGTACATCGAGCGCTCCGCCTGTATCCCTGGCCAGCCACAGGCCATGTATTCGACTGCGCGCGAGTTTTTTGACGGTATAAGCAGCAGGGGGGTCAAGCTGCCGGATTGGCATGGCGACTTGTATTTGGAGCTGCATCGTGGCACCTATACGACACATGCCAAGAACAAGCGAAGCAACCGTCAGGCCGAGCAGCTGTATCGCGCTGCCGAAGTGTGGCTAAGCCTCTCCGGCCTGCTTGACCCGCAGCGCCAAAGTCAAGCCGGGAAGCGGCTGGAAGAAGGCTGGAAGCTGCTGCTGCTCAATCAGTTTCATGATATTATTCCAGGCACCTCCATTCCGGAAGTGTACGAAACCTCATCCAAGCAGTATGAGGAGATTATGAGACTGGGCAATGCTGCTCTGGAGGAAGCAATGGGGATGCTGGCCGGCCGTATGCAAACGGAGAACGAGGGAGTTGCCTACGTTGCTTTTAATAGCCTTGGCTGGGCAAGGGATGGAATGGTGTACATTCCGCTTCAGTCAGTAATGGAACAGCTGGCGGCTTATGATGCGGATGGCGAGCTGTTGTGTCGTATAGAAGCCCCATTGCAGCCGGGAGAAGCTGCACAGCTAGCTGTGCGGACGGGAACGATTCCTGCATTCGGCTGCAAAACGTTCTGGCTGCGCCCGGTGAATAGCGATCCTCAGGATATGCGCTCTGATGCGGAACAGCAACAGGCTGCGGAAGCTGATAAATCTATTGGCATCGGCGTATTTGAAACCGATTATTTTACGATTGAACTGGATGAGCAAGGGCTTATCAGTCGTTTGTACGACAAGTCTTGCGATCGCGAGCTGCTGCAGGCAGGGCGGCGCGGCAACGAATTGCAGCTTTTCCATGATACGCCGCTGCTGTGGGATGCATGGGACATTGCACATGATTACGAGAGCAAGCGCGCAGACGCGCAACAGCTGACGGGCTGGCGGATACTGGAGCATAACACGGACCGTATCGTAATCGAGCTGAATTGGCAGCTGAGCCAGTCGTGGATCAGACAGAAGATGATCATCCCGATTCATGATCGCTGCATCGAATTCCGTACTTACGTCGATTGGCGGGAGAATCATAAGCTGCTTAAGGCTGCCTTCCCGCTTGGGCTGGTAAGCGGCAAAGCGACCTATGAAATTCCGTTTGGCGCATTGGAGCGCACGACCCATCGCAACACAAGCTGGGAGCAGGCGCAATATGAGGTATGCGGCCACCGCTGGGCGGATTTGTCCGAGCATGGATATGGCGTAAGCCTGCTGAATGACTGCAAGTACGGCTATGACGTTAAGGACGCCGTCCTGCGGCTGTCGCTGCTCCGCGCACCGGGCTGGCCGGATGCGGGAGCCGATCGGGGCGAGCATGTGTTCACTTATGCGCTATATCCGCATGAAGGCAGCTGGCAGCAGGCCCAGACAGTTCGTGTCGCAGCCGGGCTCAATGAGCCATTGCGGGCGATTAAGGCTGATTCTACTTCCGCTACCGTCAAGGAAAGCCTAGGCTTCGAGCATTCCTGGATTGATCTTGCAAGCGATCAGGTCATTCTGGATACGGTGAAGCCGGCGGAGGACGGCACAGGAATCGTATTGCGGCTGTATGAAGCAGCTGGCGGCCGTTCGGAAGCTATTATCGGCTTAAGCGGAAAACTGCTTGCCGCCGGTGAGCGGTTTGCTGTCACGGAAATCAATATACTGGAGGATCGACTCGCGGACTTGACGATGAGCGGCGACGGACTCCGGCTAAGCTTCAAGCCCTTTGAGATCAAAACGATTAAAATAACGACATCATTATAACTCGGCGTCCTCTCGGAAAACAGTGGTTCATATAGGCAACTGAGAGGGAGAGCGCCTGGGCAGGAGGAGAACGACCATGCAAATTACGAGGCATCCGAACAACCCGATTGTTGTGCCGGGAGGATATGACTGGCGGAAGGTAACGGTTTTTAACCCGGCGGTTATCATTGATAACGATAAATTTTATATGATTGAAAGAACCGCGGAGTCGCTGACGCCTTGCAAAAACTTTTTAGGCTTGCTGGAAAGCGAGGATGGCGTGAACTTCACCCATGTGAAGGACGAGCCGATTGTAACGCCGGATATGCTCGGTTTTCCTTATGGAAGCGTACAAGACCCGCGTCTGGTCAAGATTGACGGTACCTTCTATCTGAACTATGCGCTGCGTCCGTGTGCGATGAGCTATTATCCGACAGGCGCTGGCGTGCCTGCCAGATCCATTCCCGAGTACCCGGATGGATGGGGGGAGCAGGAGGGGCATTGGCTGACTCGCTCTTCCATTCTTAAATCGCAGAATTTGCTGGATTGGGAGTTTGTTGCTGACACTACGCCGCTGGATATTAACGATCGCGACAATATTCTGTTCCCTGAGAAAATTAACGGCAAGTTCGTCCTGCTTCGCCGTCCGGAGGAATATGTAGGCGAGCAGTACGGGACAGAAAAAGCGGCTATATGGATTACCTATTCCGAGGATCTGATCCATTGGGAGGAGTCAAAGCTGCTTATCAAGGGGGAAAATCCGGAGTGGGAATCCCGCAAAATCGGTGGCTCCACACCTCCAATCAAGACTGACAAGGGCTGGCTTGTGCTGTATCATGGCGTGGACGAGGAGATCGTGTACCGTGTTGGCGCTGTATTGCTTGATCTGGAAAACCCGGAGAAGGTGATCGCGCGTACCCGTCATTTCATTATGGAGCCTGAGGCTTATTATGAGAAGTTCGGCTTTCAAATTCCTAATGTCATCTTTCCGACAGGCAATGTCGTCAAGGATGGGCTGTTATACATTTATTATGGCGTGACCGATACGGCGATTGCACTGGCCACAGTGCCGCTGGATGAATTGGTAGAGTACATTCTGAACGAGCCGGCGCAATAAGAGCATAGTAGGGGCAAGTGATCCGGCTGCGGCCATTCACTTGCCCCTGGTCTGTTTGGGCTGCTAATAGGAAGGGGTATTGCTCTGACAATGCTGCTTGCGGAATTGCCCCGGGGTCAACCCGCTGTCCTTCTTGAACTTGCGGATAAAGTTCGGAGCGTCCAGATAGCCCACCCGCTCGATAATAATTTGGAGCGGATCGTTGGTAGCGATAAGCAGTCGTTTCACCTCGTTCATGCGCAGCAGCCAAATATAATGTGTGAAATTCATACCCGTTTTTTCTTTGAAGCTACGGCTAAGATAAGAAGTGGATACCGAAAAGCGCAGGGCAATATGCTCAAGGCTCAGCGTATAATCAGCATAGTTCTGGTCGACGTAGGCAACTAAATCATCAATCAATGAGGGCTGGCTCGTTTCCGTCTGATGGTTGACCTGCCTGCAAACCTCGCCGGCCAGTACGGCCAGCTTGTTCTCGAATTCCTCGAGCGTGTCAAAGGAAGCGAGCGCAGGCACACGGCCAAACACGTCGCCCAAGCCCAAATCGGCTGCGGTTCGTAAAATCGTGTTGAGTATGTCGAAGCACATAAGACGCAATATAGGGACCGAAAGCGACTCCTGCTTGAGTTCCTGCACCATGCCGGACAGCATGGACAGCGCTAGCGGTTCGTTTCCTTGCTTTAGGCTTTGCTCCAGCTTAAGGATCGTTTTTTTGGACAGCCAGAACGTTTCCTGTGACATGGCCTGCTTATTCTGGAGATGATCAAAGAAGGTGATGCCCGGCTCTCCCGGCTTTCGATAATCAAGAGCGGTGGAAGCCTCAATAAAGGATTGGTTGATCTTTGACAAGCTGGGATAAATCGTGCCCACGCCTATATGCGGCAGCGTATCCGTCTGCTCCAGCAGCATCGCCCGAATGTCCTCAAAAAGGCGGTTAATCGCAGCCTCCTGCAGTTCGGGGCTTTGGTCCGGCAGCAGCACCATAAGCGCAAAACGGTCACGGACGGAAAATTCGACGCCGTATACTTGAATCCCCAGCTCTGGAAATGATAGCTGGCTAAGCAACTCCAGCTGCAGCATATGATCCGGCTGCCCAGGCTCATCTTCCTGCGGAGAATCCCATGAGAGCACAGCCGAGAAATAAGCTCCTCCGGCATCAGGCGGCTCAAGACCCGTTTCCATGATCATCCGTTCAATCTCGGGATCGTTTGGTTTGCCGTGCTTCAGCAGCAGCAGCAGCAGGCATTGATTGCGGACGAACGGCGTCTGCCAGTGAATACGCGCCTTATAGTCGCGAAAGGTCTGGGTGATCCATTCCCATTCGTTGCGCACCTTGAGCGCTTCATCACGGCCGCCCGTTTGCAGCCTGGCAAAGTCGATTAGATTTTTGATCGGATGATACTGGCGTCTCGCCAAAATAATGGCCGCCACAATGCCGGTCAGAGCCGCGATAGCAAATACAAGCATGATCAGGGTTTGGATGTGAACCACACTCTCAAAAAACTGGTAGGTCGGCATAGTGGTCGCATAGCTCCAGCCGTTCTCGGTGGATTTGACCGCAACGACGGATTGCGCTTCTCCGTCCAGACGGATACTGTAAATGCCTGTCGCAAGCTTTGCAATGTCAGTCAGCGCCTCCCTAGAGAGCGATGTGCCGTTCGTATTGGACGTCAGCACCTCGCCGGTGGGGGACAGAATGTAGCTGTTGCCCTTGTACTGGTTGAGTATGGTGTCCATAAGACCGGTAAGCTTGGCTTCCTTGAGCAGAAACATGACCGCTCCGTACGGGTAGGGATCATTGGGCTTGATCGGGATGAGCAGTGTAAGCAGAGCTTCCTCCCGCGAATAAATGGAGACAGGCTCGGCGGGACGAATAAGTGGAACAACGGATTCGTTAAGCGCTTTCACCAAGCTTGCGCTGCTCCAATTATGATATTTGTACACCCGGTTGAAGAGGGTTGTAGGACTGGTCATGCCTTCGTAGGAATAGATTTCATTCCTGTCATGGTAATAGAGAAAGAGCTGCTCCACAATGCTGCTGTTGGCCGTGTAGCTCGCGAGCGTGTTGATGCCTTCTCGACTGCGATAGGGATCGCTCATCATATAGGGAGTCAAATGCTCGTCATAGGATATGCGGCTGGCGATTTCGTAGAGATCAGACATATGTCCATCAATCGTCAGCTTGACTTGCGTCAATTGGTTAAGATTGGCCCGTTCAATTTCAGAGCGCAAATTGTAGGCTGCATTTTCATAAATAAAGATCGTTACGACAGTAAGCGGAACCAGAAACATGACAATGTATGAAGCCGCATATTTGAACAACAGGCGCGACTTGTATTGGCTCCAATATTTGCTGATGTACTGAGTCAGTGTATTTGCTTTTATTTTGAAATGATGCACAAGAACGCTCCTTTTTCTTCATCCATTTAAACATTATAACGTTATATTTATTTTGATGCTAGATTGTGTTAAGCTGTTTTTTGAAAAAAAGTTAGGCAGCAGCTTTTCGAATGGGCATAGGGTTAATGAGCCAGAGAGGGGCAGAGATGAAGTGAAGGATTTTATTTTGCACAATATCAGGCTATTGTCAGGCGAGAAGGCGGCGATTGTAGTCAGCGGCGGGCGGATTATCGATATAGCGCCACAGCTCCCGGCAGATGCGGCAGGTTGCAGAATGGATGGCAGGGAGGCCTACGTTTCCAGCGGCTGGATTGATTTGCACGTTCACGCGGATGCCGCCCTGGAGCCGTACGGAGATGAAATCGACGAGATTGGCATAGCACAGGGCGTTGCCACCATTGTGGATGCGGGCAGCTGCGGAGCCGATCGCATCGGCGGTCTGCATGCAGCAAGCCAGAAAGCGCAGACCCATGTGCTTGCCCTGCTGAATGTATCGCATATCGGCCTGACACGGACGGATGAGCTCTCGCAGTTGGCCTGGTTAAACGAGCAGCTGCTGCGTGAAGCGGCCGAGCGGTATGGCGAGTTTATTGTGGGCTTGAAGGCGAGAGTCAGCAGCAGCGTAGTCAAAGAACAGGGAATTGAACCGCTGCGTCTGGTTCGCGGCTTTGCTGATCGGCTGGACTTGCCTCTAATGCTGCACATCGGTTCGGGGCCGCCTTCTATCACAGAGATTCTGCCTTATTTGCGCGGCAATGATGTCATTACGCATGCTTTCAACGGCAAGGCTAACGGCTTGTTTGACGAGCAGGGGAGAGCGATTCCCGAGCTTGTCGCCGCAATGGAGCGCGGAGTGCTGCTGGATGTCGGCCATGGCACGGCAAGCTTCTCGTTCAAAGTGGCGGAGCGCGCGCGCGCGGCGGGGTTTGCACCAGATACGATCAGTACGGATATCTATCGCGGCAATAGGCTGAATGGGCCTGTGTACAGCATGGCGCATACGCTTGACAAATTTCTTCTCCTTGGTTATTCGCTTGAAGATACGATTGCACGGGTGACAAGCAGGCCCGCAAGCTGGCTGAAGCGTCCGGAGCTCGGGCGGATACAGAAGGGTGACATAGCCAATTTAACGATATTTACCGTGCAAGAAGAACAGGTGCCGCTGACAGACTCAGAGGGAGAAACTCGTCTGGGGATGCAGCATATCAGACCGGAAGGGGTAGTTGTAAATGGCAATTACATTGCAATCTAAATATGGCCTCAAGCGAGTGGTGAATGCCAGTGGGCGCATGAGCATTCTTGGCGTATCCGCACCGACGGATAACGTGATGGAGGCGATGAAGCAAGGCGGTCAGAGCTATGTTGAAATCGCTGAGCTGGTAAAGCGTTCCGGCGAGCATGTCGCTTCGGTTATGGGGGCAGAGGGAGCGGTCGTTGTTAATTCGGCGTCTAGCGGCATCGCGTTGTCTGTTGCGGCTGTTGTGACAAGAGGGGCGGAGCGTGCCTCCCTTCGGCTTCATCAGGATTCCATATTGAAAAATGAAATCATTATGTTCAAGGGACATAATGTCCAATACGGGGTGCCGGTGGAAACGATGATTTATTTAGGCGGGGGGCGGCTGGTCGAGGTTGGCTACGCAAACGAAGGACGAGCGGACCATCTTGAGCAGGCGATTGGCGAGCGCACCGCGGCTATCCTGTTTGTCAAATCACATCATTGCGTGCAAAAAAATATGATCAGCCTGGCGGAAGCGCAGCAAGTAGCCAAGCGTCATGGGGTACCGCTCATTGTGGATGCAGCGGCGGAGGAGGATCTGTATAGCTACGTCAAGCTTGCGGATTTGGTCATCTACAGCGGCTCCAAGGCTATAGAAGGACCAACCTCGGGGATTGTGGCAGGTCGCAGGCTGTATGTGGATTGGGTACGCATGCAGCTTCACGGAATCGGTCGCAGCATGAAGGTGGGCAAGGAGGTTGTGTTTGGACTGCTGGCCGCGCTTGACGAATATGTGGTCAAGGAGGATAAAAGCGAGCAGGAGAAGCAGACTCTGGAGCAACTGAAGGTGCTGTCGGATTTGCCGGGAGTGGATGTGACTATCGTTCAGGATGAGGCTGGACGTTCTATCTTCAGAGGCAGGATTCGGCTGGATGCGTCTGTCGCAGGTATTAGCGCAGCTGAGGCGAACGATCAGCTTCGTGATGGGGACATTGCGGTGTATACACGGGATTATGGCGTGCGCCAAGGTTACTTTGATCTGGACCCGCGCTCCCTTCAGGGAGATGATCTTGAAGTTATCATTGAGCGGATACAACAAATTGTAGGAGGGGCAACACATGTCTAAGCTGGAGAAGCGTCTATACAAAAACAGGGCGGCACTTAATGTGCTGACAGGATCATTGGAAAATACCAAGCAGGTTTTCGCTGCGGCAGAAGGACATGTCGTCGTTGGGATTTTGTCCAAAAGCTATAGCACCGTCGAAGCGGCTGTGGAAACCATGCGTGCCCATGGAGCGCACATTGAGGACGCGGTATCGATTGGACTGGGCGCAGGCGACAACCGCCAGGCGGCGGTTGTGGCGGAGATCGTCCGGGAATATGAGGGCGCGCATATCAATCAGATTTTCCCTGCTGTAGGAGCTACCAGAGCTAACCTTAAGGAGCGTGCGGGCTGGATCAATGCGCTCGTATCTCCATGCGGCAAGACAGGCTATGTGAATATTTCAACCGGCGTCCACAGTGCGCCACTGGAGCAGAAGGCGATTGTGCCTGTAGAAGCGGCTATTGCGCTGGTTCGTGATATGGGCGGAAATGCCCTGAAGTATTATCCGATGCATGGGCTGCGTTACGAGGAGGAGTACCGTGCTGTGGCTGCGGCCTGCGCCGAGGCGGGATTTGCGCTGGAGCCTACTGGCGGCATTGATCTGGACAATTTTTCCGATATATTGGAGATTGCACTGAAGGCCGGTGTGCCTCAAGTTATTCCACACGTGTACACTTCGATTATTGACTCGGCTAATGGTGAAACAAAACCTGAGCAGGTAAGGCAACTGCTGGATTCTCTCAAGCAATTGGTGGATAAATATGAGTAAAATTGCTGCGTTCGGCGAGGTCATGATGAGGCTTGAAACACCTGGCTACAGTACGCTTGCGCAGGAGAATCAGCTTAAATATTCCTTCTCGGGCAGCGGTGTCAATGTACTTTCAGCTTTGTCCCGGTATGGTCATGAGACTTATCTCATTTCTGCGCTGCCGGACAATGCGTTGGGCGAGGCGGCCGTAGCGAATTTGCGCAAGCTGGGATTGTCCATCCGTCATATTATGCGCTCGGGGCAGTATCTGGGCATGTACTTCTTGGAGAAGGGATTTGGCGCAAGGGCAAGCAAGGTAACGTACAACGACCGCTTAGGCAGCAGCTTCAATACGGCAACGTTCGGCGATCAGCGGCTGGCGGCAGCCGTCGCAGAGGTGGAGGTGCTCCACTTTTGCGGCATTACGCTGGCAATGAACGATCAGGTGCGCAGCAGCATGCTTCGTCTCGCCCGGGAAGCCAAGCGACAGGGACGGAAGATTGTATTTGATTGCAATTATCGGCCGACGTTGTGGGGAAAAGATGGCTATGAGCGCGCAAAAGGTCATTATGAGCAGATGCTGCAGCTTGCGGATATAGTCATGATGAACGAAAAAGATGCCATGCTTGTGCTGGGGATGCCGACAGCTGCGCTTGAGCGGGAGCAGCAGTTGAAGGAGTTGCTTCCGGCAGTGGCGAAACAATATGATATCCAGACGATCGCGGGCACTCATCGCCGCATTAATGGAGACAACACTCATTCGCTAAAGGGCTTTATATTCAGCAATGAGCGTCTCGTTATGGGCAGGGAGCATAGCTTCTCTGTCCACGATCGCGTAGGAGCGGGCGATGCTTATGCCAGCGGTATTATAGACGGCCTGCTGCGCGGGCTTCCTGTGGAGCAGGTGGTTGAATTTGCAGCGGCAGCTGCAAGGCTGGCACATACGATTCCGGGAGATACGCCGATGTCGACGCGCGAGGATATAGAGAAGGCTATCCATAACGAAACAGGAGATGTGGAAAGGTAGGGGACATCCGGTGTCCATTTCGCGAAAAAAGGGTCCGCTCTATTTGCAAATCAAAAAAATTATCAAGGATCGGATCATGCACGGAGTGTACCCGCTGGGGACTAACATCCCGGCGGAGCCGCTGCTGGAGCAGGAGTTTCAGGTAAGCAAGATGACGGTGCGCAATGCCATCCGTGAGCTGTCCACTGAAGGCTACGTCGAGAAAAAGAGCGGGGTAGGCACAATCGTGCTGCGCAATACGTCCTCCTCCAAACTGTCCAAGGGCAAGCGCTTCACAGAGCTGCTGGTGGAACAGGGGCATCGGATGGAGAAACGGCTGCTCGGAGCAGAGATGGTGAATACGAAGGCAGACGCTGAACTGCTGGAGCTGTTCGGCGAGAGCTGCCAACGTATTGAGCGGCTGTATTTGCTGGATGAGCAGCCCTATATTCATTTTCAGCATTACATTACGCCGGGCGTGGCACTCGTACAGGCTGAGAACGATGAAGGCGCCTTATTCTCCTCCTTGTATGAATGGCTGGAGGAGAAGAAAATCACGCTGGAAAGCTTCCACGATCGCTTTCTGGTAGAGGCGGCAGCGGCGGAGAGCGCCGTCATTCTAGGGCTGGAGCCGGGAGCGCCTGTGCTCAAACGGCTGCGACGCTCTCAGGATAGCGAAGGCAATCTTATTGAATACAGCATCGGAATTTACAACACGCAGCTGCACCCTTATTTGGTCAGCTACGATGCTTGAGCAGAATAGGGAGCAAGCCCACATATTCCATACGTGTAGCAGCAAGCTGGCTGCGCAAGGAAGAGCTATCATAGAGCACATTTGCTTTGCGAGAGAACTCTTCTTTTTTGTATTCAGGTCAGATTCAGTATAACCTTGCTTTCTCGTAAAATGCCAGAACGCCGAACAGGCTGCCCCCGAAGTAGATGCACTACTTTGAAGGGCAGCCTTTTTGCAGATGCCGGTGCGATGGCGTCGACCCGGTTTTATAAAAACGTGCGGTTAAACTTTTTCAAAAGCTGGCCGAACATGCGGCGTTCTTCCTCGGACCAATGTTCCAGCAGCTCGCTGACTCTGGCTACTTTTGCTTCTTTGCTCTCGGTCAATTCTTTCATGCCGAGCTCCGTAATCTGCAGCGAATACGCTCTTTTATCCAAGGGGTCGGGGATTCGGTAGACATACCCCTTTTCCTCAAGGGCCGTCGTTTGCCGGCTGACGGTGGAAATGTCCAGGTGGAATTCATCCGCCAATGCCTTTACTCCGGCCGATCCGTGAGAAGCGATTTGATGCAGCAACAAATAAGCGGCCCGGTCGAGATTTTTATACGGTTTAATCGATGTGATTCGGCGGACGAGGATGGCCATTTCCAAAGAAATGGTTTCCAGAGGGTTTTCATTCATTGCTGTTCGACCTCATAATTATAATATTTTCTAAAAGCTATAGTATCATACGCGCATTCGGTTTTGAACTACAATCACTCCTGTAAAAATGATCGTATTGACATCATTCTATATAGTTGTATAATACAATTATCATATAGTTTCATCATACAACTTGTTTTGGGAGAAAGCAATCTGCGAAGGGAGGATTGTCTATGCAAGCCCATGATATCATGATTAGCCAGGTGTACAAAGTGAAGGAAACCGACACGGTAAGGTCTGTCATCGAAAAGTTTATCGAGCATCGGATCAGCGGCCTGCCGGTGGTCAATGATAGAAATGAAATTGTCGCTTACATCAGCGACGGGGATGTGATGCGGTATATCGGCAAGCATGAGAATCGGGTGATCGGTTCTTTTTATTATGTTTTTGTCGTCAACGGCGATGATCAAAAATTCGAAGAACGTGTGGAAACGCTGCTGAACTTGAACGTGATGGATGTTGCCCAACGAAAAGTTTTCAAAGTTGCATGGGACGAGGAGATTGAAAATATCGCCGCGATTTTGGGAAAAAGACATATCAAAAAGCTGCCCGTTGAGCGTAACGGTGTTTTGGTCGGCATCGTCAGCCGCGGCGACGTCATCAGGCATTCCTTCAAAACGATCTTGTGAAATTTCAGAAACTCTCAAGGTAAAAGGAGAAAAAAAGCATGTCATCTACAACGCACTCCATGGAATCAAAAGCGGCAAGAGCCACTTCACCCTTGCAAGAAGCAAGTATTTTAAAGCAGCCCAGAGCCGTGTGGGCTGTCTTTTTTGCCTGTATCATCGCCTTCATGGGGCTTGGTCTTGTCGATCCGATTTTGCCTGCCATCGCCAAAAATTTGCAAGCTTCGCAAAGTCAGGTTACTCTGCTGTTCACCAGCTATAACGCTGTAATGGCGGTGGCGATGCTGATTACCGGCATGGTATCGTCAAGGCTCGGCATCAAATGGACACTCCTTGCCGGCATTGTGCTGATTGCTTTATTTTCGGCGCTCGGCGGTTTATCGGGCGATATCTCGACGCTTGTCGGGCTGCGGGGCGGCTGGGGGTTGGGCAACGCGCTGTTTGTCGCGACCTCGCTGGCCGCGATCGTATCCCTTTCGAAAAGCGGCACCGCCAAAGCGATCATTTTATATGAAGCGGCGATTGGGCTGGGCATTTCGGTCGGCCCGCTGCTCGGCGGCTGGCTGGGGGGCATCTCGTGGAGAGGCCCTTTTCTTGGCGTCGCAACGCTAATGGTAGTCGCTTTCATCGGCCTCGTTACGCTGATGCCGAAATCCGGCGCGCCCAAAGCCACGGCCTCGAGAACATCGCTGCTGGACCCGTTCCGCGCCTTGAAGCACCGCTCACTTTTGATTTTCGGCATCGCCGCGGGGCTGTACAATTTCGGCTTTTTCACTTTGCTTGCTTACGCGCCTTTTGTCATGGGTCTGGATGAGCACGGTCTAGGCTTCGTATTTCTCGGCTGGGGCATTTTGCTGGCGTTGACTTCCGTATTTATGGCGCCGAAGCTGCAGGAACGGTTCGGAACCGTCAAATCGATGTGCGCGATGCTGACCACGTTTGCTCTGGTGCTTGCTGTTATGGGCATTTGGACGTCGACGCAATGGGTTATTATCGCGGCTGTCATTTTTGCCGGGGCATTGCTCGGGAACAATAACACGCTCATTACGACGGCTGTCATGAACGCGGCTCCAGTCGAACGGTCGACGGCGTCGGCCGCGTACAGCTTTCTTCGCTTCATCGGCGGGGCGATTGCTCCTTATCTGGCCGGCAAATTGGCGGAGTGGTAAAATCCGCAAGTTCCGTTTCTCGTAGGCGCGGTATTTGTTCTTGCTTCCGTGCTGTTCATCTTAGTGAACCAAAAGCATGTGAAGCATGTCGATCAAGCCGGATCGGGTCATTGAGCATTCGGCCGCGTACGCTTAAAAAAATCGCTCTCTGCTTTGGGCTTTGTCCCGGGTGGGGGGGCGATTTTTTTGTTTTTTCACGGCACTCCGGCCAAGTCGAAAGGGGGGACCGAACCTTTTCTAACATTTTTGGATATATACATTAAGAAGTAGAGGGGGTGATTGATTTGAATATTTCCCGGGAAGAGGCGCAGCGCATTTATGAGGAACAGTCGGCCTACGTTTTCAGACTAGCTTTATTCCTGACTAAATCGTGGATGTTGTCTGAAGATATCGTTCAGGACACTTTTATTCAAGTATTTCAAAACTATTCCCAATATGATGCGGCGAGGCCCATTCAACCGTGGATCTACCAAATCACGTTAAATACGGTGAGAAAGGCGCTGCGCAAGCGGCAATGGTCGCAATTGTGGAATGGACAGCTCAAGTCCGAAACGGTTGAAGAGCTTGTGGTAAAAGAAGAACGGCATCAAGAATTGTGGGACGAAGTCAATCATCTTTCTTTCAAAAGCAAAGAAATTATTTTCTTACACTACTATCTGGAATTGAAACTGACGGAAATTGCTGAAATTTTGAATATCCCGATCGGAACTTGTAAATCAAGGTTACATACCGCGTTAAAATCGTTGCGAAGAAAAATGCCGAATGGCGATTTTAACATTCAAACATATAAAGAATTCGGAGGCTGATTGGACATGGATGAGCGCAATTCTCGTATTAGCAAAATGTTGGGCGAACAATTTGATCATGAGTTTCCTGCTGTATCCTTCGATCACATCTGGAATCGGTCATTCCGCAACCCATCGATTGTACCCCGGTCCCGGTTTCGAAATGCGCTAAAATATAGCTGTTGGACTGCAGCCATCGTTTTCGTTTCGCTCGTAATGCTGCTTATTTCGGCCTCCATGACGCCGACTTCGGCGCAATCTGCTTTTATCAAATCCGTCTTCTCATTTATAAGTTATTTTTCGGAAAAACATCCCGAACAAGGCGGACAGATCTCCGAAGTGCAGCAATCGGTTACGGATCAGGGTATTACGATCATAATTTCGGAGGTCTACTATGACAATTACAATCTTACTGCCAGCTATACGCTGGAGACGGCGGATGCTTTTAAAAATGAAAGTGTAACCCCATACGATATCGAGTTTAATGTTAACGGTCAAACATTTCGGGCTACGGCAAGAAGAGGCGTGTTGGTAAACGATCATCAGTTTGCCGGAGTCATAGAAACGGATGCGGACGACACATTGCTGAAAAGGCTGCCGGAACGGTTTGAAATGAACGTATCGATAGGCCGTATCGGTTATTCGGCAGCAAACGGAGATACGATAAACAAAGCGGGAAAATGGAATTTATCTATCCCTGTTAGCATGGATATGCTCCGTGCGGGAGTGCACACTCTGGATATGATGAAAACCGCCGGCCAAAATCATTTGCAGATTACCGTAAAAAAAGTAAACTATTCTGAAACGTTCATCGACCTCATCGGAGAAACGAGAATCACACCGAGCGATGAAAAAGCGACAATAGCGGAATCCTTCCCGTTGCTGGAAATTACAGACGAAAACGGAGAAGTTCTCGATTTTATTCAAAGCAGTGCGACTATTAACAGCCAGGAAGGGCAAACCGAAATCTTCAAGTGGAAAATGAGCTATAGACCCACCGGTAAATTTCCAAAATCGTTGGCAATCCGCTCTTACTTGATTCCGAAAGATACTGGCGTCAGAACGCGAGTGGTGCCTATGGACCGCATTCCGACAAAGGAAGCTCCCTTCATTGTTCAGCGCGGTCCGCTTGCCGCTTTGGAACTGACGAGTATAGAGTATTTTCCCGAAAAAACGCTCGTCTTTTACCGAAGCTCGGGTGAGCGGCGGTCCGATCACGACGATTCTGCTTTACGCTTGCAGGGGGAGGACGGGAAGGAATGGCGGATGCTCGGTGAACGTGCCATCGATAAAGGGGAGTATACGTTTGTCCGGGAATTCCCGGCTTTAAAGCCGGAGCAGACAATTAGCCTGATTGTCCAAGACCCGATCCCGAGAACACCGCTAAAAGATCTTGAAATGTTCATTTCTCTTCCATAATTTTAAGTCTCGTATAGAGGGTTTCTCGTTTTTGGGGAGGAGGGGGGGCTGGGGCTGCGAAAAATTCCTGCAATTGTGCAGGTTTTTGCTCGTTAATGCCCGTATAGCACAGAATTCCTGCAAAAGTACAGTTTTTTTAGCTGCTGAGCGGGCCCAGGTCCATTTTTGTCGGGAATTCCTGCACAATTGCAGGCTTTTCCTCAAAATGAACCCCATGCACAGAAAAAGCCTGCACTTTCGCAGGTTTTCTGCGTGTGGCGGACCAGATTCGCCAGCTTCGGCAGTCGGGTTCACGAGTTCTGGTGGAACAGATTCATAGGCTCCTTCGCAGGCAATAGGCCAAGGCATGGCGTCAGCCAGGAGGATGCGGCCGCTGGCCAGCAGCAGTAGGCCATGACGCTGGAGATCGAGAACTCCGCCAAAGCGCTGGCTGACCTTGCCGAAGAATTGCAGCTGGCGCTGCAGCAATTTGTCGTCCAGGATGGCGTCCGCACGGGCTGAATGTTCCCGCCCACCGGGTGCAGGAAGGTGACATCCTAACGCGCCGCGGCATATACATATAGCAGCATAGCTTCGGGAGTGTGGCGGGCATGGCGGAAAAAGAGCATCAAACGTGCGCCAGGTGCATGTATGTGGCGGATAAAGACGACAAATACTGCACTGCCTGCGGCGCGCCGCTGAAAAATACGTGCACGAAGAAAAAAACGGTGCTGCACAAAGGCTGCTCCAAGGTGAACAAACCTGACGCCAAATATTGCTCGGCCTGCGGCACGGAAACGTTGTTCTCCGAGTGGGGCCTGCTATAAGAACACAGAAGACCGTCCGATCTCTGCGGCATACGGAGAAGGGACGGTCTCTTGTTTTATTTATTTTGCAAAATGATTTTCCATAAGTCCGGTTGATCGTAGCCCAGACGCCATGCGGCGACTCCGGCCAGATCGTACTTTTTGGCCAAATCCAGCCGCGCCTTCACGGTGGACTCGTCTTCGAGCCAAAATACATATGTCGATCCGTTCTCCTGATACTCGACCTTGAATTGCTCGAACGTCTTGTCCCACGTTTGCGTCGCCTGCTTGGAGGCGATCAGCTTCGGAATGTCCTTCAGCAAAACCGCGCGGTTGCTGACGAGCTTGCCGCCGGCGTCAAGCTGCCATTCCCTTACGTAGTACGGAATGCCCAAAATGATTTTGTCCCGCGGAATTCCGTAGGACAAGTATTCCTGAATGCCGCCGTCGGCCCAAGGGAGGCCTGACACGGAGCCGGGGGAGTCGCTGCCTTTGTAAAATTGATCGTAAGCCATGATGACGATGTAGTCGACGATGCCGCCCAGCTTCTCATGATCGAAGGCGGACAAATGGTTCCATTTGACGCTGCCGCGGGGCAAATCCAGCGAAATCGTCAGACGCTGCGCGTGCGCGGCGTCCGTCAGCTTTTGCATGAAAGCGCTGAACGCATTGCGGTTCGAACCGGCGAGGCTTTCAAAGTCGACATTGATGCCCGGCACTCCAAGCGCGGCAGCCCGGTTTACGAGCGCCTGGATGAAAGTGTCCTGGGCGCCTGCGTCGGCCAAAAAAGATGTCGTCAGTGAAGCGTTGAACTGATTGCTGACCAACGGATACACGGTATGGCCCTGCTGCTGCAGCCATTTGACGGTGTCCGCGTTGGAGCTGTCTTTCAGCTTGCCGCTGCTGTCGGCCAGTTCGAAAAAGCTGGGCGACACGACATCGAGTCCGAGCGTTCCGCTGACCTGTGTTTTGATCGTGTCGGCGCCGGAAACGCCGTTCCAGCCCCACACCTGCAATTTTTTAATATTGTCCCACAGAGTCGTCCGATTCAGCGTTTGGATGGAGGCGTTGCCGTACTGCGCGCCGTAGCTCAGCGCGTCGGCAATCGTCTGAAACTCGCCGATCAGATTGGAATTCTGGAACACCTGATAGTAAGGGAAGTTGTTCCAGATTTTGCGCCCTTCGTAAAAGATCGCGCTGTGCCCCCACAGCCGCGCATAATCCGAGGCCTCGTCCAGATTGACGAAGTCCTGCAAAAACGTATCGTTCTGGTACACCTTGTACGGCTTGACGTTGCTGTATACGGTTTGGCCTGTCTTGATGTTGACGACATTCGAACCGCCCCATTTCAGCGCTTCGGCTGCGGCGTCCTCAAGGTAAGCGAACTGCCAATTGTCCGCCGAGTAGGACCCCTGATACACTTTGTACGCCGGCTCGCCTGCGCGCAGCGCCGTTTTGTCGGCGGCGGACAGGTTGTCCCAAACCCACCGGTTCGTGTTCAGATCGATAATGTGCGCGCCGCCCCATTTTTTGGCTTCGTCCGTCGCCTGCTGCAGCGTCGTGAAGGTCCAGGCGTCGATCGTGATGTCACCCTGATAAACCCGGTAGTGGGGATAGTTGTTCCACACCCAGCCGGCTGACTGGAGATCGCGAACGCTCGCATAGCTCCATTTTTTGGCTTCGTCGATCGCTTCCTGCAGCGTATCGAACTGCCATTCGGGAGGCGAAATGTCCAACTGGGAAACCTGGTAGCGGTGAAAATTGTTCCACAGCCATTTGCGCGTTCCGATTTCCTCTACGTGGCTGTTGCCGTAGCCTTTGGCATAGGCCAGCGCCTGCTTGTAATCCGCAAATTCCATTAAAATTTGATTGTTCTGGTAAACCCGGTATTTCGTCGTTTTGTCTGTCGTATTGGCTGCAGAAGCGGGAGCGGGCAATGTCATACACAAAAGGAGCGCTCCGGTCAGCATCCATTTACCTTTTTTCATCGATCACGCCTCTTTCTATATGATCTACTCTATTGGACGCGCCATCTGCCGGATTGGTTGCGTTGGTAAAAGGTTGCAAAAGCCGGACGTTGGACGTTCGCAGCCTTTTCAGGTAACATGAATAAGAGAACTTTTCAATTCAAGTTAGGCAAGGTGGCGCTAACGATGCAAAAGTACCCGGAAGCATATACGGATTATTTGATTTTTTTCCACGCTGAGCGTGATTATTTTGAATGCCATGAAGTCATGGAAGAATATTGGAAGGAACATCCCGGCGATGAGAACGGCCGAACGTACGTGGGATTGATTCAGATTGCCGTCGGCCTCTATCATGAGCGGAGGGGAAACGCCGCGGGCGCCGTGAAAATGCTGCAAAGCGCGGCAGTCAACCTGGACCCGGCTCATACGGCTGCGCTGGGGCTGCAGTACGACGAGCTGCTGCAAATGATTCGCGGCAGGCTCGAACGAGTCCGGCAGGGGCATCCTGTGTACGAGGATATCAATCTGCCGATTGCGGACCCGCAGCTGGCTGCTTATTGCGAGAACGAAAGCTTTCGCCGCGGCTTGACCTGGCAGGGAGCGAGCGCGCTTGACAATGAATCGCTGATCCATAAGCATACGCTGAGAGACCGCTCCGGCGTCATTCGGGAGAGAGAGCTGCAGAAGCTAAGACGCAAAGGAAAAGGGTGACGGCCATGAATACGGAAGGAAAAATATTAGTCGTGGACGATGAGCCGAATATTGCCGAAGTCGTAAGGCTTTATTTGGAGCATTCCGATTTTGAGGCGGTTCTGCTGATGCGCGGGCAAGAGGTGATCCGGACGGTTCTGCAGGAAAATCCGCAGCTCATCATTTTGGATATTATGCTGCCGGATATTTCCGGCTACGAGCTTTGCGAGAGCATTCGCAAATTGGAGCCTCCTTACGACCAGACGCCGATTATTTTTCTGTCGGCCAGAGGGGAGCCGATCGACAAGCTGCGAGGATTCAATCTGGGTGTAGACGATTATTTGGTGAAGCCGTTCGATCCCAACGAGCTGATTGCGCGGGTCAAAGCGGTGCTGCGCAGAACCACGCAGAGACGGTCGGAATCGGCGAAGGAGGAAACCGCTCCCCGAAGAGTGCTGCAGGTCGGCAATATAATGGTAGATTTGGAACAGTTCCGCGTCAATGTAGACGGCAAACGGGTTGAATTGACGCCGAAGGAGATGGAGCTGCTTTATTTTTTGGCGAGCCATCCGGGCCGGGTATTTACCCGTGAAGATTTGCTTGGGTATATTTGGGATTTCGACTTTGCCGGCGGAACCCGCACGGTGGACGCCCATGTGAAAAATTTGCGCAAAAAGCTCGGACAGCACGACACTTGGAACATTCAGACGCTATGGGGGATCGGCTATTCCTTTGAGGTCGTTCAGCATGTTTAAAAAGTGGATCGGCAACCGGTTCCGCAGCTTGTATTTGAAAATATTTTTATCTTTTCTGGCAACCTGCGTGCTTTTTTTCGTCGGGCTGTTCGTCTTTTGGAACTATTATTTTACCGACTTGTTTTATAAGGATAAAAAGGAGCTTCTCAGCGAGCGCTTCATCGAAGTGACAAGACTGCTCGCTTCGTATCAGGATGGGACGATCTCTACGCGCGAGCTGAAATATACGATCCGCATCGTAGCGAGAAGCATTAACGGGCAGGTATGGCTTGTCGACGACAAAGGCATGATTGTGAACGGCTCCTCGGATAACGAGGGCGGGAATTTGCCCAGGGCGATGGATCCGTTGTTTATCGAAGGTCTCCATGGGCGCAGTGGGTCTGAAATGGTCAATTTCACAACCCATAGCGGACGAACGGTCAATCTTTTCACTTACTACGCCCCTTATCAGTTGAACAACAAGGCGATCGTGGTCATTTTGCAAATTCCGCTTGAAGATATTAGTGAAGCCGTTTCCGCAGTCCGGTTGAACATACTGGTGCCCCTGGTATTTTCGCTGATTGCCGTCGGTGTTATCTTGTACGTCATTTCCCGCAAGCTGGCCAGACCGCTGCAGCAGATGAACCGGGCCGCGCTGGAACTGGCCGGAGGCGATTTTACAACCCGCGTGCCGATCAAGTCCCACGACGAAGTTGGGCAGTTGGCTGCGAGCTTCAACTTCATGGTCGAGCAATTGGAAGAGTGGGAAGACACCCGGCAGGAGTTTTTGACGAACGTGTCCCATGAGCTGAGATCGCCGTTAACGACGCTGCGCGGCTTTATCGTGGCGATGAATGACAGGATCATACCGGAGGAGAAATATTCGCATTACCTCAGCATTTGCGACCAGGAAGTTCAGCGCTTGCAGCGGCTTGTGAACGATTTGCTGGACCTGGCGCGGATTCAGAACGGCGTCGACGTGTTTCGGTTGCGGCCTGTGGGCGTCCGCGAAAAGCTCGATGAGGTGCTGGAGCTGCTGAAAGAGCCGATCGCCCACAAGCAGCTGGCGCTGGAAGTCTTGCTGCCGCCGCTTTCTGCCGAAGTGCCGCCTGTGCAAGCTTATTTGGACCCGGACCGCTTTGCCCAAGTGATTCAAAATCTGACTTACAATGCGTTGAAATTTACGCCGGCCGGAGGGACGTTGACAGTCGCCCTGGAATATTCCGGGGAAGAAGTTGTCCTGTATGTCCGGGATACGGGCGAGGGGATGTCCGAAGCGGATCTGGAGCGGATCTGGGACCGCTTTTACAAGGCGGACGAGGCCAGAAGCCACCGCGCCGACGGCACGAGCGGCACCGGGCTTGGCCTGACGATCGTCAAGCATCTGGTGAGCGGGATGAAGGGAACGATTCATGTTCGCAGCCGGATCGGCGAGGGGGCGGAATTTCGCGTTGCTTTTCCGCGGATGAAGTAGTTTTTCACAATTTTTTTACAACTGAAGCAAACATTGTTCATGATTACCGATTATCCTGTTCCTTGTGGACAGGTTTTTTTGCTTTTTGCAGACGGACTTATCGATCCGGTACAACAATTGTTTCGCACGGAGGTGCTTGTATGACGGGACGCGCGCTGATGCTTGGTCTTGGCGCCGTATTGCTGGCCGCGGTCTTGTATGGTTGTGAAGCGAAGCCGGCGCAAAGCGGCGACGATCCGAATTCCGTGCAGCGGCAAAGCGGTATGGATGTGCAAAACCGCAACGAGCGGCAGCTCGTCATACTGTTTCGGGGACTTCTGAGCATGGACCGCCAGCCTCAGCTTGCGATCAGCAGGCAGCAGGCTGAGGCACTGCTTCCTTTCGTCCAAAAAAGCAAAGATGCCGGCAGCTTGAATGAAGCCGCGCGCAAGCAAATGATGAACGTGCTTAGCGATGTGCAGCGGCAATACCTGGAAGAGCAGACGAATAAAACGGATGCCCGGGCGAACCGGCACCGTTCCGGCGAGCTGGATGGACTTACTCCCGAGCAGCGGCAAAAGATGATCGAGCAATTCGAGCAGCAAAGGAAGACCGACCGGGACGATGATGCCGGCGAGGGCGGTACCGGCGGCGGGGATCGCGGCGCGACGGATGACAGCGGCATGAGCAAAAGCGTCGAGCAGCAGCTGATCGACATGCTGGAAGCGAAGCGCTGACCGGACTTGCCGGCATGAACGTGAAAAAGGTGCTTTCCCCCTGCGGGAAGAGCACCTTTTGTTTTTATTCGTTTTCCACGGCCGCGTAGCCGTCTTCGATCAGGTCGAGTCTGCCGGTTTCCGGGTCCATGATCAGTCCGTGAACGGGCAAGCCTTTGGGCAGCAGCGGGTGTTTGCGGATGATGCTGACGCTTTTGACGATACCGTCCTTGACATGTTCGAAGCCGGTCAGCCAGCGCGACAAATTAATTCCCGAATTTTCCAAAGTTTGAACGACGTCGTCGGACACTCCGCGCTCCTTTGCCTTGGAGATGACGCTCTGCGAATTCAGGCCCGTCATGCCGCAATCGTAGTGGCCGATGACGTACACTTCGTCCGCTTTCAATTCATACACGGCGACAACGATACTCCGCATAATACTGCCGAACGGGTGGGACACGATGGCGCCCGCGTTTTTAATGATTTTGGCGTCTCCGTTGTGCAAATTCATCGCTTTCGGCAGCAGCTCGACGAGTCTGGTGTCCATGCAGGTGAGCACGACCATTCTTTTATCCGGAAACTTGGTTGTCAGAAACTCCTTATACTTCTGGGTTTCGACGAAATTTTGGTTGTGTTCGATAATTTCTGAGAGCAAAGACATGGTTATCCCTCCAAGTGTATAGTGTGCTAGCTGCTGCAGGGATTATGCGCAGCTTTATCTTTTGTCGACCAAGTCCATACCCGCATTGTAAATTTGACCGTTGCTTTTAAGTATATAAGATTTTTTTTCCGGCTGGTAGTCGATTTTCAAAACATCTTCGAAAAAGATTTCATCTTTGACGCTGTAGCTGACTTTGAAGGGATCCGCTTCCGCGTAAATATCGCTTTCCGGCGCTTCCGAGACGAGCCACAAAGAGGGGACGCCGTTCACCGCGCAGCCGCAGCCTTCCGTGTCGTATACGAGCCTCAATTGCGCCTGGCTGCCGCCGGCTGACGGAGTGAGTTGATCGATCGCTGTCTGAGTAAATAAGATTTTCATAGGTAAATCAGCTCCTTTATCTCTATTCTACCATAGTTCCGCATAAATTTGATTCTGGGCAAGGGGAGCAGTATGATAAACGAAGTAACCTTTGGAAGGAGATCTGAGCATGAGCGAACAAGAGACATTGACAAAGCTGGAAGCATTCAAGGCATACGTGCGCAAAATGAAGCGGTATGAGGAGGCCATTGCCTTGATTTACTGGGACATGCGGACAGGTGCTCCGAAGAAAGGAATTGAAACCCGTTCCGAAGTCGTCGGGGAGCTTTCCACGGAAGTTTTCCGCATGTCGACATCGGACGAGATGGCCGGTTATTTGGACGATTTGACACAGTCCGGACAGCTGGAAAAGCTGGATGAAATCAGCCGGAAAATGGTGCTGGAAAGCAAAAAAGATTACGACCGCAGCAAAAAAATTCCTGCGGATAAGTATCAGGCGTATGTCGTGCTGACGTCGCAGGCCGAAACCGTATGGGAAGAAGCTAAGCCTAAATCCGATTTCACCATGTTCCAGCCCTATTTGGAAAAAATCGTCGGCACGACCAAAGAGTTCGTCGAGCTTTGGGGCTACGAAGGGAACAAATATAATACGCTGCTCGATATGTATGAGCCGGGTATGACCGTCGACAAGCTCGATGAAGTGTTCAGCGCGCTGCGGAGCAAATTGGTCCCGCTGCTGCAGCGGATACAGGCGTCCCCGAACCAGCCGGATCGCTCGTTCCTCGATCAGCAGTTCGATATTGCCAAGCAGAAGCAGTTCAGCCTGATGATTTTGAAGCAGATGCAGTACGACTTCGAAGCCGGCCGCTTGGACGAAACGGTGCACCCGTTCGCCACTGCGCTTAACCCGGGGGATGTACGGATCACGACGCGCTACCTGCCGAATGATATCGTTTCGGCGCTGTTCGGCACGATTCATGAAGGCGGTCACGCCCTCTACGAGCAAAATATTTCCAAGGATTTGGTCGGCACCAATCTTTGCACCGGCACTTCCATGGGAATTCACGAATCGCAATCCCGTTTCTGGGAAAATGTGATCGGCCGCAGCAAGCCGTTCTGGAACCGCTACTACGGTGAGCTTCAAGCCGCGTTTGCCGGTCAAATCGACGATGTGGACGTACATACGTTTTACAAGGCCATCAATCATATTGAGCCGTCTCTGATCCGGATCGAAGCGGACGAACTGACATACAACCTGCACATTATGGTGCGCTACGAGTTGGAAAAAGAACTGATCAACGGCACTATTCAAGTGGCCGATTTGCCTGAAGCGTGGAACGCCAAATACAAGGAATACCTGGGCATCGAGCCGGCCAACAACGGCGAAGGCGTGCTGCAGGACGTGCATTGGGCCGGAGGGGCGTTCGGCTACTTCCCGTCGTACTCGCTCGGTAACATGTACGCGGCCCAGTTCGCCCATACGCTCCGCAAGGAGCTGCCGAACTTCGACGAGCTCATCGAAGCGGGCAATTTGGTGCCGATCAAAGAGTGGCTGTCGGAGCGCATTTACCGCTACGGCAAATCGCTTACGCCGAACGAAATCGTCAAGCAAGTAACCGGGGAAGAGCTGAACCCCGATTATTTGGTGCAATATTTGCAAGAGAAATACCGGGCCGTGTACGGAATCTAAAAGCGGCGGCGCTTGTGCCGCTTGCTGCTGAACACCGGCGGCGCTTAAGCGTGCTTTGCGGTGTTTCTCCCGCGTGCCCGGAACCCCATGCGTCAGAGCTGGTTGATCGCATGTTTTTGGCAGCGCGCGAGTCTATAAGACGTTGGACTGCCCGGGAATCCCACAAACAGAAGCCGGTCGCACAATTTGCCTCGGTGAGTGAAGAAAAACCTGCAAAAGTGCAGCTTTTTGCTCGTTGATGCGCTGGAAATGAAAAATTCCTGCAATTGTGCAGGAATTTCGCTGCGAACATGGGCTACGATTGAATATCATCGAAAATTCCTGCACAATCGCAGGCTTTTCGCCAAAACAAACCGTTTCCTTCGGAAAAGCCTGCACTTTTGCAGGCTTTTGCCCTGCCAAGACTGCTTGCCCCCCCCCCCACTTTAGCTCCGTAGCCCATGTAGGAACTGAAAGTGGGGGGAGCGAGAGCTGCTGTACCAACTCTAATTCCTCTAACCCGTCACTTTATTCTGTGGGGTGACGGTCCACGGCGTCATGTGAGTTTTTGCAGGCTTTTCGGCCGGCGAAACTGCTTTGTGAACGGCTGCGCCGGCTTGGGTGGGAACAAGTTGGGTTAGTGATTGGTTGGCGGCTTGGGGACCGCAGACCATGCGCTGCTGTATCACACAAACTTTGGCCGACATGGCCAGACGAGCCATGGTTCGTGTGCAACTTCTTGGTCAACCGACGCACAGACCGCCGATCGTAGCTCCGCTGCATGCCTGCCACTACCCGGAAGCGCCGCCGGCAGGCTCCGGTTTGGAAATAGCCTATATAGCTAACTTCATGCTGGACCGCTGTTTTGAGCGCAACGATTTCCCGCCTGCAGCCAATCTCGTCTCCTGGCCAGACATGGTTTTCCCGGAAGTAGCAGCGGTACCGGCGTGGAAACGCCGAACGAGCACGATAGTACCGACGTCAGAAGAGGATCTCGTTCCTGGATGCGCACAGCATCGGCTCAGGGCTGGCGCCGACAGACGGTGGTATTCCCATCCTGCGAGCTGCAGGCTTTGTAGTACGTACCGACCAGCAACCGGCGGCGAAATACAAAGAATAGTAGCCAACGGAAAGTCGGGGCGCTGAGCTCCGATGGCAGCACACGGATGATCAGTGCATCCAGAATTAAAATAAACAGAGGTGGCTGCCCGCCTGCAAAGGGGCTAATTCTTTGTTGCAACTCGACCGAGCAGGCCACAGTAATCTTGTACATTCTGGTGGAGTTCACTCTCGGATACTTGTTGCAGCAGATCGCTGTTCCGGTTGACTACTTTCGGCTCGATACAGTATGCTGGGCCAGTACCGGTCCGGTCCGGGAGTAAATTTCTGGGAAATCGGCACGCTGGATATTTCGTAAAGTTAAATATAGTTAATAATACCCATATAATTACATTATTTCATGTGTTAATATAACTCCGTATGGCGGGGGTTAAACTCGACGCACAAAATCAATTTGTGCAATTCAAAGTTGAGCGTGGCTTTGCATAGCAACTTAATTTTAGTAATTATGTAATCTTCGGATGGCTAACCTTAATTAGTGGACATTCGAAAATTAGGAGGTCATTCAGGGATAGGCAGTAGGGACTGATTGCCCAGCAATGAATGAGTTATGTTTATGCACAGATAAGTCTGCGTGCTCTAAGGTTACACTTATTTTGTGCCTGGGAAAGGGAATCTACACAAATAACTATTGGGTCACCCCAAAAGGGATAGCCCACTCACTTCCTGCAATTCTAGGATTAATAAAAATGCACTCAAAACACAATGATTTCATAACGTTTTGTGCCTTGAGTGAAGAGAAAGGAATGGGTATAATTATGAAATTTTTAAAAATAGTTAAGTTACTAATAACAGTAGCTTTTTGTGTTTTAGTTTTCATTTCTTTTGTTAAAATAATACCATTAAAAATAAATTTTGGGCTTATGACTGCTTGTTTAGCTGGTGTAATGTTTATTCAGGCTTTTGAATTATGGAAAAGATCAAAGATAGAAGGAACTATTACAACCATCATAGCCGGAATAATATCTATTATATTTACTTTATATATCTTTATTTTTTAAAAGTAAAAACAGATCTCAGCAAAAATCTAAGAGATCTGTTTTTGAAATTTTTAACTACGCGATAACAAATTATAAGCATTTTGCATATTCGAATGACCACTATTACTAGCAGTATATATAGCATAAGCAGTTGCAGATACACCTATTGCACCAAGCACCCAACCAGGGGTTACTAAAGCAACACCAGACGCAATTGCGGCTGCACTAGCAGCATCTATAGTATCACGAGCACTAGACACATTATTTGCGTACATTTTGAAGTCTGAAAGATTATTACTTGCATAAAGAAATCTTGTCACATCACCACCTGTTTGAGTTCCTGGATCTAAAAAGAAGTTTGCATCAGCATAAGTATGACAATAAAATAAGTCTTTATTACTATCGTAGTTTGAGTAGTACGTTAACCAAGAATATCCACCACTTTCAATAGAAGATTTAGCGGCAGTAGCGGAGATTGGAGTGGTCAGAAAACTCTCAGAAAGTCTGCCATCGTTAAGGTAGTAGTTACCTTCAGAATCTTTGAATATTTTAGTAGTTGTTATTTTGTCCACAAAATTCTTTTTATATTTCTCTTTTCCCTGAATAAATTCGTATTTTGTTTTTTCTTTGAGAATAGTAGTTGTCCCTTGTTTTGTAGTGGTTGTTTTAATTTCAGCCTCAGTAATTTTCGTTCCAATTACCTTATTGTTTTCGTCAAGTAGAGGAGCTTCTACTTTGCGCTCAACATTTTTCTCAGGAGTCGAATCTTCTGATTGGGAATTAACTCCACTTGGATTGATTTCTTGAGTACCGTTAGGTGCGGCAGCATAGGCACTACCTGTAGCTAGCATGGCAGAAATTGCAAGAAAAGAAATCGTTTTCTTCATCATAAAACATCTCCTAATCATTTTTTTTATTTCTTAAAAAAAATAGTATTTACTTACTGGATATTTTCTTTAATCCCTCCTAATATATGTATTTTATTGAAACTACTATTAATTTATCATAGTGAATATGTAAATAAAAGGGTAAAATTACCTGTGTTGAAATTAACATAAAACATCAAAATATTCCATTATTTGCATTTTTGGTGCATCTTTGATGCTTATTTGGGAAATGGCCTGAAAAAACAATCCGACTCACAGCAATATAAATTCCACCCGATCCGCAGACAGCAAAAAACAGCCGCCCGTCACGTAGTTGAGACTGCAGGCGGGCTGCTGTTTTTTTGCTCTCAGGGCCCGCGATGCGGCTGCGGCAGAGCCAGAGCCGACGGTCCGTCATCCCATCAACTGCTTCGCTTCCAAATAGAGCACCTGAATAAACTTTTTCGTATTCAGGCGAACCGCGGACTGTCTCGGATCGGTTTCGCTTTCAATTTCCCGCATTTTTTTGCGGACTTCCGTGAAATCGAAAAACTTCGCGGCGTAGTTTTCAAATTTGGCGTTGGAATAATCGGTCAAGCCCAGCGAGGCCAAATGATTCAACGCCTGAAAAATGACGCGGCGCACCCGCTGCTCGGCCGCTTTCATTTCTTTGCGCAGCGCGGTCTGGGGCGCGGCTGTCCCGAGCTTTTTGACGGCTGCCCGCTCAAACAGCATTTGAAGCGAGGGGAAGCCCTGCTCCAGGGCGTTCGCCGAGTCCAACTCGCGCAGTTCCTCCAGCAAGTCCAGCAGATCCTTGCAGCCGGCCTCGCCGATCATGCCCAGCTCGGACAATAAATAATTGCCCGAGGCGGCGATGCTTTTTGCCGCAGGCGCCGAAGGCTCCGGTTCTTTTCCCGGATGGATGCCGAGACCGGACAACGACCGCTGAATTTCGTGAATCGAATTTTGCAGCTTCATCCGTTCGATCACTTTTTGAATGACCCCGATCACTTCCAGACGGTTGATCGGCTTCGTAATGTAATACTCGATGCCGAGCGAGTAGGCGCCGCCGATCATGTCTTTGGATTCCACCTGGGAGATCATCACTGTTTTGCCGCGGAACGTTCCGGCCAGTTGGCGGACCGTTTCAATGCCGTCGCGAAGCGGCATGAGCAGGTCGATCAGCAAAATATCGACTTCTTTGGCCTCCAGCAGCCGGCTGTCCACATAAATGCCGTCCACGGCTTCGCCGGCCACTTCACCCAGGTCCTCGTCCTCGATAATTTGCGCCAGCATGGAGCGAATGGCCGGATCGTCGTCCGTTATAAAAAAACGCATGCACGTCATCCTTTACTAATTAGGTTGTCGATCGGGAGGCGAAGCGTGAAGGTCGTCCCCGTCTCTCCGGTATCACTGCTGCGAAAGCCGACTTCGCCTTGCAGGCTGCCGGCGAGCGCTTTCACATAGTACAGTCCGATGCCTGTCGAAGGATTGCCTGAAGCGTCGTATTTCGTCGTAAATCCGGGTTCGAACAAAGCATTGCGGATTTTCGGAGGTATGCCCGGGCCGTTGTCGCTGACCTCAAGCAGCAGCCAATTTTCGTCGCGCTGCGCGGAAATGACGACGGTTCCCGAGAACGCCATCGCTTCGACGGCATTTGCGACCAGATTATTCAGCAGCGACAGCAACGTATAAACCGGATAAGGCGGATGCGATCCATCCGTATGAATCCGGAAATCGACAGTTTTGCCCAGCATGTGCGCATAGTTCCGGTTCGTCTTGACGACGACCTCGCACAGCTCCTGAACAAGCATCGAATCGGCTCCGCTTTCGCTTGAAATAATGTCCGCAATGCCGGCGTATATGCGCTGATTGTCTTTTTTGATCTCGTGCACCTGCCCGGCGATTTGCAGGGCGGCCCGCGCAAGCTCGCTGCGGTCCGGTGCCGGCGCTTCGTTCATCAGCCGCTGATAGAGCCCATAGCTGTCCCGCGTAATCCGCTCCGCGTCCTGGAGCGTTTTTTTCAGTTGAATCGATTCCTCGTACAGCTGGGAGACCAGAATGAGCATCTGTTCGTACTGTTTGCGCTGCTGCCGCTGGGCCGTTTGCTGCTCCCGGTGTTTCAGAAAGACGAACAAGCCGACGACGGAGAAGCTGCGGAAAAAGGCGATCAGCAAAATTTCATTAACCGAGGTTGCCGACAAATGTTCCAAAGTCCATGGGGAGCGGACGAGCAGCTCTACGGTATTAGCTGCACTGTCGGCCGCCGCCGCAAGCAGACCCATTTTGTACGGGCGGTCTCCGTAGCGGCCGATCCGCAGCAAATAAAAAATGAGCGTGTACGTGAAGTAGTAAAAAAAGGCGGGATAATGCTGGTTGAACGCTTCGACAAAATGAAGGGTAGGGTAAACGTATACGTCCTCGGCTATGCGAAACAAGGGGACCGCCAGAGACCCCGTCAGGCCGAGCGCCAGCATGTGAACGCGGCTGTTCCACAATAATAGGAAGAAAAACGCCGCAGTACCCATACTGACGCGAAAATCATCGTTAAACGGGTAAAATTTGAATTCCCCGGACAAAGATACGACGATCGCCGTCAAACCTAAGAAAAATAGTTTTTGTTTCAAGCAAACGAACCCTTCCTCGTTGTGGTTTATCTCATTACTATAACGCAATTTGCCGCCGTTCACACATCTTTCAAAATTTTTTCGAGCGGTTGTGTAGTTTTTTATAGAATCCGGTAGGAGTGATTATACAATCAATTTGCAGCGTAATCAAACAAAAAGAAAGCGCTTCAAAAACTGAAATCGAGGTGGAACTAATGAAAAAATTCGGTTTGGCCCTGCAGGTATTCATTGGACTGGCGATCGGTATTATCGTCGGGGCCGTCTTTTACGGCAACCCGGCGGTAGCCACCTATTTGCAGCCGATTGGTGATATTTTTATCCGTTTGATTAAAATGATTGTCGTTCCTATTGTCATTTCATCGCTCATTGTCGGCGTAGCCGGAGTGGGCGACATCAAGAAGCTCGGAAAGCTGGGCGGGAAAACGCTGCTCTATTTCGAGCTGGTGACGACCGCCGCGATCATCGTCGGCCTGCTGGCGGCGAACATCGTGCAGCCCGGCGCAGGCGTCGACATGGGGCATCTGGCGAAAACCGACATCGCCAGCTACGTCGCCACGACAGAGAAGGTGCAGAGCCACAGCTTTGCCGATACGTTCGTCAACATCGTGCCGAGCAACATTTTTGAATCGCTGGGCAGCGGCAACATGCTGGCGGTCATCTTTTTCTCCGTCATGTTCGCGCTGGGTGTCGCGGCGATTGGCGAGAAGGGCAAGCCGGTCATCGCTTTCTTCCAGGGCGTCTCGGAGTCGATGTTCTGGGTCACGAATCAAATTATGAAATTCGCTCCGTTCGGCGTATTCGCTCTGATCGGCGTGACGGTATCGAAGTTCGGCATTTCCTCTCTTTTGCCGCTTGGGAAACTCATTTTTACCGTCTACGGAGGCATGTTATTCTTTATTTTCGTAGTATTCGGACTGATCGCCAAAATGGCCGGAACGAGCATCATTTCCATCATCAAAATTTTGAAAGACGAAATCGTGCTCGCTTATTCCACGGCAAGCTCGGAAACGGTTTTACCTAAATTGATGCAAAAAATGGAAAACTTCGGATGCCCCAAAGCGATTACCTCTTTCGTCATTCCTACCGGGTACTCGTTTAATCTTGACGGCTCTACACTGTATCAGGCGATAGCGGCGCTGTTTATTGCGCAAATGTACGGCATTCATTTGCCGATAACGACACAGCTTACGCTTGTGCTCGTGCTGATGGTTACGTCCAAAGGCATTGCCGGCGTGCCCGGCGTTTCCTTCGTCGTGCTGCTGGCGACGCTGGGGTCGGTCGGCATACCGGTAGAAGGACTGGCGATTATTGCCGGCATCGACCGCATTCTCGACATGGCCCGCACCGTCGTGAACGTGCTCGGCAACGGACTGGCGGCCATCGTAATGTCCAAGCTGGAGGGACAATATGACAAGGCGCAGGCGAAGCAATATTTGAATTCCATTGACGAAGTAAACAAAGCGGCATAGCATATGACTTGAGAGATGGACAAAACAGCGATTGGAGCGAGAGAACATGTCGAATGGAAACGTACGGTTGGAAAAAGATTTTCTGGGATCGAAAGAAGTCCCTTCCGAAGCATATTACGGTATTCAGACGCTGCGGGCGATGGAAAATTTTCCGATTACGGGCTACCGCATTCATGAGGAACTGATCATTGCGATGGCTATCGTCAAGAAGGCGGCCGCGCAGGCCAACATGTCGGCGAGGCAGCTGAATCCGCGTCTGGGCGAAGCGATCGTGCAGGCCGCGGAGGAAATTATCGGCGGGCAATGGCACGACCAGTTCATCGTGGACCCGATCCAGGGCGGAGCCGGAACTTCAATCAATATGAACGCGAATGAAGTGATCGCCAACCGTGCGCTCGAACTGCTCGGCAACGCGAAGGGGGACTACTCCGCTCTAAGTCCGAACAGCCATGTCAACATGGCGCAATCGACGAATGACGCGTTTCCTACGGCCATTCATATCGCCGCTCTTTCGCTGCTCGACCAACTGCTGGCGACGCTCGGCCAACTGCATGACGCTTTTCAAATCAAGGCAAAAGAATTCGACGGCGTGATCAAAATGGGGCGCACGCATTTGCAGGACGGCGTGCCCATTCGCCTCGGCCAGGAATTCGAGGCGTACAGCCGGGCGCTGGCCCGGGATATCCGGCGGATCGGCGGGACGCGCGCCTGCCTGTACGAAGTGAACATGGGCGCGACCGCGGTCGGCACAGGGCTGAACGCATCCCCGCGCTATATTGCCGAAGTCGTGGAGCGTTTGGCGGCGATCAGCGGGTTTCCGCTCACAGGCGCCGAGCATCTGGTCGATGCCACGCAAAACACGGACGCTTACACCGAAGTTTCGGCCGCTTTGAAAGTGTGCATGATCAACATGTCCAAAATCGCCAACGACCTGCGGCTGCTCGCATCCGGGCCGCGCGCCGGACTCGGCGAGATCAGCCTGCCGCCCCGGCAGCCGGGCTCCTCGATCATGCCGGGCAAAGTGAATCCGGTCATGTGCGAGGTCGTCAACCAGGTCGCCTTCCAGGTCATCGGCAACGATCATACGATTTGCCTGGCTTCGGAGGCCGGCCAGCTTGAGCTGAACGTGATGGAGCCGGTGCTTGTATTCAATCTGCTGCAATCGTTAAGCATGATGAATCAGGTGTTCAAGGCGTTCCGCACCTACTGCCTTGAGGGTATCCAGGCTAACGTGGAGCAGTGCAAAGCCTACGTAGACCGGAGCGTAGGGGTCATTACGGCGCTTAATCCGCATCTCGGCTACGAGGTGGTCGCCAGAATCGCCCGCGAAGCGATTGAAACCGGCCGCTCCGTACGGGAGCTATGTCTTTTGTACAACGTGCTTACCGAAGAAGAACTGGATCTTATTCTGGATCCGTATGAAATGACGAATCCCGGCATTGCAGGAGCGTCGCTGCTGGAGAGGGAATGATTCTGACCTGTACGGCGCATTCCCTTGGTAGCACGAAGAAAACCTGCAAACATACATGAATTTGCGTCCTTGATCGCTGTCCACGAACAATGCCTGCAAAAGTGCAGGCTTTTCACCAAATATATAGACTCATACTCACTTTCAGCGAAAATTCCTGCACTTTTGCAGGTTTTTCGCCAAAATAAGCGAATTTCAGAGAGAAAACCTGCACTTTTGCAGGTTTTTTTCCTTGCCAAGCCGCCTTGCCTCCTCATTTCAGCTCCGTAACCTATGCAGGAGAGGCGCAGGTCGGGGAAGAGCGGCTGCCGAGTTCATCGGACAGGCTCCTGGGAATGCTGTTTTTTTCGTCGAAGCCAGGTTACCAGGGCGACCAGAAGGAGCGGCGCAATGTATGCGGCAGTATCCATGAGGGGCCAGATGATGTAACCGTCTTCGGTAAATTTCAGCTCCTCGGCATACATGGTGCTGGCTAACAGCAGGCAGACCAGGGCAACGGGGAAAACGAGCATGTTGGAATCCGGCAATTTCAGCAGTTGCGCCAAGACTTTGATTAATATGAACAAGACGATGGAAGCTTTCATATAAGAGCCGACGATCAGCGAGAAACCGACCACGGATTCGATTCTTTCAATGATTTCCTGAATAAATATTAAGCGGGCAAGCTGATATAAGGAATATTTCAGTTCGCCGGCCAAAGGGCCCAAAGCCATAATGGAACAGATGATGGACACAAGCAGCGTTATACCGTTAACGGTGATCGCAATCGTCATCATTTTTCCGAGCTTGGGCTTTTCGTCATTGCGGACATATGGGAGGATCATCGCGTACAGCGCAACTTCGGCATAAGGGAACCCGTATGCGATGTAAGCGCCGTGAAGGATCGGCTTGATCCCGTCCGGCATGAACGGCAGCAAAAATTCCGCGTGATAGTAAGGCGAAGCCATCGCCCAAATCATAAGTATAAATGCGAACATCAAAGTCAGCAGAACAACGGCCATCCGGGCTATGACTTCAATGCCTTGGCGGACCGTCAGCGCAATCGTAACGAAAAATAAAAGATGAATGGCGGAGACAGGCGTTTCCTTCATCATCGTGCTTTTGAAGAAGCCGCCGATTTCAATCACAATGGCCGATACTTGCCAGAACAAGGCGCAAACATACGGCACGGCGAGCAGAATCGTCAGCCATTTCCCGAGCGCCTGCCGGCTTTGTTCAAAAAAAGCCGCCCCCGGATTCGCTCTGTGCAAATAGAGGATGCAGGCCAGTATAAGCAGCCCCATGGCAAAAGCGATGATAAGCGAAAGCCATGCCCCGTTTTTGGCGGCGCCCGCGAGCGGCGACGGAATCAATACGATGGACGAGCCGGTCATGCCGGCAAGAAACAGCATAGCCATTTGGAAAGAAGAGATGCTTTCTTGCTTGTTCATCATAACCATCCTTTTATCGATCGCGTCGATCCCGGCCGGCTTCAGTCCGGAAGCTTGATCATCTCGACAATGCGTTTTGCCGGTTTCTCAAAGCAGTACTCCATGAGATCATTCAGATTCGCCCATTGCTTATTCGTCACAAAAAGGAGGCCGAGATACAGAATCGGAATCGCAAACATTCCATAAATGATCCGCTCCCGCCTGCCGGCCTGCTTCCATTTCGAGGCGTCGCCGGCCAGCATTCCCACACAAAGAAGGAGGAGAACCGCGAATTTGGCGAGCACGGCTATTCACCTCTTTTCCGGAAAGGCGTGCCAAGGTTGAGCCCGGTATCGAGCAATTTGACCTGGACATCGATATGGAACCGCACATCGGCGAAACGCTCGTTCCAATCCGGCTTCAACCGCTTCCACAGCGCCGGGTTTTTTCTGTATATGCGATTTCCGATGCCGAGAATATCGATTTTTTTGGCCTGGGATTTAGTAATTATTTTCCGCATATTTTGCTCGACTTGTTTGCCGATCATGCGCTCGAATTGTTTCCCTTCATCCTTGGTCTTCAAAATGGAACAGCGAAGCTCGCCGACACTCCCGGTTATTTGGGTCGAGACATCGACGCTAATGTCGTTTCCCTTGATGATGGGCGTCATTTTTGTCTGCAGCGTGGTCACTTGGTACGATTCTTTGGACATTTTCGATTTGGATGTCGAGCCGATGCAGGGAAATTCGACGATCCCGTGGTCGTACTTGTCGTACAGCATCGCCAAAGCCTGGGTATCGGACGGCGATACCGCAAGGTCGGTCATATATCCTTTTTGGATGACTGCGCTTCCGGCTACGGACAACGCATGTGAAGATTTGTCTTTATAGATGAAAGGAACAATGCCGACGTTCGTTTCGCTTTTTAGCTGAATCGCGAGTTCGAGCAGCGGCACTTTGGACGTTTTGGACGTGTATGTTTGCGCCGTTTCCTCGATGCTTCGGAGCTGTTCGCCAATGGTGTTTTCGATGAACGGCTTGACGTACAGGTAGTCGCCCGCCTTGCCTTCCGCGATCAAGAGCAGGACGGTACCCCTCGGTTCATGATCTCTTGAGAAAAAATCGAGAACTTCCCCGATATGCTGCTTTCGGGCCAATTGTTCGCCGATGACGATGATGCGCATATGGTCCCATTTTGCCTTCCGCCCCAAATGAATCGTGATATCCCGCACCGCGTCGAAGACGGTATCCGCTTCGGTTTTAATGTTCAGCCCTTTTTTTCCCTGCTTGGCGGTTTCGCCCATGCTGGTTCCTCCCGAAGGATTGTAAAAATGGGTGGTGAGCGCGATTTTTCCTTCTTCGTTCTGATCGATCGCGACCGCCTGGACATACCCGAATTCGGTCAATTCCGCCTTATCCCAACAGCCGGCGAGCGGGACTAAGGCCAGTGCAGCCAGGGCGATGCGAACGAACGGTTTCATGACACCTTTTTCCTTTCTCCCGTCTTTTTGTGCAAATGCCGGTTACGGGGCGAATGAAGCAAAATTTTGCGCGCGAAAATGATGATGACGTCGCGGAATTGCTTGATGTCCAGAGGGGCCAAGGGCGACATATACGGCTGGCCAAGCGAACGCAATGTCGTGAGATGCAGGAATACAAGCAGGCATCCGATCATGATGCCGAGACCCCCGAACGTGGCGGCGAGTACCATGAGCGGGAACCGCAAAATCCGCACCGCGATGGACATGCTGTACTGCGGCAGCGCGAAGGAGGCGATTCCGGTCAGCGAAACGACGATGACCATAACCGGGGAAGCGATTTTGGCCTGGATCGCAGCCTGGCCGATGACGAGCGCGCCGACGATGCTGACCGCGGAGCCGACCGGCCGCGGCAGTCGAATGCCGGCTTCACGCAGCAATTCGAAAAAAAATTCCATAATGAGCGCTTCCACGAACGCCGGGAACGGAATGCCTTCGCGCGTGTCCAGGATCGCCAACAGCAGCACGGTCGGCAGCAGCTCGGAATGGAAGGTCGAGAGGGCGATATAGGTGCTCGGAAGCAGCAGCGCCATCAGGAATGCGCCAATTCGGAGCAGCCGGATTAACGAAGTGAAAACCGTTCTTTGATAATAATCCTCGCTGGTGGAGAAAAACTCGAGAAAATGCGCCGGACAAATGACGATCGTCGGCGTTCCGTCTACCATTACGATAATTTTACCGTCGAGCAGCGCGGCGATCGCCGTGTCCGGACGTTCCGTATATCGCACCTGAGGAAACGGCGACAAGGAGGATTCGCCTAGCCATTCTTCCAAATACGAAGTTTCCAAAATTTCTTCCTTGTCGATATCCGCAAGGCGCCGCCTGAATTCGGTTAGCGTCTCCGGATTGACGGTTCCGTCCAAATAACCGAACGTGATGCTGCGCTGGCTTTCCTCTCCCGCCCGCAAAAATTCGAACTTGAGCCTTGGCGACTTCAGCAGGCTGCGGATGATGCCGATGTTGGTGGCGAGATCCTCGATCATGCTGACGTGCGGTCCCTGCACGACCGGCTCGGTAATCGGCTCGTTCAGCTGGCGGTGTTTGACGTCGAGCGCACTGTAGGCAAGCGCCTTGTCCCATTGGTTGAAAAAGATAACCAGATTCCCGTCCAAAATGTGCTGCACGGCTTGCGGGAAGGCGTCCAACACTTTGGCCGACTGGGCGGACACCCCGTTACCGGAAAAAAAGCCGGCTATCTGTTCGGGCGTAACATCCTCTGCCGGTCCGATTTCGTGCGTCACCAGATCCTGCAGCGTTTCCTTCATATAGTTCACTTTTTTGTTTTGGACGAGCGTATCGAAATAGACGGAGAATGCCGTTTGCCCGAGCTCCGGGCCATAGCTCCAGGGAAGGATGACGAGATCTTTGCAGTTGCTGAACGTCGTCCGGATCCGCTCCAGACTGTCGGCCAAACAGGCCGGAATGCAGGCGCTGCCCTGGTCCGTCTGCCCGGGCTGTTCCTCGGCAGGCTGGGGCGGCTTTGCGGCGGGCGGGCGATTTTTGAAAAATAGCTGTCTCCACATTGTCTGCACTTTCCTTGTCGGGAATCTATTGGAATCTGTATGGCTTATCGTTCCTCATCCATGGGGGCAATATTCGCATCCGCACAGAAGGATATGTTCAAAGCCGCCGTTAACCGACCTCTGGGCATTTGCATACGATACAGTACAACAATCCAATGGAGGGAACATCCATGAAACGTATAGGCTTGGTATGTGGGCTGACAGCGGTGCTGCTGCTCGGCGTCATTTTACCGGCGTGCGGCAAAAAAACGGAGGAAACGGCGAAAGTCCGGATCGGGGAAGTGACGCGATCTTTATTTTATGCCCCGCAGTACGTCGCATTGTCGCAAGGATTTTTCAAAGAGGAAGGGCTTGAGGCGGAGCTGACAACGACGCCGGGCGGAGACAAGACGATGACCGCTCTGCTTTCAGGCGGGATCGATGTGGCGCTGGTCGGTTCGGAAACGTCGATCTACGTTGCACAGCAGGGCTCGGAAGATCCGGTCATTAATTTTGCCCAGCTTACGCAAACGGACGGTACTTTTCTCGTATCCCGCAAAAAAGTCGATCCGTTCGATTGGAACTCGCTCAAGGGCTCCGTCTTTCTGGGACAAAGAAAAGGCGGCATGCCGCAAATGGCCGGAGAATTTACTTTGAAAAAGCACGGCATCGACCCGAAAAAAGATCTCGAGCTGATTCAAAATATCGATTTCGCCAACATTACGTCCGCCTATTCCTCGGGTACCGGCGAATATGTCCAGCTCTTCGAGCCCCAGGCTTCGATCGTTGAAAAAGAGGGCAAAGGCTACGTCATCGCTTCTTTCGGCGTGGAAAGCGGACACCTGCCTTACACTGTCTTTATGAGCAAAAAAAGCTTCATCGACAAAAATCCGGGTACGATCCAGAAGTTTACGAATGCCGTGCAGCGCGCGCAAAATTGGGTCAAAGCCAAAAGCGTAGACGAAATCGCGCAGGCGGTTCTGCCCTTTTTTAAAGACACGGACTCGGAAATCGTCAAAAGCGTCATCAAACGCTACAAAGATCAAGGCTCGTATGCATCGGACCCGATCGTCGACGAGAAGGAATGGAACAACCTGCTCGACGTGATGACGACGGCAGGCGAGTTGAAGCAGAAAGTGGAGTGGAGCAAGCTGGTCGACAACACGTTTGCCGAAAAAGCCAAAAACAGCGTGAAATAGTGAAAGAGCACAGCGGAACGGCGCACGCGACACATGAGGGCACGAGGGGGGAGGAACATGGACACGGCTGTATCCATTGCTGAAATTACGCAAATTTATGTCACGCAGCAGCGGGCTACGCTAGCCTTGCAAAATGTAAGCTTGACCGTCCGGCGCGGCGAATTCGTCAGTCTCATCGGTCCCAGCGGATGCGGAAAAACGACCGTCTTGTCGATCGTCGCCGGGCTGATCGCGCCGACAGCCGGCGTCGTCACCGTAGCGGGAGAAGCGGTCAGCGGGCCGTCTTCCAAGATCGGGTACATGCTGCAGCAGGATTATTTGTTTCCTTGGCGCACGATTTTTCATAACGCGGCGATCGGACTGGAGCTGCAGGGCAATTTGACCGCGGAGAAGCGGGAGTACGTGCTTCACCTGCTCGACGAAATGGGGCTTGCACGCTACAAGGATTACTATCCGGCACAGCTTTCCGGAGGGATGCGCCAGCGGGTCGCGCTCGTGCGCACTTTGGCGACGGAGCCGGAAATTATGCTGTTGGACGAACCGTTCTCCGCGCTCGATTACCAGACCAAGCTGCAGCTTGAAGACTTGGTCGCCGGGACGCTGCGCGCCAAAAACAAGACCGCGGTGCTCGTCACGCACGACATTTCCGAAGCGATTGCCATGAGCGACCGGATTATCGTGCTGGAGCCGAATCCCGGACGCATTCGCCGTGAGTTTGTTATACCCGAGGAGATTCGCCTGGCGCTACCGTTCTTGGCGAGGGAGCTTCCCGATTTCAACGGATTGTTCAAGTCCGTTTGGCAGGAATTCGAAGCGCCGGAGACAGGAGATGATACCGATGCAAAATGAAGAGATCCGGCCTGCCGAGCCGTCCATGGTTACTGCGCGGCGGCTCACGCACGAAGTGCGGCGGCAGTATATCGCCGCAAGAAACAAGGAAACCGTCTGCGTTCGGCTAACCCAGCTCGCCATCCTGATCGCCTTCTTCGCGCTATGGGAGCTGGCCGGCCGGATGAAATGGATCGATGTGCTGCTGTTCAGCTACCCGAGCAAGGTGTTCGGTCTGCTCTGGGAGAAGCTGCTCGACGGCTCGCTTTTGCCGCATGTGGGAGCCACCGTCTTTGAAACGTTTGCCGGTTTTGCCCTCGGCACTCTGTTCGGTACGGCGCTCGCCGTCATCATCTGGTGGTCGCCGTTTTTGTCCCGGGTGCTCGATCCTTACATCGTCGTGCTGAACAGCATGCCGAAGGTCGCGCTCGGCCCGCTGTTCATCGTCGGCCTCGGCCCCGGGCTGCTTGCAATCATTGCGACAACGTTGTCGATAACCGTTATCATCACGACGCTTGTCGTGTACGGCAGCTTTAAAGAAGTCGATGCGAACTACGTCAAAGTCGTTCACATTTTTGGCGGCAGCAAGCGAAAAGTGCTGCAAAAAGTCATCTTGCCGGCCTCCTTTCCGGCGATCATTTCGACCTTGAAAGCGAACGTCGGTCTGGCTTGGGTCGGCGTGATCGTCGGCGAATTTCTCGTCTCGCAAATCGGCCTCGGCTATTTAATTATTTACGGCTTCCAGGTGTTCAACTTCACGCTGGTCATGAGCACGCTGATCGTCATCGCACTCGTCGCGACGCTGATGTATCAGGCCGTTGCCTACCTCGAAAAGCGGCTGACCAAACACCGGTAAGCTTGCCACATGCGGCCTGAAATGAAATAATGAGCCCATAGACGAACCGCGAAAGAGGTGAAAGCTATGGGCTTTCGAGTGCTAAAAACGGCGATTGCCGTCGTAATCGCAATGTGCGCCGCCGGGCTGCTGGGGCTGAAATCGCCTGCGGCAGCGGGCCTGCTCGCGATTCTCGGCGTCGAGGTGACGAAGAAAAAAGGGCTGCAAAGCGCCCTGCAGCGGCTCGCAGCTTCCTTGATGGGGCTATTGTTCGGCTCCTTGCTGTTCCTGATGTTCGGTTTTCATGCGTGGGTCGTCGGGTTGTTCGTGCTTGCTGTTTTTCCGATTTTGCACCGCTTGCGAATCAGCGAAGGAACCGTGACAGGTGCGGTCTCGATGTTCCATCTGTACGCTTACGAAACGGTGAGCCTGCCGGCGATTCTGAATGAAGTGTATTTGCTGCTGGTCGGTTTGGGCACGGCGACATTGATCAACATCGCCTACATGCCCAGGGCAGACCGGGAGATCACCGCACAGAAGGAGCGGGTCGAGCAGCTATTTTCCGACATTTTCAAACATATTGCGGCTCATCTGCGGGACAATTCCACCGTTTGGGACGGCAAGGAACTGCTGGATGCCGGGGAAGCGATTGAGCGCGGCGCGCTTTTGGCCAAACGGTCGCTGGACAACGCGCTCCTATTCGGAGGCGATCCTTACTGGAGGGTCTATTTCTACATGCGCGGCGAACAGCTGGATCTGATCAACCGAATGACCGATCTCGTCGCCCGGGTATATCAGACATTGCCGCAGGGCGAACTTGTCGCCGCTATATTCGAAGGCTTGAGCGAGCACGTCAAAGCGGACTATTACATAGGTCATACGGAGCGGGAATTGCAGCTGCTGGAGCAGCGCTTCAAAGAGATGCCCTTGCCGGCGAACAGAGAGGAATTCGAGGTGCGTTCCGCCATTTTTCAGCTGCATAGAGAACTGATACAGTACTTGTCCGTCGCCAAGAAACAAAAGAAGCAAAAGCCCGGAAACAATGAATAAGAGGCGAATGCCGTCGAATCTTAATACAAATTTTAGTAGACTGAGCCTTAAATACTATGTATAATCGATAAATAGGAAAATTATACTATTTATTGGGGGCTGTTGAAGTGGCATTTCTAAAAGTATTGGGATGGATTTTCGTGCCTTACGTCATGATCTTTGTATCATGGAAAAATTTGCGGGTCGCAGGTAAAATTTTTGGGGTCTTCTGGGCTGTTATTGCCGGACTTTATGTGATCGGCAGCTTGAAGCTGCTTACTGCAAAAAATCAGGTGAACGCCCCTGTCAAAGTGGAGCAAAAGCAGGAGCAGGCCGACACCAAAAAAGCAGCGCCTTCGGCACCGGCGGCTACGGCCAAATCGACGCCAACGCCGACTCCAGCGCCGACACCGGCCGAACTTTCCAAAGAGGGCGTATCTTCCGATGTGAAAATCACCGTCGAAAGCGTGGAAACAAAAGAAGAGGCCGGCGACAACGAATTTTTGAAGGCCAAGGCGCAAGGCGTTTTCAAAATCATTAAACTGACGGTTGTCAACAACCAAAAAGATAAGATTACCGTCGATCAGGCCAGCTACAAATTAATCGACGATCAAAAAAGAGAATTTTCGAGCTCTTCGGACGCCATGACGGCGGTTGGCATGGACAAATCGTTTTTCCTGAAAAGTCTTAATCCCGGATTAAGCCTTACCGGCTACGTCGCTTTCGACGTCCCGAAAGATGCAAAAGGATTTTATCTGCAAGCGCAAGGCGGCATGATGGGCAAAAAAATCAAGCTTAAAGTAGAGTAGCTGATCAAATCTACGGGACGAAGCACAGGACGTGGCTTCGTCCTTTTTTTATGAGCGCCGGAGCGCCGGCCTGGCTTCGTGTGGTCGACCGACCGCCGCCATGCAGCGCAGCACCGCAAGCTGGGACTGCGCGCGGGCGCGAGTAAGCACGAGCGAAGCGCCTCGTCGGTGCTTCGGGTGTGGACCCGAGCGATGAGAAACATCGGTAGAGGGCGGGGAATAGGGCAGGGAAGAGGGAGAAAACCTGCAAAAGTGCAGTTTTTTTTCGTAAAAGTGGCTCATTTTGGTGAAAAGCCTGCGATTGTGCAGGAATTTTCTATAAAAATGAATCTGAGCCTATGTTTGCGGCGAAAAGCCTGCACAATTGCAGGAATATTCCGTTGCCGGCATATCCATCGAGAAAAAAATGTACTTTTGCAGGTTTTTTCGTGCAACCAGGCAAATTGTGCGACCGGATCTGGCGGTAGGTTTCACCATAGCCCGACTTTTGCAGTTTTGGGTGCATCTTATGTGGACAGCCGTTTAAAAGGGCGGAATGTCACTTTTTCTGTGTCCTTTAAAACATTTTCACATTACAAATTCATATATTACAATGGGAGAATAAGCTAATTAGAATCGGGTTTGAGATGGGGGTGGCCGGTTTGACAAACAGCAGTATTCAACTGTTAGGCAGGTTAAAAATTACTATAGACGACAAGGAGTTAACGACGTTTTTTTCCGGAAGCAAGGTCAAACTGCTGGCATACTTGATAATAACTTTTGACAGGACAATAAGCAGGAAACAAATTGCCTTTGATTTCTGGCCGGGTTCCACCGAGAAACAAGCCCTTTCCAATTTGCGGAAACTACTTCACGACCTGCGGGAATGCTGGAAGGTCAGCGGGAATACTCGTCGGCTATCGTTTTCGCGAACAAGCTGCTGATCCAGAATCCATTAAGAGAGGAAACGTACCGCACGTTGATGCGGCTGTACGCCTTGAATAAAGATATGGCGGGCGCTACTCGAATTTACCGGCAAATGCTGAGTAAATGGCAAGACGAACTGGGGATAGGCCCGACAGAAGAAACCGTGTACCTGATTGAAAGGCTTACGCAGAACGGCGTCGAACCTTCGTCGACCGCGCAGAACGAGCTGATCGGCAGATCCGCCGAATGGGGGCATCTTCTGAAAGCTTGGAAGCAGGCAGCGGCAGGCAAAAGCGCGATGTGGATATTGAAAGGGGAGGCGGGCATAGGCAAAACGAGACTGGCGCAGGAATTTAAATCGATGGTAGAAAGCCAGGGGGAACAAACAGCAATTGCCGGCTGTTACCCTTCAGCAAGCTCCCAGTCCTACCGTCCGGTAACAGTATGGCTTAGGCGTCTCGCCGTACCGCAGCTCAGTCCGGTTTGGCTGTCTGAGTTGGCGCGATTGCTGCCGGAGCTGTTGGAACGATACCCGACCTGCCGCAGCCAAACCCCATACAAGTCCTGAGAAAGAACGCCGATTTTTGCTATGCCAATGGACATCGACAACATTTATGCGGTTTTGTCAAGGGACTCAGCAGATACGTTGGTGAAAAATAAACAGTTCCAGGAAGTGTTAAAGATCGACCAATACGGAGACGTTACTTTTACGCTTGACCGCAAATTCAAGCGGCTCGTTCTAGATGCCGCTGTCGTCGACCCCGGAGAACACGAGGTGGAATTTTCGCTGTATAACAAAGTCCCAATTTGAACCCTTATATTTATGCCAGAATTTTGGACACTTCATATTTTGATAATGGGAATTCTGCCGCTAAGAAATAGCTTGTAATGTTAAGGACCGGGAGCAGCCACCCGCAGCGGAAAGACCAGGGAGCGATACGAATAAGCTGTAGCATAGGATAGACCAGAAAGGCGGCTCAAGTTAAGGGCCGCCTCTCTGGTCTTCTTGTTTATGATGCTTGCAGAGGGCTGCGGATTGCCGGGAGTATAAAGAGATCACTGCCTGGCCGATCCTTTGATCGACGTCTTCGCAACGGTCGGACGATAGTTGATGATCTTCACCAGTTGCTCCTGCATATAGGCCGGCGAATGATTGAAACCGCTCTCCACCCAGTGGAACACAAGCCCTAACAGCGCGTGGATCGAATAGGTGGCCAGCAGTTCTTCATCGATGTCGTTTTTCGTAGAGACAAGCTCCTCCATAGAAATCCGCTTGAGCGCGGTGAACATTTTCTCCCGGAGCGCCGGCAGTACATCGCTTTTCATAAGAACGGTATAAATCGCGGAATGCTCGTAAATGTGCGCGAAAAGCATAACGGAATGCGCCGGCAGCTGGTCGATGTGGAAGAACTCCACCTTCTCGTAAGGCGCGCGGAAGGAAAGTAGTAATTTATCGATCAGGTCGAGAATGATATCTTCAAGTAGCGCCTCCTTGCTTTCATAATTGGAATAGAAGGTCCCGCGGTTATAATTCGCAAGCTCCACGATTTCCGTAATGGATACCGCCGTAAACGGCTTGTCCGCCATTAGCGTCAGCAGCGCTTGGCGTAACGCGGCCCGGCTGCGAACGATGCGGCGGTCTATTTTTTTGCCATTGTCGGTCATTGTCTATGCGATCCTTCCTGTTAAACATATTGAACAAAATCGGCCGAGTTGTTCGTTATCTGACAAACGCGCTGTTTTTACTGATTGTAATCACTTATATCCCTCATTATACTTGAAGTAACGGATGTTCTCTATTGAACATGTGTTCGTTATTTCTTGGGGACAGCCGGCATTGTTTGTTCGAAGATATAAAATAATAAAGATAAATGGAGGAATTTCGTCATGAGATTATCCGGAAAAGTAGCTGTTGTTACTGGGGCTGCTTCGGGCATGGGAAGAGCCATCGCAGAATTGTACGCTGCGGAAGGGGCGAAAGTTGCCGTATCAGACCTTCGTGTTGAAGCCGCGCAAGCCGTTGTTGACGGGATTGTCTCCAGAGGCGGCGCCGCCTTCGCTATTGCCGCTAACGTCGCAAAAGAAGAAGACGTGCAGGCGCTTATCGATACAACCGTTGAGCAATATGGTACCGTAGACATTCTCGTCAACAACGCCGGCATTATGGACAACTTCGTCCCGGCCGGAGACTTGACGGACGAGCTGTGGGACCGCGTCTTCGCCATCAATACGACAGGACCAATGAGAACGATCCGCAAAGTGATTCCGATTTTTCTGGAGAAACAAGGCGGAGTCATAGTCAACATTGCATCCGCGGGGGGCTTGATGGGTTCCCGCGCCGGCGCGGCTTATACGGCTTCGAAGCACGCCGTCGTCGGCCTGACGAAGAACGTCGGATTCCAATATGCGCCTAAAGGCATCCGCTGTAATGCCATCGCGCCGGGCGGCGTCAATACAAACATCAGCGCATCCCTTACGACCCCGAACCCGTTCGGTATCGAAAGAGCGATGGCCGGCATAAACCTCAACCCGCGCACAGGGGAGCCGGAAGATATTGCGAAAGTGGCGTTGTTCCTTGCTTCCGACGATGCTAGCTTCGTTAACGGCACGGTTGTAACGGCCGATGCGGGCTGGACTGCTTATTAACCTTACAGATCCTATGCTAAACCGTCAGTCCGTCTTGGGGCTGGCGGTTTTGCCGTATTTCAGGCAGCTGAATTTTGATGACACATTATATTGCGAAAGAACTTTTGGAATGAAACGCTAGATTCAGAGATATTTTTTGGCTGCGCGAATTTGGCCGGTTCATTTCCATAGAGAAAGCAATTTGGAATTTGTGGAATTAACGAGCGCAAAACGAAATAAAATGTAGTAAAATCACACGAATAACAGAGAAGCCGTGCGTCGCCGGCGCTTGATGCTGCGGCCGCTTTTTTGACTGCAAATCATTTACTTTTATCGGCATTATATAGGCGATTCGATAATAATATTTATTTGTTCGCATCCATTTAATCAACATTTGCCTATGTCCCGCATACACTTGTAATGAATGATTGTATGGAGGAGGTTGAAAGGATGTCAATAGATAAAGATTTGCAGTGCAGAGAGATCATTACCAAAGCTGTCTGCGGCAAAGGCCGCAAATTCTCGCACGTAAGTCATACCGTGACTCCGCCCTTTTCTCCGACCAGTATATTGGGCGCTTGGATCATTAACAACCAATATGAAGCGATCCAATCCGGAGATGGCGTAGAGGTAGTTGGTACTTATGATATCAACATCTGGTATTCTTACGATCGCAACACCAAAACCGATGTTGCAAAAGAGACAGTGTCCTATGTAGAAGTCGTTCCGCTTACTTACTTAGACAAGAAGCATAGGTCGGCTACGGCTGAGGTGGCTGCCTTCGCAACACAGGAGCCGAACTGTGTGGAAGCCAGCGTCTCCTCCGGCGGCGACAGCGTGGTAATCCGGGTGGAACGGGAGTTCCAGGTCGAGATGGTCGCCGAAACGAAAGTGAATGTAGTCGTTAGCCCGACCGGCCCAAGCGATTTCGACGACAAGCATGTGGACTTCGATGACAGCGTGGACGGAGATTTCGAGGATCTGGATGCTGCGCTGCTCGAAGAAGACCTGGATTAAGGAACCTTATACTTCACTGTATGCAGGAGCATTGGGTTCGGCAGAGGGCATTCGCCCTCTTTTTTGTTTTGGCCTGGAAAATGGGCTTGAACGGAGCGGCCCCAAAAAAACCGAAGGAGCCTGACAATGGACACATTTTTTCTCCATTTTCACGAACGGGATGCCCTGGCGATCGCCGGGAGCATGCGGACGGCCAGCGGAACGAAGCTGCCGGAGGACTGGCAGGGGCAGGTTGTCATCCATTGGGGCGGGGCGCAGAGCGAGCAGCCGGGCAAGCGCGCGCTGCAGCCGGTGAAAGCGATTTTGCGCGCCCGGCAGCCGGCCAGGCGCGACGAACTGCTCGGCCTGCACGGGATCAAGACGAGGGCTTCGCTTGGCGGCCAAAGCGGACGGATCGTTTTTCCCTATATGTACAAGGTTGCCGTCTTTCATTTGCAAATTTTGGCCGTTTACGAGAAAAAAGAGCGTTTGCTCCGCTCGGAACAGTCGGTTTACGATTCCACCTACAAGCACCTTAAGCCCGCTTACGAGGAAGTGCAGCCCGAACTGGCGAGCCGTCACGTGCGCAGGGCGAGCCGCGAGTCCGTCAAGGCGATCTACGCGCTCGGTCTGGATTACGGGCTGGTGACGGTCGGCATCCTGCCTAACGGGCATACGCTCGTGCTCGATGTGGACCCGGCGCCGAAGCTGAACGAGCGGCTCACGCCGCTGTTCGCCCAGGCGATCGACCGCTATGCAGCCGCGCTGGGTCAAGAGCTGCGGCGCACCGAGCGGGCCGTGCTCGGCAGCGACCCCGAGTTCCTGCTGCTCAGCCCGCGGGGCAAAGTCGTCTCCGCCGACCGCTATCTCGCGCGGGACGGCGCAGTCGGCTGCGATGCCATCGTGCTCAGCGGGCATCGCGTCATCCTGCCGCTGGCGGAGCTGCGCCCGCAGCCAAGCGCCGACCCGCGCGAGCTGGCGAGAAACCTGCTGTCTTCGATGCAGCTCGCCGCGCGGGCGATTCCCGACGAGAGCCTCGCCTGGCTCTCGGGAGGCATGCCGGTGAGCGGCTTCCCGCTCGGCGGCCATATCCACTTCAGCCGCTGCTGGCTGAATACGCACCTGCTGCGCGCGCTCGACAACTATCTCGCGCTGCCGCTGATGCAAATCGAGGGGCCGACGACCCGCGACCGCCGACCCCGATACGGCTTCCTCGGCGATTTCCGGCGCCAGCCGCACGGCGGCTTCGAATACCGCACGCTGCCGAGCTGGATGGAGTCGCCGCTGGTTGCGCGCGGCACATTCGCGCTCGCTTCGCTGATCGCCGACAACTATTGGCTACTTCAGCAGCAGCCTCTGCAAAAACTCGACATACAGCGAGCCTATTATCGCGGAGACAAAGCAAGCCTTCAGCAAACGGTGGCGGAGTTGTGGAAGGATTTAGAAAAACTGGAGGCGTACGACGTTCATGCAAAAGTGCTGGACCGGCTGAAACTGCGGATCGAACGGATGGAGCCGTGGAATGAGCGTGAGGATATCCGCAAAGCGTGGCGCATTGCCCCCTATCATCGCAAAGAAGCAATTAAGCAGTAAATCATGTTATAATAGAATCGATTGTCGCCGGATTGGATAAGGGACGGTTTGCCGGACGCTGCTGCGGCCCGCGGACCGTCCTGCGCGCAGAACAAGCGGGTACGAATTGCGCCAGGAGTCTGGCGGGCGGAGTTTCTTTTGCACATGTTATTCCGCATACATATACCTTCTGCTGAATTTATCGGACAGACTCCCGGGTGCAGGAACGGAGCTGCTTTTAACGAATTAGTAGAGGCACTGCGCCTTGCTGCGGCGGTTGATTTTCATAGATTCATAGAACGAATCATTTTATTATCTGGTTGGAGGAACGTATGGCCCAGTACACACCGATGATACAACAATACTTGGCCGTTAAGGCGCAAGTCCCGGATGCTTTTTTATTTTTTCGGTTAGGCGATTTTTACGAAATGTTTTTTGAGGATGCGGTGAACGCGTCGCGGGAGCTGGAAATTACGCTGACAGGCAGGGACGGCGGGGGAGAAGACCGTATTCCGATGTGCGGCGTACCCTACCATTCCGCGGAAAATTACATAGCCCGATTGGTTGAAAAAGGATTCAAGGCAGCGATTTGCGAGCAGGTCGAAGACCCGGCGGAAGCCAAAGGCGTCGTGCGGCGGGAAATCGTGCGCATTGTGACTCCGGGCACCGTCATGGACAGCAAGCTGCTGGGCGAGTCGAGCAACAATTATATGGTTTCTCTCGTCGGTGGAAACGGCGCATACGCGTTTACCGCGTGCGACATTTCTACGGGAGAGTTGTATACGACTTTGCTGCCGGCTTCCTGGGAAGCGGTCGTGGACGAGCTGAACGTATACAGCCCTTCCGAGCTGATCGCGGATACTTCGATGCTCGAACAAGTTCGCGAAAGCACGGCCAATTGGAGCCGATCCGCCGTCGTAACGGAGTGGTCGGATGCGGACCACAGCCTGCTGGCCGAGCATTTTGCCGCGGACGAGGCGCTGCCCGGGCTCCACGAGCTGAACAGACAGGGCGTTGCGCTGCTGCTCAGCTATTTGAAAGAGACGCAGAAGCGGGCGCTTACGCATATCAAACATATCCGCCGCTATGAGCCGGACATGTACATGACGATGGACCCTTTTACGAGAAGAAACCTCGAGCTTGTCGAGACGGTGCGGGAGCGCACGAAAAAAGGCTCGCTGCTCTGGCTGCTCGATAGAACTGTAACGGCCATGGGCGCGCGCATGCTGCGCCGCTGGATCGAGAAGCCGCTCATGAGCGTGTCCCGCATCGAGGAACGGCTGGAAGCGGTCGATGTGCTGTATAACCAGCTGATCGTCCGCGAGGATGTCCGGCAGGCGCTCAAGGAAGTGTACGACCTGGAGCGGCTCGTCGCGCGCATTTCCTACGGCAACGCCAATGCGCGGGATATGACGGCGCTGAAGCATTCGCTGCAGCAGGTGCCGCTGCTGCGGGAAGTATGCGCGGCATCCGGCTCCCGCACGCTGCGCCGGCTCGTCGACAACATGGATGCGTGCGAAGACGTGATGTCGTGGATCGCGGAGGCGATTGTCGACGAGCCTCCCGTATCGATCCGCGACGGCGGCATGATCCGGGAAGGCTACCAGCCTTACCTGGACCAGCTGCGCGAAGCGAGCACGAACGGCAAGCAGTGGATTGCCGAGCTGGAGCGCCGGGAGCGGGAGGCGACGGGCATCAAGTCGCTGAAGATCGGCTACAACAAAGTGTTCGGCTATTTCATCGAAGTGACGAAAGCGAACATGGCTTCGCTCCCGGAAGGCCGCTACGAGCGGAAGCAGACACTGGCCAACGCGGAGCGCTACGTAACGCCCGAACTGAAAGAAAAAGAAGCGCTTATTCTCGAAGCGCAGGATAAAATGGTCGATCTCGAGCACGAGCTGTTCACGGAGCTGCGCAACCGCATTTCCGGGCACATTTCACGGCTGCAGAAGCTGGCGGAAGTGATCGCCGCCGCCGACGTGTACCAGTCGCTGGCCGCTGTCAGCGCGGCGTATCACTACCGCAAGCCGGAGATCGGCGAAGGTTTCGATCTCCGCATCGAGGAGGGCCGCCATCCGGTTGTGGAGGCGGTCATCCAGGACGGCTCGTTCATCGCCAACGAAACGAGGCTGGAACAGGAGCAGGGCCGCATTTTGCTCATCACCGGGCCGAATATGGCCGGGAAGAGCACGTATATGCGGCAGGTGGCCGTCATCTGCCTGATGGCGCAGATCGGCTGCTTTGTGCCCGCACGGTCGTCGCGCATGCCGGTCGTCGACCGGATTTTTACGCGGATCGGCGCTGCCGACGATCTGATCGGCGGCCAGAGCACGTTCATGGTCGAGATGATGGACATCCAGGTGATGACGGAGAAAGCGACGAGCCAAAGCCTTGTCATCATCGACGAATTGGGCCGCGGCACTTCGACGGGCGAAGGTATGGCGATCGCCCAGGCGGTCATTGAGTTTTTGCACGACCGGATCGGCTGCAAGACGCTCGTGTCGACGCACTTCCACGAGCTTGCGCATTTGGAAGAAAGCTTGGGCCATCTGCGCAACCACTGCATGGCGGTCAAAGAGAGCGGCAGGCAGGTGACTTTTTTGCGCAAGCTGATTCCCGGGGCGGCAAGCACCAGCTACGGCATCTACTGTGCCGAAATTGCCGGGCTGCCCGAAACGATCATTCAGCGCTCCTATGCGCTGCTGAACGGCTTTGAAACGCGGGCGGCCGCCGCTGCGCAGGCCGCGCCCGCGAATGAGCAGCCCTCCCCGCCGCGGGCTGCGGAGCTTGAAACCGCCGCCGCCGCAACAGCGAAGGCGGAGCCGGCGGTTCAGCAGTTGTCCCTCTTTGAGGAGGACAACGTCGCCGTTTCCGGCGTCAAGAAGAAGCTTGACGCCAAATCGCAGCTGGTGCTGGACCAGCTGAAGGGGATCGATTTGATCAACATGACGCCGCTGCAGGCGCTCAATCTGGTTTACGAATGGAAACAAAAGCTGCATAACTAGGAGTCTGTCCGATGAACGACGTAGAAGGTATATATGTAAAGCAACTCCGTCGGACAGACTCCCGGGAGTTTGGCGGATGAACCCGCCGGACTCCCGGCCAAAAAATATACGCACGGGAGAGTCAGTCATGAGACAACCAAGCTTGAAACCGATGAAAGTTACGCTTGCGCTCGCTTCCGCCCTTCTGACTTTGCTGCCTGCCGGCGCTATGGCGCAGGACGATGCGCAGACCACCGAGCAGGTCAGACAAGTTCTCGGAACGATGCACGTCAGCGGAGTCACTGAAAATGATTTGAAAAATAAAAGCATCGCCGAAATGATCGAAGGGCTTAAAGATCCTTATACCGTATTTTTTACGAAAAAGGAGCTTGACGCATTTTCCAACTACCTGGAAAACAATTACGTCGGCATGGGCGCCCGCATCGGAATGGACAAAGACGGCATCTATCTTTCCGAAATATTTGCCGGATCTGCGGCGGAAGCTGCCGGTCTCCAGGTAGACGATTACATCGTGGCGGTAGACGGAGCGGCCGTGCAAAAAGATTCGATCGAATCGGCCAGAAGCAAAATTATCGGGGAATCGGGAACGAAAACGAAAATAACGGTGCAGCGGGGCGGCAAGGAATTGACGGTCGACTTGACTCGCAAAGAAGTGAATGTGCCTGAAGTGTACAGCAAAAGCTTCGCTAATGGCGTCGGCTACATTCAAATCACCGATTTTTCCAGCGATGCCGACAGCGATTTTGACAAGCAATTGGCCGATTTGAAGTCCAAAGGGCTGAAGGCGCTCATTCTCGATGTGCGCAACAATCCGGGCGGGCTGGTGAAAACCGCACAAAATATCGCCAAACATTTTGTCAAGGAGGGCACGCTGATCCATACGAGGGACCGCAACGGTGTCGATGAGCCGGTGCCGATCACCGGCGGTTCGGAAGTCGGGGTGCCCGTATATGTGCTCGCGAACGAGAACAGCGCCAGCGCTTCGGAAGTTTTGAGCGGGGCGCTTCAGGACTATAAGGTCGCCAAAGTCATCGGCGTTCAGACGTTCGGGAAGGGCAGCGTCCAGCAGTTGATGCAGCTGACGGACGGGAGCGGCCTGAAAGTGACGATCGAGGAGTATTTAACGCCTAACATGCACAAAGTGAACAAAGTGGGCATCAAGCCGGATATCGAGACGGATGGCAGTGCGGCACAATTGATTACGGCGCTTCATATGGCGGGCATTCCCGATGTCGAGGTTACGGTTTACAAACATAAGGTGACTTACAACGGCGTCGAAATGACGAGCGGCTTCCCGCTGCTCAGCGAGAACGGGCATTTGTACGCCCCGACCCGCGCCCTGGCGGCGCTTGTTAACGCCAAAGTCGCCTGGAATAACGACAAGCACACGGTCGATGTGACAGGGGCGGACGGCACGCATTCGCTTTCGTCCGAAGCAGGCAAGCTTATTATCGACAATGGCACGAGTTACGTGAATGTCGATCTGTTTCATGATTATTTCCCCGGACTTCATGTCAAAGAAGATGGGGAGAACGTGACGATCGGCGCCGCAAAGGGGAACTGAGCGCTATGGGGAAAATCCAGCTTTTAAGCGAGCATATTGCCAACCAGATCGCGGCGGGAGAAGTGGTGGAAAGGCCTTCTTCCGTCGTCAAGGAGCTTGTGGAAAATTCGGTCGATGCCGGCAGCACCCGTATTGACGTGACGATCGAAGAGGGCGGCCTGCAGCTCATCCGGGTTGCGGACAACGGCTCGGGGATGGAAGCCGGAGATTGCGAATTGGCTTTTCAGCGCCATGCGACGAGCAAAATCGCCACGAGCAAAGATCTGTTCGCGATTCGCACGCTCGGCTTTCGCGGCGAGGCGCTGCCCAGCATCGCCTCGGTGTCGAGGCTGGAATGCGTGACGAGCTCCACGAACGACGGGCTGGGGCGAAAAATCGCCATCGAAGGCGGCACCATTCGTCTGGTAGAGGAGATTGCGGCTTCCCGGGGCACGGAAGTGTCGGTCAAGGAGCTGTTTTTCAACACTCCGGCGCGCCTGAAATATATGAAAACGATCCAGACCGAGCTGGGACACGTGTCCGATTATTTGTACAGGCTCGCTCTGGCCCATCCGAATATCGCGTTCTCCCTGAAGCATAACGGCAATCTGCTGCTGCAAACACTAGGCAATGGGGATATGCTCCAGGTCATCGCCGGCATCTACGGCACGGCCGTCGGGAAGCAGATGCTGCCGATTCAGGCGGAAAGCCTGGATTACACGCTGCAAGGCTTCATCGCTAAACCGGAGATGACGCGCGCCAATCGGGGCGGCATTTCCACCATCGTCAACGGCCGCTATGTCCGCAACTTTGCATTGAATCAGGCGCTGCTCCAAGGCTATCATACGCTGCTGCCGATCAACCGCTTCCCGGTCGCCGTCCTGCAAATCGGCATGGACCCGGCTCTCGTCGACGTCAACGTGCATCCGTCCAAGCTGGAGGTGCGGTTCAGCAAGGAAGCGGAGCTGACGGCGATGATCGAAGCGGAAGTGAAGCGGACGCTCGGCAAGCAGGTCCTGATTCCGCAGGGCGCGAAGCCGGCTGCGCCGAAGGGGGCGTACGTGCAGGAACAGCTGGAGCTCACGCGGGTTGCGGAGCCAGCTGCGGAGCCTAACCTCGTGACAACTCCGCAGCCTCGCACAGAGCGCACCGAACCCGTCAAAACGGAACCGCTGCCGCTCACGCCGGGCCCGCTGGTCAAGGAGGCCGTGAATCCGTACCGTTCTGCGGTAGAGCCCCTTGCAGCCCGCCCGCGTACAGGGATGGCTTCAACGTCCGGTTCGGACTACGCGCCCGCGAACAGCGCCTCCGTTCGGCAGCAGCGCAAAGCGGTGGAAGCTTTTATGGATCTGATTCCGGAATCCGGCGAATCGGCGGCGCCTAAGCTGCCTTCATTTCCAAGGCTCGATCCGATCGGGCAAATGCACGGAACTTACTTGATCGCGCAAAACGATGAAGGGCTTTACCTGATCGATCAGCATGCGGCTCACGAACGCATCAATTATGAATATTTCTACGAGCGCTTCGGCAATCCGGCGGAGGCCAGCCAGGAGCTGCTCGTGCCGATTACGCTGGAATTTACGCCGTCCGAAGCGGCCGTTATCGAAGACAGGCTCTCCCTGTTCGAGCAGGCCGGGGTGTATATGGAAGCGTTCGGCGGCAATACGTTTTTGGTGAGGGCGCATCCCCACTGGTTTCCGGGCGGCGAAGAGAAAGCGATCGTCGAGGAAATGTGCGAGTGGGTGCTCGCCGAGCGCAAGGCGGTCGACATCGCCAAGCTGCGGGAGAAAGCGGCGATTATGTGTTCCTGCAAAGCGTCGATCAAAGCGAATCAGGGCCTGAGCGTGCTTGAAATGGAAACTTTGATCGACCGTTTGGCCGGATGCCGCAATCCTTATACGTGTCCGCACGGCAGGCCGATCGTCGTCAGCTTCTCCACTTATGAGCTTGAAAAAATGTTTAAGCGGGTGATGTAGCCTCGTGCTTGTAACGACATCTTACGAACCGTCAGGCGAAGCGCTTGCCAAAGCACGCCGGCTGGCGGAGGAATACGGCGGGCGTCTGGTTGCGCGGGGCCGGGATTCCCTGCGGCAAATCAGACAAAAGCAAGGCGACGATTCGCTTCTGCTTGTGACGAAGGAAGAGATCAGGTACTATGTAGGAGATATGCCTGCGTTATTTTTTCATCCGAGCATGGCGCAGGTGCGAATCAAGCGGCTGCTTCGCGGCGAATCCGATTTGCTGCTCGACGCATCCGGCGCGGCGGCAGGCGATTCGGTGATCGACTGTACGGCGGGGCTGGCTTCCGATGCGATTGTGTTTTCGTTTGCCGTCGGCGCCGCCGGGCAAGTGACGGCATTGGAGAGCGAGCCGGTTCCGGCCATGCTCATCCGCGAAGGGCTGTCGGCGTACGAATCCGACATTCCCGAACTTAACGAAGCGATGCGCCGAATCGCTGTCAGGCAGACCGATCATCTCGCTTATTTGCAGCGGCTGGAGACGGGGAGCGCGGACATCGTCTATTTTGACCCGATGTTCCGCAATCCGATCGGGGAATCGAGCTCGATCTCGCCCCTGCGGCAGCGGGCCAATCCCGAAGCGGTCAGCCTGCTTGCGATCGAGCAGGCCCGGCGCGTAGCCAGAAAAAGCATCGTGCTCAAGGAGCACAGGGACAGCAAGGAGTTTGCCCGCCTCGGTTTCGAGCGGGTGCTGCGTTCCAATACGAAAACGACTTATGGAGTGATTCGACTGTGTTAGACGCGTTGGCGAAGCCGAAGCTGCTCGTGCTGATCGGCCCTACGGCGGTCGGCAAGACGAAGCTGAGCCTGGAAATCGCCCAAAAATTCGATTGCGAGATCATTTCGGGCGATTCCATGCAGGTGTACCGGGGGATGGATATCGGCACGGCGAAGGCAAGTCCGGAGGAGCGCGCGCTCGTTCCCCATCATCTGATCGATATTCACGAGCCGTCCTATCCTTTTTCGGCGGCAGAATTTCAGGAGCGGGTCAAAAGCCTCGTCCCGGAAATTCATGCCCGGGGGAAGCTGCCTTTTATCGTCGGAGGAACCGGATTGTACATAGAGTCGGTTTGCTACAATTACCAATTCACAGACGTCGGCATGGATGAAGCTTTCCGCAATGAGCAGGAAGCGTTTGCGAACTGGTACGGGGACGAGGCGCTGCACGGCAGGCTGAGGGAGATCGATCCGGAAACCGCGGACCGCCTGCATGCCAATGACCGAAGGCGCGTGATCCGGGCGCTGGAAGTCGCCCATGTGTCCGGCAAGCCGCTGTCGGAGCATCTGGCCGGGCAAAAAAAAGAGTCGCCCTACGAACTCTGCATCATTGGCCTCACGATGGACCGGGCGCTGCTCTACCGGCGCATCGAAGAGCGGATCGATCAGATGATGAGCGAAGGGCTCGTTGAAGAAGTCCGCAGCCTGCTCGATTCCGGCTGTCCGAGAGACGCCATCTCGATGCAAGGGCTGGGCTACAAGGAAATCGTCACTTACCTCGACGGATTCCGCACATATGAAGAAGCGGTCGAGCTGCTGAAACGGGATACGCGCAGGTTTGCCAAGCGGCAATTGTCCTGGTTTCGGCACATGAAGGACATAGATTGGATCGATGTCACGGATACGGCAAAATTTTCTGCGCATTTCCAAAAGATTAATGATATAATAGCAGGAAAGTTTGTTCAAGAAATTGAATATATTCAACAACAATTACCATTGAAATAGCGCCAACCGGGCGGATGTTTCATTCCATTAAGGGGGACCTACTGATGAACAAATCCATTAATATCCAGGACAATTTTTTGAACCAACTGCGCAAAGAAAGCATTCCCGTAACCGTATACTTGACTAATGGGTTTCAAATCAGAGGACTTATTCGCGCTTTCGATAATTTCACGATTATCATAGACAGCGAAGGACGCCAGCAAATGGTTTACAAGCATGCGATTTCAACTTTTACCCCGCAAAGAGCCGTCTCGCTGATGGCCGCTGCGGAAGCATCCGAGTAACGATTGGCGGCATTTTGCAACTTTTCAATTTGCGGGAACGTCTAATCGAATAGTAACAAGCAGGAGCAACCTTGATCACGAGGTTGTTCTTTTGTTGATCAGCCTAGAGATTATAGACGAGGGAGTCGGTGGATTTGGCAAATACAACCAAAACGAAGCCTCAGGAAACCAAAAAAACCAAGAAGAAGAAACCGTTCAATGCAAGAAAGCTGATATTCGGTACGATCATTACAGGAATACTTGCCGTCATTTGCGCAATGGGCGTTTACATCGTCGTCCTGATGAGCGGCTACAAGATTTTGGATCAAAACATTGACAAGATAGAAATTTCCTCGGAATCATCGCTCGTTTTTGCGCAGGAAGAAGGAAAAGCGGAGCCTACCGAGATCGCCAAGCTGTATCAAGGCGCGGAAAACCGCGAAAGTGTCAAAATCGCAGACATTCCGAAACAACTGCAGGACGCGTTTATCGCGACCGAGGACAGGCGCTTTAAGGAGCATTCCGGCGTCGATTTCTGGGCGATCGGGCGCGCGTTGGTCAAAGACGTGATGCATATGAGCGCCGTCGAAGGGGGAAGCACGATCACCCAGCAGCTCGCTAAAAACGTCTTCCTTAGCTCTGAGAAGACGGCCTTCCGCAAGGGTACGGAAATGGCCATCGCCTTTGCTTTGGATGAAAAGTATAGCAAAGAGTATATTTTGGAAAAATATTTAAATCGCATTTATTTAGGCAGCAATGCGTACGGCATCAAGGCGGCCGCCAAGGTGTATTTCGGCAAATCGAACCTGAACGATTTGAAGCTGTGGGAAATCGCCACGCTCGCCGCCCTGCCGAAAGCGCCGTCCCGCTATTCGCCTTTAGCCAACCCGGACTTGTCCAAAGAGCGGCGCGGCGTCGTACTCAAGCTGATGGCCGACCAGGGCTACATTACCGAGCAGGAGCGCGCAGAGGCGGCCGGAATCGATTATGTGCCTCCGACCGGCCGCACAACGACGTCGAATTACGCTACCTTTGTTGATTACGTCATTAACGAAGCGGAAAATATGTACGGCATCGACGAGGAAGAGCTGATGTCCAAAGGCTACCGGATCTATACGACGATGAACCCGAAAGCGCAACAAACTATGGAGCAGACGTACACTAATGCAAGCCTGTTCCAGAAAGACGCTACCGACGGGCAAAAGATTCAAAGCTCGATGGTCATTATCGATCATAAAACCGGCGGTCTGGTGGCGATGATCGGAGGCAGGGACTATCAGGCGCGAGGGTTCAACCGTGTATTTTCCCTAAGACAGCCCGGCTCGTCATTCAAGCCGATTGCGGCTTACGGCCCGGCGCTGGAGACGGGAGACTGGAATCCGTATTCCAAGCTGGATGATACCCAGACGTCGTTCGGCGATTATTCGCCCCGCAACTACGACCGAACGAGCCACGGTCAAGTAACGATGTTCGAAGCGGTGAAAAAGTCGTACAATTTGGCCCCAGTATGGCTGCTCAGCCAGATCAGCAGCGCCAAAGGGATGAGTTACGTCATGGATTTCGCGAACAAGCTGGGCATTCCTTTGAACAAAACGAAAGACCGCAACCTGGCTATCGCCCTGGGCGGTTTGACGGACGGGGTTTCCCCGCTGCAAATGGCGACGGCATACGGCGCATTTGCCAATCAGGGCGTGCAGAACAAAACGCACGCGATTGTCCGGATTACGGATAAGGACGGTAAAGATGTCGCTACGTACAAAACGGATCAAAAGCAGGTCATCAAGCCGCAGACCGCTTATTATTTAACGCTGCTGCTCCAAGGCGTCGTCGAGCAGGGCGGGACGGGCGCGAAGGCGAAGTTCGACCGTCCGGTCGCCGGGAAAACGGGATCGACGGGACTTGATATTAAAGGAATTGAGAAGTATGACCGCGACGTCTGGTTCGTCGGCTACACGCCGGAGTGGACCGCGGCCGTATGGGAAGGATTCGACAAGGTCGACGCGAAGCATTATGTGACGGTCGGCAGCGGAAGTCCCTCCGCCATTTTCAAGGAAGTCATGTCCAAGGCGCTTGCAGGCAAGCCTGCCTCCAGCTTTACGAAGCCTGCCAGCGTGCCTGATTTGAAAGAGCCGCCTAGCGGAGTAACCGATTTGGCAGGCGCGTATGTGCCGGAAAAAAGATCCGTCCAATTAACGTGGACACCGTTTGGCGACAAGACAGCTTATCAAGTGTTCCGGAAAAGCTCCACGGAACAGGATCCCAAGCTGCTGCTTGAGTCTCCATCGACGGGAGTCAGCGATATGACCGTAACCGGCGGAGAAACGTATCAATATTACGTAATTCCAGTGAATCTGGATACGAATGCCCCCGGCAGCAAGTCCAATGAAATCAGCGTCACCGTTCCCAAGGACGACGGGCTGATTACATCGCCGACGCCGTCCATGTCGCCGTCGCCGTCTCCCGGCAGCGGAGCGAACCATGGCTCGCCGTCACCGTCACCGTCGCCAGGGATGCAGTCTCCGGGGGCATCGCCTACGGCCGGCGGCAAAGCGACTACGCTCCCTTCGGCCAGTCCCGGAACTTCGCCGGGCTCCGGCCCGACGGCTTCGCCTTCCGATAAACCTGCGGGAGGCCAGGCGGATAAGCCCGGAGATCCCTTGAATCCGAACGGGACCAAGGCGAACGGGATCAATAACACGAACGGTCTGAACAGTACGGACGCCTTGAATGGCGCGAACGACGCGAACAACGTTAACAATGCGAACAACGCGAACAATACAAACAACGTGAAAAACTAACAATCGATCCAGCTTTTATGCTGCAATGGAGGATGTCCCGAATGAACTTTCCACGGAAAAAGATGTTTGCATTAGCATTAATTGCGGCGGCGGTTGCGCTGTCCGCTTGTGGGAACAAGCCCGCGGCTCCCGCGGAAGGAACAGCCAAGCAATGGAGCAAGGCGCCGGACATGACGATCGATACGAACAAAACGTATCAAGCGGAGGTTACGACTTCCAAGGGCAAATTTACGATTGAGCTGTTCGCCAAGGACGCTCCGAAAACAGTGAACAACTTTGTGTTTCTGTCCAAAGAAGGCTTTTACAACAATTTGACGTTCCACCGGATCATCCAATCGTTCATGATTCAGACTGGGGACCCAAAAGGCACGGGCGCAGGCGGTCCGGGATACAAGTTCGAGGATGAGCTGTCGAAGGCCCATCAATACGAGCCGGGCATCGTCGCCATGGCTAATGCCGGGAAGAATACGAACGGCAGCCAGTTTTTCATCTGCACCGGCGACGACTCCAAGTCGCTCAACAGCCAGCCGAACTATACGATTTTCGGCAAAGTGACGAGCGGTATGGACGTCGTGCAGCAAATCGCCGCGACGCCGGTAGGAACCAGCCCCACGGGTGAAGCAAGCAAGCCGAAGGAGAAAGTTACGATCGACTCCATCGCGATTACCGAGAAGTAAGCGAGCGAAACAAGGAGGCGGATTCGGCAATGACGCGCCCATGTCTTTTGTTTCACGGCTTCACGGGCGGCCCGTTCGAGGTAGAGCCTTTGGCAAGGCATCTGGAATACCGCGGACAGCCGTGCGTTGTGCCGAGGCTTCCCTGGAACGGGGAAGACCTGAACGGGCTCCGATCCTCCCATTGGGAGGATTGGGTCGGTTCGGCCGAACGGCACGCGAAGCGTATGGCGGAGCAGTACGGCACTTTCGATTTGGTCGGCTTTTCGATGGGCGGGCTGCTTGCCGCTTATTTGGCGGTCCGCTATCCGGTCCGCAGGCTCGTGCTGCTGAATACGGCGGTCATATACGTCAGTCCGGCACGGCTGCTGCAGGTGATGCGCGAGGATTGGCGTCACCAGGATCAGGACTATTTGCACAAAGCGCGATCGACGCCGCTGCGCGCCACCTGGCAATTTACCCGGCTTGTGCGGCATTTGAAGCCGGAGTTCGCGCGGGTTACGGTTCCGACTTTGATTGCGCAAGCGCAGCGGGATCAGGTCATTCATCCGTTAAGCGCCAAATATATTTACGGCAAAGTAAGCGGAGACAGGGAGCTCTATTGGTATCCGAGGTCGAAGCATTTGATTTGCCACAGTGAAGACGCCGCAGATTTGTTTGACCATGTGCAGGCTTTTCTGGAGAAAGAGTAAAGGGAGTTATACGATGAACATGCAGCAAAGCCGGAACAAGCAGCAGTCCGTACATAAATTTTCACGCCGCCGCTCCGGTAAAACGGCCGGATTCGCGCGCAAGGCTCGAACAGGTTTACGCCTGGTGCTGCTGCTTTTTCTGCTCTTTTGCGTCTGGGTCGTTTATATTCAATGGAAGGTGCAGTTCGGGCCGCAGCAGGCTTTGCCGGATAAAGTGGACGTAGGGATCGTGCTGGGCGCCGCGCTGCGCAAAGATTTGCCGAGCCCGGGCCTAACGGAGCGTCTCGACCACGCTTATGCGCTTTACAAGGAAGGGAAATTCGCGAAGCTCATCGTGACGGGCGGACTCGACCATAACGGCTCCAAATTGACCGAAGCGGAAGGCATGCGTAATTACCTCGTTCAAAAAGGCATCCCGGACCGCGCTATTCTGCTGGAGCCGCGCGCGACCAGTACGTACGAGAATTTGCTCTACAGCAAGCAAATTATGGACGGGCAGGGGCTCGTTACTTCCGTGGTCATCACGCATAACTATCACGGATCGCGCGCCCTCGACATTGCCACAACGGTCGGACTGCGCAATCCGCTCGTCTCGACGACGGATTCGGAAGTGCTGTTCCTTCCGTACCACGAAGGGCGGGAAACGTTCGCCTACATGAAATGGGAATGGACCAAGCTGCTGCTGAAAGCGGGCTTGTAAACCCGGCGACAAAAAGGGCTGGACCTCATGTGGATTGTTCCGCTCGGGGTCCGGCCCTTTTTCGGTGCGAATCAAGCTCAGCCGTTCACGATCGTGCCGCCGTTGACGTGAAGCATTTGTCCCGACATGTAGGACGAATCATCGCAAGCGAGGAACACATAGCTCGGCGCCAGTTCATTCGGCTGTCCGGCGCGCTTCATCGGCGTGTCCGCGCCGAATTTGGCGACTTCCGCGGCGGTGAACGTGGACGGGATAAGCGGCGTCCAGACGGGTCCCGGCGCTACGCCGTTGACGCGGATGCCGCGGCCGCTGAGCTGCAGCGCAAGGGAGCGGGTGAAGCTGACGACCGCTCCTTTGGTCGCAGAGTAGTCGACAAGCTGTTCATTCCCTTGGTAGGCCGTAATGGAGGCCGTGTTGACGATGGCGCTGCCCGCTTGGAGGTGGGGCAGCGCCGCCTGGGTCATATAAAAGTAAGAGAAAATGTTCGTCCGGAACGTCCGCTCCAACTGGCCGGAAGTGATGTCCGCGAACACTTTTTGCGGGTGCTGCTCGCCGGCGTTGTTCACCAGGACGTCCAGCTTCCCGAATTGGCCGACGGCTTGCTTCACGATCTGCTTGCAAAAGTTCTCGTCGCCCACGTCCCCGGCGATGTGCAAACATTTCCGGCCGAGCTCTTCGATCCGGCGGTGCGTTTCTTCCGCGTCGCCGTGCTCGTTCAAATAGGCGAGAACGACGTCCGCGCCTTCCTTGGCGTAAGCGACGGCGACGGCCCGGCCGATGCCGCTGTCCCCGCCGGTAATGATCGCTACCTTATCCTTCAGCTTGCCGGCGGCTTTGTACTGCGCATCCTCGAAAACCGGGCGCGGGTTCATCTCCGATTCGATGCCCGGCTGCTTGTTCTGGTGCTGCGCCGGAAATGCAGGTTTCGTCTCTGTTGCTGTTGCCATGTGCCTTACTCCCTTTCATCCTGTCGGTATTCCCTGTTAGGATGATGCAGCCGGCTCCAATTCATACTTGACTCTGTAATGATAACCGAATAAAGGCTTATACCCGAGCTTTTCATACAAGCGGTTTGCCTGTTCGTTGTCCGCGATGACTTGCAAAAACTGGTTGTCCGCGCCCTGCTCAACGCTCCATGCCGTCATCGCATGCATGAGGAGCAAGCCAAAGCCTTGACCTCTGCAATCCTCGCGGACGACGACATTCATGAACCCCGCCCAACCGTTCCGGGCGATGGCGGTCCCGAGCGCGACCGTCTCGCCTTCGCGCTTAAGGGCGAGAAATCCTTTGCAGCCGGGCATTCTTTCGAACAGGCCGTCGTAGAACGATTTTCGCTCCGCTGGGAACTGTTCAAGCCGGATGAAATCGCGGGTCCACTGTTCATCGGCCTGCCCGGACCAGACGATTTCCGCCGCTATTGGCTTTGTGCTGTTCAGCGCGTGCTGCGCTTTGGCGGCGGCTTCCCGACTGTCCGCCGTCATCAAGAGGCAGGGCACTTCCTTTTCGTACCCGTTCGTGCCAAGAAGCTCGTCGAGGCCGTCCGGCGAGGCATCGCTGACATGAAACAAGGCGGGAAGATTCCGCTCCCTGTAAAATTGCTCGATTCGCGCCAGCCATCGGCCGTCTTGGGGAAACTCTCCCGCAGCAAGCACGCTGTTCGCCCGTTTCGTAACGCCGCGCGACGCCCGTACGAGCCACTCGCCCATTGTTTCCGCTTCTTCGCCCGGCCAGGTGTGGGCGGCAATCCGTTCGAGCGCGAGGAACGGTTCACAGCTTTTTCTCATCTCCCATGCTCCTTTATTCGATAAAATGATTGCGATTTTTATGATTATACATTTTTATGAATATTAATACAATCGCTTTGTGAAGCTTCGACAATATTCGCGGTCCGCTGGAAAAGATATGCTCTTTACGGTAAGCTAGAATACATAGGGAGGGGGATTTCAGTTGACCGTTACAATCCACACAGCGGCGGCGGAAGATTACGAGGCCGTTAACGCCATCATCCGTTTCGGACAAGAAGAGCATGCGGAAGCGCTGCCCGGGCTGTTTGCCAGGTTGGACCGCGTCGTCGCCATGGGCTGGTACCGAAGCTTCTCCGATCAGGAAAATAAAGCTATTTTTGTCGCCGAAAAGCAGGGAACCGTCGTCGGGGTCGTCATGGCCGAAATGAAAAAAAGCCCTCCGTATAACGCCCTCGTTCCGCGCATTTACGGACATATCAACGAACTGGCGGTAGCTCCCGGCCATCAGAGGCAAGGAATCGGTACCAAGCTTTACGAAGCGGCGCTGGAATGGGCCCGGGAAAAAGGGGCGTCCAGCATGGAACTGAACGTGTGGGAGTTTAATCAGCGCGCCGTGCAGTTTTATCATTCGCTGGGGATGTCCACCTTGAACCGGACGATGTCGGCCCCCGTCGAACCAATACACGAGCAAGGAGAGTAAAGTCATGCTGTTTATCGATAATGAAGGCATTCACGATCCCCGAATCAACCTGGCCATTGAAGAATATGTGCTGCGGCATTTGCCCGACGACGAAACTTATCTGCTTTTTTATATCAACGAGCCCTCGATCATCATCGGCAAAAATCAGAATACGATAGAAGAAATCAATCCCGAATATGTGAGAGAGCATCAGCTTCATGTCGTGCGGCGTCTGTCCGGCGGCGGGGCGGTTTACCACGATTTGGGCAATTTGAATTTCAGCTTTATTACGAAGGACGACGGCCAGTCTTTTCATAATTTTCAAAAGTTTACGGAGCCGGTCGTGCAGGCACTGCGCGGGCTGGGCGTAGAAGCGGCTTTGACCGGACGCAACGACATTCAGGTCGGCGAGCGGAAAATTTCCGGCAACGCCCAGTTCTCGACGAGAGGGCGCATGTTCAGCCACGGCACGCTGCTGTTCGATTCGGAGATCGACAATGTCGTGTCGGCACTGAAAGTAAACCCGGATAAAATCCAGTCCAAGGGCATTAAGTCGATTCGCAGCCGGGTCGCCAATATTGCCGAGTTTTTGAAGCAGCCGATGACGGTCGAAGATTTTCGCAAGCGGCTGCTGGAATCGATTTTCGGGGTGAACGAAGCGGATGTGCCGCGCTACAAACTGACGGCGGACGATTGGGAGCGGATCAACCTGCTTTCGCAGGAGCGCTATCAGAATTGGGACTGGAATTACGGGAAATCGCCGAAAAGCACGATCCAAAACTCCAGGCGGTTTGAACAGGTCGGCACCGTGGATGTGCGGCTGGACATTGAAGAAGGAACGATCCGGGGGCTGAAAATTTACGGGGATTTCTTCGGCGTGCAGGATGTCGGCGAGCTCGAAGAGCGGCTGAAGGGCGTGCGCTACGAGGAAACTTCCATACGCGAAAGGTTGGCGGGCACCGAGCTTCGCCGGTATTTTGGTCCGCTGGAACCGGACAATTTCGTATCCTTGCTGCTGTTGACGTAAATGTAGAGGAGGCATGGACCGGATGACGACGAGATTATACTTGATCAGGCACGGGGAAACGGAGTGGAATCTGCAAGGCAGGTTGCAGGGACATGCGGATTCGCCGTTATCGCAGCAGGGCAGGCAGCAAGCGCAGTGGTTGGCGGAATCGCTGCGGGATGTCCGGTTCGATGTGATGCTGTCCAGCAGCAGCGGGCGGACGATGGAGACGGCGCGGATCGTGCGCGGCCTGCGGGAACAGCCCATTCAGGCGGCGGATGTATGGAGAGAGATGCACCTTGGCGCATGGGAAGGCAGGCTGGCGGAAGAAATCAAGCTGGAGCAGCCGGAGAGCTTCGGTGCATTCTGGAGCAGGCCGCATGAGTACAAGCCTGATTCGGGGGAGTCTTACGAAGCGTTGCAGGAGAGAGTATTGCCGGCGCTGGAGCGGCTGCTTGAGGAGCATGCCGGAAAAACGGTCGGCCTGTTTTCGCATACCGTAACGCTTAAAATCATCATGGCCTATTTTGAACAAAGGCCGCTGGCTGAGCTTTGGAATCCTCCTTATTTTTATCCGACCTGCTTGAGTCTTGTGGAATGGAAGGAAGGCCGGCCGCATATCGTCCTGCACGGAGATACGTCACATTTTCAAGATGAGGAAGCCGACGGCTTCTGACAGGAGGGGAGAGTGCGGATATGATTCTCGAAGCCGCCATGCTGCCTGTTATTCCAGGCAAAACCAAACAATTCGAAGCCGCGTTTGAAAAGGCCTCGTCCATCATTTCATCGATGAAAGGCTACATTTCGCACGAGCTGCACGCTTGCGTCGAGGACCCGAACAAATACTTGCTGCTGGTCCGCTGGGAGACGCTGGAAGACCACACGTCCGGCTTCCGCGGATCTGAACAATACCAGGAATGGCGGAAGCTGCTGCACCATTTTTATGATCCTTTTCCGGTGGTGGAGCATTTTACCCCGAGTCAAATGTACACATCAAAAGAGTGAAGCTCGCTCCCGGCGGCTTTTGCGCAGACTGCTGACGTACCGCCGGAGCCGCACGGTCGCCGGGAAGGCGCATGGAAATTTGCGAAAGTGAGACTGTCGAACAGCTCGAACGCCAGGGGTCAGCACATCTACTTGGCCCTGCGGGCGAGAGAGCCTGCAAAAGTCAGGCTGAACTGAAACCCGCGCGCCAGAGCCAAGCCCGCACAATCTGCTTGGTTGCGTGAAAAAAAACTGCAAAAATACAGTTTTTGCCCGATTGAGGCGCTGGCTGCGAAAGATTCCTGCAATTGTACAGGCTTTTCGGCGCGAACATGGGCTTAGATTCATTTTCATCAAAAATTCCTGCACAACCGCAGGTTTTTTCTCAAAATGAACCCGATTCAGGGAAAAAGCCTGCGCTTTCGCAGGCTTTTCCGCTTACCAGTAGCTTCATGAAAAAGATCGCCTTGCACCTGGCCGAACTGGCAAGATGCGGGCGATCTTTGATTTTAGGGTCATACCGGAGAAACGTAAGCTTATTTGCCTTTGCCGTATACTTCTTGAGCGCCGACTGCAGGCTGTTGAGCGGTCGGATAAGTAGTTGGATAAGTGGTTGGATAATTGGCTGTCTCAGGTTGTGCCGCAACTCCTCCAACTTCAGGAGCTCCTGGGTAAACGCCTTGCGCTCCCCCGTAATAAGCGCCATGATGGACGTGATGGGCGTGGTGAGCATGATGCGGATGCGCGTGCATATGCATGTGCGGATGATAAGCATGCATATGCATGTGTGGATGATAAGCATGCATATGCATATGCGGATGATGAACATGATGAGCGTGATGCGCGTGGGCGTGAATGAAGTGAGGGTGATGATGGGCAAAAGGAACGAAAGCATGATGATGTGCATGGTGATGCATGGGATGATAGTAATATGGGTAATACGCAGGGTAATGGTGTGGATGATGATAATATGCATGGTAATGATGCGGATAGTGATGGTGATGCCCATGATGATGTTGTTGGTAAGTCATTAAAAAATCTCCTCCTAAAACATTTGATACATCAGCCTATGTACTATCCAAACAAATGGATGCTTGCCCAGTTAAATTTTGGGCTAAAAATATCGGAGCCGCGTTTTGTAAAGATGTTTTCATAAAATAACCGTACGTCTAATATGATGAAGGAGGAGAAATGACCCCTCTCTTCTTTGTTTGCAAGTGCAAACTATATTATTTGCTAATAATCTTTTACACTCGGGGATTTATATCAAGCGGCAGGCATGTAACTTTCTTCTGGGCTCCCGCGTATATTGAAAACACCTAGAAAACGAGGTGATACACATGAGTGGTCGAGTCATTACAAAAGATCAGCGAAACCATACAATCCCGTCGCGCCAAATCAATATCGTGCTGCGAAACAGCGAACCTCAGCCGATAGCGGATGCAGAACCTCATACGATGCCCAAAAGGAGCCCTCAGGAAGGTCCCTTATCCGACATTTTTAAAGAATTGAATCAAATGGTCGGGCTTCAAAACGTGAAAGAGCTCGTTCACGAAATTTATGCGCTGCTGCAAATCTCGCAATTCCGCGCCGAAGCGGGACTCCTCAGCAATGCGCACGTATATCACATGATATTCAAAGGCAGTCCCGGAACGGGGAAAACGACGGTAGCGCGGCTGATGGGCAGAATGTTTCATGCCATGGGGGTGCTGAGCAAGGGGCATTTTACCGAGGTGGAACGGGCCGATCTGGTCGGCGAGTACATCGGGCACACGGCGCTGAAAACCCGCGAATTGATGAAGAAAGCAATGGGCGGCGTGCTGTTTATCGACGAAGCTTACAGTCTGGCAAGGGGCGGGGACAAAGATTTCGGCAAGGAAGCAATCGATTGTCTAGTAAAAGGGATGGAGGATAAGAAGAACGATTTTATTCTTATTCTGGCCGGTTATTCCGACGAGATGGAGCAGTTTCTCGCGACCAATCCGGGTCTGCCTTCGAGGTTCCCCATTCAGGTCGATTTTGAGGATTACAGCGTCGATCAGCTGATACAGATCATTGAATCGATGGCAAAAGACAGGGAGTATGTGCTGCTTCCGCAAACGATTCTCAAGCTAAAGCAGCAGCTTATCGAGGAAAAAACGATGACCTGGAAAGCGTTCAGCAATGCCAGATATGTGAGGAACGTGCTGGAGAAGGCCATGCGCCATCAGGCGGTCCGTCTCCTGGGCCAGTACGTAAGCACGCCTTCCAAACAGGAGCTGATGTCGATCAGGCCGGAAGATTTGAAAATAAAATGAAATCTATGAACCTCCGCTGCCGCCATGTGCGGTGCCGGAGGTTTATTGTTTGACCGTTCATATTTGCCGCAGCGCCCGCATTAATTTTGTCGAAATCAGTCGATGGATATGGTATAGTATTCCTGTAAATCTATTAATCTACCGATTTTGGAAACGATCAAAACTTGATTCCCGAAAGGGCGGATTCGATGAAATTACTGGCGAAAAGACTTTTGGCAACCGGCGCGGCATTCGCGGTATTTGCCGGCACTGCGGCCGGGGGCACGGCGGGCGTCGCCGCCGCGGCGACCAGCACCGACGCAGCGGCGGAAAGCGAGCTGCAATCGCAAATTCTCAGCGCATTAACGAACCGTATGCCTTCATTGGACGTGGCGTATGCCGGTAAGGCGTCCGCGTTGAAGGCGGAGGTGACGCGCGCCCTGAACGCTGCGCTGAATGCCGACGATTACGTGCATTATACGGTAAAAACATACGGATTCACAGCCAAGACGACGTCTTCGGGTTTGACGGCCGTCACGTTTCAATTTACATACTGGGAAACTCTGGAGCAAACCGCGCAAGTAAAGACCAAAATCGCCGAGGTACTGCCAACCATACTGACCGCGGACATGAACGCCCATGAGAAGGAAAAGGCGATTCACGACTGGATCGTAAGCAATCTTGCTTATGATACGACGTTAAAATCGCATTCGGCCTACGACGGCCTTTTTCAGGGAACGACGGTGTGCCAGGGATACGCGCTCATCGCCTACGAAATGCTCCGACAAGCGGGCATTCCCGTAAAAATCGAAGAGGGCAGGGCGCGCGGAATCGCTCACGCCTGGAATCTCGTGCAGTTGGACGGCACATGGTATCAACTGGACACGACCTGGGACGACCCTGTTCCCGATGTCCCGGGCAAAGTGAGTTACGATTACTACAATCTGACCGATGCGCAGCTTAGAGTGGATCATTCATGGAACAAATCGTACCCTGCGGCCAAGACGTCCTATGACCAGACTTTGGCGGGGCTGACGAAATCCGATCCGGGCAAAGCGTCTTTTTACAACAATATGTACGACTCACTCGGCCTGTCTTATTTATCCGAAGCGAACACCGCGGCGAATTTGAAGGAGTTGACGGCGAAATTGCAAGCCGCAGCCAATAACCGCGAGCAGGAGATCACGATTCGTTATCTTCACGGCGGCAGCGCAGCGGCGGACTTGAAAAAAGCGCGTGCTTCCGTGACCGGAATCGCCGGCTTAAGCTACACCTCGGCTGCATATACGCGAACGACGGCAAACGACAGACTGCTGCAAATCAAATTGACTTATTAGTCGAAGGAGATAATCCTGTGATCGACCGACCGCCGTCATTTAGCGCAATACCGCGCGCTGGGAGCTGCGGCGGTACGAGCGGCCGCTGGTAGGCTGGAAAAGAACGGTTCAAGCGCAATATGCGTCTTGGGGCGTTCTTCTTTTTTTTGGTTCGGATAAAAACAAACGAAAACAAAAATAAACAAGCTTTGCATTTCGAGCTGCCGGAGCAAGTCGCGACATTTTGTCAGGGCAGCAGGAGGGCGGCCCAGGCGCAGTTATTCGTGAAACCGCTTGGCAAAAGCCGCAAGCTGATCAATCTGCTCAATTTGCTCAAACGTGCCAAACGTGCTCAACTGCTCGAACCCGCTCAATCTGCTCACTCAACCGTGCTCAACGTGCTCAACCTATTCAACCTATTCAACCTATTCAACCTACTCAAACTGCCCAAACCGCCCAAACTGCCCAAACTGCCCAAACTGCCCAAACTGCCCAAACCGCCCAAACCGCCCAAACTGCTTAACACGCTCAACTATGCCCCAACTTGCTTAAACCCGTTCAAACCTGCAAAAACACTCATGACGCCGTGAACGTCACCCTCACACAATGAAAATAATCTGTCCTATTGCTTCAGGTTCAAGTTTTTACAATATAACAGTTGGATAAAGCGCAGGCTGACCAGAAACCCACACGTTAGATCCGGTCGCACAATCTACCTGGCTGCGCGAAAAAGCCTGCAAAAGTGCAGTTTTTGCTCGATGGATACGCTCGCTGCGTCAAATTCCTGCAAATGTGCAGGCTTTTCGCCGCGAACATGGGCTCTGGTGCATTTTCAGCGAAAATTCCTGCACAATCGCAGGCTTTTCGCCAAAATGAGCTACTTTCACAGAAAAAGCCTGCACTTTTGCAGGCTTTCTCCCAGCCAAGCCGCCGTGTCCACCCCCATTTCAGCGCAACGACCCAGAAGGGAAAGCGAGGCCTACTTCAGCGCCGGAACCCATGCAAGAGAAGCGTGACCCACTTCAGCGCCGCAACCCGTACTGGACTGAATTAGGTTGGGTAAGAGCGGCTGCGCCCCCGCCGATCCCTTCAGCCAGTCACTTTTTCAACATTCTGGCTTTCCCAGGTTTTCTGCACGCTTTTTCGCACTGCGCGCAGCTCCCGGCGCGCGGTTTGGCGTCGAATGACGGTTGGCTAACCACGCGCGGCGATAGGGTGTCTGGCTGCATGCGGGCGGGTTTTTCGGCAGCTTTGCAATTCTTTATTTTTTTATATACAACCAAACAAAGAGATGGTAAGATGAAAACAAGTAAAAACAAACAAATACAAAAATGAACGTAAAGTCGGAGGTAGTTTACATGGTACAAAGTTTGTGGGATAACACGAAAGCTTCTGCGCTTCAAGGAGGTCTTGACGAGCTCGTCTACCGCTCCAACATCATCGGATCGGACCGCCGGGTATGCAACTGGGGCGGAGGCAATACGTCCAGCAAAACGGTTGTCAAAGATTTCCGCGGCCGTGATGTCGAAGTCATGTACGTGAAAGGCAGCGGCTCCGATTTGGCTACGATGAAAGCGGGCAACTTTACCGGCTTGCGCATGGACGACATTCGTCCGCTGTTCGAGAAGTCCGAAATGTCCGACGAAGAAATGGTCGGCTACTTGACTCATTGCATGATCGATTCCAAACATCCCCGCGCTTCGATCGAAACGCTGCTTCACGCATTTTTGCCATTCAAACATGTTGACCATACACATCCGGATTCCATCATCAGCCTGTGCTGTGCCGACAACGGCAAAGAAATCGCCCGCGAAATTTTCGGCGACCGCTTCGTGTGGGTACCGTACGTGCGCCCTGGCTTTACGCTGTCCAAAATGATCGCCGAAGGCGTGCTCGCCAACCCGAAAGCGGAGCTTGTGCTGATGGAGAAGCACGGTCTCGTCACGTGGGGCGAAACGTCCGAAGCCACCTATGCACAGACGATCAAAATCATCACCGAAGCGGAATCCTATATCGAATCCCGTATTAATGAAGCGAAGCTGTTCGGCGGAGCGAAATACGAAGCGCTGCCTGAGGAAGTGCGCCGCAGCATCGCGGCCGAAGTGATGCCTGCGATTCGCGGAGCGGTCAGCGACGCCAAGAAAATGATTTTGACATTCGACGATGAGGCCGATGTGCTGCAGTTTGTCGGCGGCCAAGATTCACCGTCGCTTTCCCAGGTCGGCGCCGCTTGCCCGGACCATCTGGTTCATACGAAAGTCGTTCCGCTCTTCATCAACTGGGAGCCGAACGCCGATGATATCGAAGGACTGAAAACGAAGCTCAAAGAAGGCATCGCCGCTTACAAAGAGCAGTACAAAGCCTACTTCGACCGCAACAAAAACGAAGGAGACGTCATGTTCGAAGCGGCTCCACGCGTTATTTTGATCCCGGGAATCGGCATGATCAATACCGGTAAAAGCTGGGCGATGTCCAAAGTGAGCGGCGCTCTGTATCACCGCGCTATCGCCGTAATGCGAGGCGCAACGGCGCTCGGCCAATTCGTATCGCTCAGCGAGAACGAGTCTTACTATGTCGAATACTGGCCGCTTGAGCTGTATAAACTGACGCTTGCGCCTGCAGAGGCCGAATTTTCCCGCAAAGTTGCGTTCATTACTGGCGGCGCTGGCGGCATCGGCAGCGAAACGGCCCGCCGTCTCGTATCCGAAGGCGCTCACGTCGTGCTAGCTGACCTGAACCTGGAAGGCGCGCAAAAAGTTGCCGGCGAGATCAACGACAAATTCGGCGAAAACCGCGCCATCGCCGTAAAAATGGACGTGACGAGCGAAGAGATGGTCGCCGCCGCTTACGCCGAGACTGCGCTTGCCTACGGCGGCGTCGACATCATCGTCAACAATGCCGGACTTGCGACTTCCAGTCCTTTCGACCAAACATCGCTGAAGGAATGGAACCTTAACATTAACGTCCTGGGCACAGGCTATTTCCTGGTCGCCCGCGAAGCGTTCAAGCAGATGAAAGTGCAGGGCATCGGCGGCAACATGGTATTCATCGGCTCCAAAAACTCGGTGTACGCAGGCAAAAACGCCACCGCCTACAGCGCGGCCAAAGCGCTTGAAGCGCACCTGGCGCGCTGCATCGCGGCCGAGGGCGGCGAGTTCGGCATCCGTGTCAACACGATTTTGCCGGATGCAATTCTGCAAGGCTCCGCCATTTGGAACGGCAGCTGGAGAAACGAGCGCGCAGCCGCTTACGGCATCGAGCCCGACCAGCTGGAAGAGTACTACCGCAAGCGCACGACGCTGCTCGTGAACATTTTCCCCAAAGACATCGCGGAAGGCATTGCGTTCTTTGCATCCTCCAAGTCAGACAAAACGACAGGCTGCATGTTGACGATTGACGGCGGTGTGCCGGCTGCATTTACTCGATAAACGGGAGTGAGCGTATGTACAAAGCTAGAGGCGAAAAGTACTGGTTTATTCCGGACGGCTACATTCCGGAGAAAAGCTCGGGAGAGCTTACGAGCCATGAGTCGGTTTGCGTGCTGAACTGCTCGTCGGACGAGGCGCTTCTCCGGTTTACGGTTTATTTTGAAGACCGGGAGCCGATGGAGGACATTCTGGTCGTCGTTCCTGCCAGACGCACGAAACATATTCGCACGAGCACGCTGAATAAAGAGGGGGCGCCGATTCCGGTCGGCGTTCCTTACGCTATAGAAGTTCAAAGCGATATTCCGATCATTGTCCAATACAGCCGTCTGGACTCGACGCAGGCCGAGAATACGCTGATGTCGACCATGGCGTTTCCGGTCAAGTAAACGAACAACATTTTGAGAGGGTGCATATACATGTCAGATCGCGCTTATGCGTTATTCGAAGAGCAGCAGCAAGCAAGAGGAATCAATCTGGACCAAGTAAAAGCTACGTTGAAAGCGCTCAAAATCGAAACGCCGTCCTGGGGCTACGGGGATTCCGGAACTCGTTTTAAAGTGTTTCAAAAAACAGGCGTACCGCGCAATCCGTTCGAAAAATTCGACGACGCCGCGCAGGTGCACGGCTTGACAGGCTTGTGTCCTTCGGTCGCTATCCATATTCCGTGGGACAAAGTCGACGATTACGGCAAGCTGCGCAATCATGCCGAAAGCCTCGGGCTGAAGATCGGCGCCGTCAATCCGAATTTGTTCCAGGACGAGGACTACATGCTGGGCAGCGTGACGAACGCGGACGCCGCGATTCGCCGCAAAGCGACGGACCACCTGCTGGAGTGCGTCGACATTGCCAAAGAGACGGGCTCGCGCGATTTAAGCTTGTGGTTCGCCGACGGTACGAATTACCCGGGACAAGGGGATATCCGCAAGCGCAAAGCGTGGATGCTCGAGGCGCTGAGCGCCATGTATAGCGCCTTGACGCCGGAAATGCGCATGCTGATCGAGTACAAATGTTTTGAGCCGGCTTTTTATCATACGGATCTGGCGGATTGGGGAATGGCCTACAACTATGCGCTGAAATTGGGGCCGCAAGCGGAAGTGCTCGTAGATACCGGCCATCATTTCCAGGGCGCGAACATTGAGCATATCGTCGCATACCTCATCGACGAAAAGCGTCTAGGGGGCTTCCATTTCAACAGCCGGAAATATGCGGACGACGATCTGATCGTCGGTACCACGAATCCATACGAGCTGTTCCTGATTTTTTATCAAATTCTGAATGCGGCGGGCGATGCCGATGCGGGAATTCGCAGCAACGTCGCCAACATCGCTTACATGATCGACCAGTCGCACAACATTGAGGCGAAAATTCCGGCGATGCTGCGCTCCGTGCTCAACGTGCAAACGCAGTACGCCAAAGCGCTGCTGATCGATCATGCAGAGGTGGAAGCTGCGCAAATAAGCGGCGATGTGCTCGGCGCCGAAAATGCCGTGCGCAAAGCGTTCGAGTTCGACGTAATGCCGCTGCTTCACGCTATTCGCGAAGAGCAGGACTTGCCGGTCGATCCGATGAAAGCTTATTTGGAAAGCGGCTACGGCAAACAAATTTTGGTGAGAGGCAAGGGCGGTGCGAGCTGGTGAGCATCCTCGCGTATGATCTGGGGGCGAGCAGCGGCCGGGCGCTGCTCGGCCGCTTGACCGACCGGACCATCGAGGTCGAGGAGCTTCACCGTTTTTCCAACGATCCGGTACAGGTCGGCAAACGTCTGCAGTGGGATATTTTGCGGTTGTATCATGAAATCAAGCAGGGGCTGCTGAAAGCGAAGCACCGCGGCGTATCGCCGGACAGTCTCGCCATCGACTCATGGGCGGTCGATTTCGGCTTCGTCGGCAGCAACGGCGAATTGCTGGGCAACCCGTACCATTACAGGGATTTGCATACGGAAGGAACGATGGAGAAGGTGCTCGAAACGATTCCACGGGAATTTATTTTCGAGCGTACGGGCATTCAATTTCTTCCATTTAATACGATTTATCAACTGGCAGCCCTGAAAGTCGCCGATTCCCCGTTTTTAAAAGAAGCCAGGCGGTTCCTGATGATTCCGGACCTGCTGCGGTATTATTTGACGGGCGAAATGACGAACGAATTTTCCAACGCGACGACGACGCAGCTGTACAACCCCGTCTTGGGGCAATGGGACCGCGAGCTGCTCGCTGCGATCGGAATTCCGGGCGAACTGTTCGGCCAAGTCGTACATCCCGGGGCGCATGCAGGCCGTTTGCTGTCCTCGGTCAGCTCGGAGCTTGGCGTGCCCGAAGTGCCGGTCATCGCGGTTGCGGAGCACGATACCGGCTCGGCGGTAGCGGCCGTGCCCGCCCTGGAGCGCTCGTTCGCTTACTTGAGCTGCGGAACGTGGTCGCTCATGGGCACGGAGGTCGATCGTCCGGTTATCAACGAGCTGTCTATGAAGCTGAACTTTACGAACGAAGGCGGGGTCGGACATACGTTCCGCCTGCTCAAGAACATAATGGGGCTCTGGATTTTGCAGGAGCTGAAGCGGGAATGGGACCGTTCCGGCGTAGAATACACGTTCCCTCAGCTCGTGAAGCTGGCGGAGGAAGCGCCCGCATTCGGTTCCTGGATCGACCCGGACGACGCATCGTTCCTGCATGCCGGAGACATGAGTCCGCGCATCCGGCAGTACTGCCTGCAAACCGGGCAGAAGCCGCCTGAGCAGCCCGGAGAGGTTGTTCGTTGTATTTTGGAAAGTCTGGCGTTAAAATACCGTTATGTGTTGAAAATGACGGAGCAGGTTTCCGGTCAGCAATTCGGCGGGCTGCATATGGTCGGCGGAGGCATTCAGAACAAGCTTCTGTGCCGGTGGTCCGCGAATGCCATCGGCAAACCGGTATGGGCCGGCCCCGCTGAGGGCAGCGCTATCGGCAATCTGGTCGTGCAATGGTTGGCCCAGGGCGTGTTTGCGGACATTTGGGAAGCCCGCAAAGTTATCGCGGAGTCATTCCCGGTCGCCGTCTACGAGCCCGAAGACCGGGGAGCATGGGAGGAGGCCTACGGCCGGTTCCTTCATGCAACAGGACTTAAGGAATAACGATTAGAGAGAGGTTATCGGATGTTGGTCGCGGAGCGCTATGAAAAAATTGTACAGCTGGTCAATGAAAGAGGGAGCATCCGTGTGTCCGAATTAAGCGAATTGTGCCAGGTGACGGAAGAGACGATTCGCCGCGATTTGGACCGTCTGGAGCTTGCCGGCCGCCTGCGGCGGTCGCACGGCGGGGCGGTCAGCGTGAAGGAAGGGAAGGAGCAGCAGTCGGAGACGCCGTTTTTCGAGCGGGAAGTCACCTTTGCCGAAGAGAAGAAAAGAATTGCGCAGAAAGCTGTTCTGTCCATTCAGCCGCATGACCGGATCATTCTCGATGCCAGCTCGACTGCATGGTACATGGCGTCTTTCCTTCCCGACATTCCGCTTACCGTTCTTACCAATTCCATCAAAGTGGCGACGGAACTGGCCGGAAAAGAAAAGATCGAAGTGATTTCGTCCGGCGGACAGCTTGCCAAGCGGTCGCTATCGTATGTCGGCCCGCTGGCCGAGCGTTCTCTGGACGCGTATCACGTCGACAAACTGTTTTTGTCCTGCAAAGGTGTCCATTTGGAGCGCGGCATCAGCGAATCGAACGAGATGCAGGCGCGTGTGAAGCAAAAGATGATCGAGATCGCCGAGCGGGTCATTTTGCTGGCCGATGCAAGCAAATTCGGCGTGCGGGCTTTTACGCACGTGGCCGAATTCCAGGATGTCGACTCGCTGATTACGGACGGACGCATTTCGGACGAAACGATAGGCCAACTAAAAGATCGAGGCATGCAGTATCATATCGTATAATTACAGCAGCGGAGCCTGATTCGAATATTCAGGTTCTGCTGTTTGTCCAACATGTCTGATAACCTGATAACATACTTTACTTCGTAAAAGAGGTGTCCCATGAAAGTCTCTTTGTTTATTACTTGTTTGAGCGATGCCCTGTTTCCGCGGGTCGGGCAATCGATGGTCCGGCTTTTGGCCAAATACGGCGTAGAGCTTGAATTTCCTGCTGTACAGACGTGCTGCGGCCAGCCTGCCTACAACAGCGGCTACTGGGACGATGCGCGGGCGTCTGCGAAAACGCTTTTGGAAGCGTTTGAAGACAGCGATTTTGTCATCTCTCCCTCCGGTTCGTGCACGTACATGATTCATCATTACCCGGATTTGTTCAAAGACGATCCCGTTCTTCGGCAAAAAGCCGAGAAACTGCAAGCAAAAACGTACGAGTTTACGCAATTCCTCGTGCAGGTGCTCGGCGTATCGGATGTCGGCGCGGTGTTTCCGCACAAGGTGACGTATCATCCGTCCTGTCACGGAAGCAGGCTGCTCGGCGTCAAGGATGAGCCGATGGAACTTTTGCAAAACGTCAAGAACCTGGAGTTCGTGCCGCTGCCTTTTGCCGAGGACTGCTGCGGGTTCGGGGGTACTTTTGCGGTGAAAATGGCGGACATTTCCGGAGCGATGGTTACGGAGAAAGTCGATCATGTCAAGGAAACGGAAGCCGAAGTGCTGGTCGGCCTCGACATGGCCTGCCTGATGAACATTGCCGGCAATTTGCGCTACCGGGGCGAGAAGGTCAAAGTGATGCATTTGGCCGAACTGCTGTATGAAGGGGTGAACCAGGCATGAGCGCGAAGCATATGGCGGCATCCACGGTCAAGGAGCGGGCTGAGCTGGCTTTAAACGACGAGTTTTTGCGCAAGGCGGTGCGCTTTACGACCGAGCGTTTGCGCGGAGGGAAGAAGAAAGCTTCCGAAGAGCACGGAAACTGGGACGAATGGCGCGAGCGCGGACGGCAAATCCGGCTGCATACGATCGCCCATCTGGACTATTATTTGAATCTGTTTGTCGATAACGCGCGCGCGAACGGCGTTCATGTCCATTTTGCCGATACCGGCGCAGAAGCGGTGAAAATCGCGCTGGCCATTGCGGAGCGGAAGGCGGCGAAGTCCGTCGTCAAGTCCAAATCGATGGTCAGCGAGGAGCTGCACCTGAATCATGCGCTGGAATCGATCGGCGTGGAAGCCGTCGAGACGGACCTTGGCGAGTACATTATCCAATTGGCTGGCGAAACGCCGTCGCACATCATTATCCCGGCGATTCACAAAAACCGCTACCAGATCGCCGATTTGCTGTCCAAGGAAGCCGGCGAAACGCTGCCCCCGGATACGTCGGTGCTCGCCGGCTTCGTCCGCAAAAAGCTGCGCGAAAAATTTCTCGAAGCCGACATCGGCATGACCGGCTGCAACTTCGCCATCGCCGAAACCGGTTCGATGGTGCTGTTTGAGAACGAAGGGAACGCGCGGATGGTGACGACCGTTCCCCAAACGCAAATTACGCTCATGGGCATGGAGCGCATTATCCCTTCCTGGTCGGACCTGGAGGTCATGGCTACGCTGCTGCCGCGTTCGGCGACAGGCCAGAAGCTGACGGTGTACATGTCCGGCATTACCGGCCCGCGCCGGGAGGCGGATGCCGACGGTCCCGACGAGATGCATATCATCATCGTCGACAACGGCCGTTCGCTCCAGCTCGGAGATCCGGAATTCCAGGAGCTGCTCAACTGCATCCGCTGCGGAGCTTGCCTGAACGCCTGCCCGGTTTACCGGCATATCGGCGGCCATTCTTACGGCGGAACGTACAGCGGCCCGATCGGCGCGGTGCTGACGCCGGCGCTGAACAAAAATGTCGCCGAATGGGACGACATCGCGAATGCGTCCAGCCTGTGCGGCGCGTGCTACGAGGCATGTCCGGTGAAAATCCCGCTGCACGACATGCTTGTCGCTTTGCGCCGCCGCAAAGTGGAAAGGGGCTACGGCAACAAGCTGGAATCGTTCGGGATGAAAGGTTTTTCGACTTTGACCGGCAGCTCCAAAACGTTTGCGGGAGTGCTCAAGCTCGGCAAAATCGGCCAAAAGCTCGTTGCCCGCGACGGAGTGATCCGGCTGAAGCTGGGACCTTTGAAAGGCTGGAACAGCTACCGCGTCACCCCGAGTCTGCCCAAGGAGTCGTTCCGCGACCAATGGGGAACTTTTGCCGAAGAAATTCACCGCGAGTTGAAGGAAATGGATCCTTCGATCAAGAAGCGTATGGAAGATATTGTGAAGAAGCGCGAACAAGGAGGAGGGCATCATCATGGCTGATACGCATCAGGAATGGCTTAAGCAGATGGAGGCGGAATCGCGCTCCCGGCAGCAGGTTTTTATGAACGGGATCGCGAGCAAGCTGAAGCGGCCGCGGGTGACGGAGAAGCCCGCCCGTCCTTTCCAGGGAGCCCCGGACTTCTGGCACGATTTCGAATGGTCACCGGAAGAGCGGATCGACCGCTTTACGGACAATTTCCGCAGTGCGGGCGGACATGTGGCGCGTCTGAGCGATTGGGAGGAAGTCAAGCGATTCATCGTACAAAAAGCGGACGAAATGAGCGCCAGGTACGTCATTCGCCAAAACCAGCCGGAGCTGGACAGCCTCGGTCTGGAAGAGGCTTTGCAGGACGCCGCTGTTTCGGTCTGGAACAGCGATCCCGAGCAGTATTGGAAAGCACGCGCGGCCGAGGCCGATTTCGGCGTCGTCATCGCGGACTATGCCGCGGCCTACACCGGCTCGATCACCGTCCTGTCCTCGCAGGACAAGGGGCGGTCGGTCAGCCTGCTGCCGACGGTGCTGTTCGCGGTCATTCCGGCGGATCGGCTGCGCACAAGGCTCGGAGAAGTGCTTGTGAACTTCGACCGCGCCGGAAGAGAGCAGCTGCCTGCGGGCATTCATTTTATTTCGGGACCGAGCCGGTCGGCGGACATCGAGAACGACCTGACCATCGGCGTCCACGGTCCGGGCATCGTTTACGCGCTGATCGTAGGGTAGAAAGGCCATACTATGGAAGTAACCAAACTGACAAAACGCAACCATTATGAAGTGATCACCGATCAGCTGCACAATTTGATCGTTCAGGGCCGGCTCAAAGTGGGGGATAAACTGCCTTCCACCAAGGAGCTGTCGGAACGTTTCGGCGTAGGGCGGTCGACGACCAGGGAGGCGCTGAGCGCTTTGAAGGCGATGGGATTGATTGAAATCCGCCAGGGCGGAGGCTGCACCGTCATCAGCAGTACGGCCGGAGAAATCCCGATGCCCAAGCTGGAATCGCTGCGCATGAACCGGACGACGCTGCTTGAACTCATTGAAGCGCGCCAGGCGCTTGAAGTTTCGAATGCGGCGATCGCGGCGGAGAAGCGGACGGATGAGGATCTTGCAGAACTGTACGGTTTGGTGAAGGAGATGGAAGGGGCGATCGGCGACGAGCTGGAGGGAGAGCGGACGGACTTGCTGTTCCATCTCGCTCTCGTCAAGGCCACGCACAATTCAACGATGGTCCGGTTGTTCGATTCCATTATGAGCCCGATGGAAATGGCGATCAGAGAGACTCGCCGTGTCGAGATGTACGCGAATTCTTCTGTGGGACAGCGATTGTTTCAAGAGCATTTGGCCATTTATGAGGCCGTGAAAGCCGGAGACAAAAATAAGGCCGCACATACGATGAGACAGCATTTGGAGCATGTCGAGAGTATTTTGGTCAAATATTTGCAAAACTGATTCCATAGACCGCAAAGGGGGTTAACAATGGAAAGGGAACTATCGCTCGAAATTGTACGCGTTACGGAATTGGCGGCACTGGCATCTGCGCCCTGGATGGGCAGGGGAGACAAAAACAGTGCGGACGGTGCAGCGACCTCGGCGATGCGAGCCATGTTCGATTCCGTGTCCATCAGAGGAACGGTCGTCATCGGCGAAGGCGAGATGGACGAAGCTCCGATGCTGTACATCGGTGAAGAAGTGGGCAGCATGAACGGTCCCGAAGTCGATGTTGCGGTAGATCCGCTGGAAGGCACGGAGATCGTCGCCAAAGGGCTGAACAATGCGATGTCGGTCGTGGCCGTAGCGGGAAAAGGAAATTTGCTTCATGCGCCTGACATGTACATGGAAAAGCTGGCCGTAGGGCCGGCATTGGTCGGCAAGCTGAGCATTAGCGATCCTACGGAAGTGACTTTGCAAAAGGCCGCCGCCGCTCTGAACAAAAAAGTGTCCGACCTGACGGTCATGATTTTGGACCGGGCCCGGCACGAATCGATCGTCAAAAGCTTGCGGAAAGTCGGCGTGCGGATCAAATTTTTGTCCGACGGCGATGTGGCCGGAGCGATGGCCCCGGCGTTCCCCGAGGCGGGGATCGACCTCTACGTCGGCTCGGGCGGGGCGCCCGAAGGCGTTCTTGCCGCGGCCGCGCTCAAATGCCTGGGCGGCGAGCTGGTAGGCCGGTTGATGCCCGCCGACGCCAACGAATACAACCGCTGCATCCAGATGGGCATCAGCGATCCTTACAAAATTTTGACCATGGAAGATATGGTGGGCTCGGACGATGTCATTTTCGCCGCTACCGGCGTGACGCCGGGCGAGTTTTTGGGCGGTGTGCGGTATTTCCCCGACGAACGGGCCGAAACCCACTCCATCGTCATGAGAGCGAAAACGAAAACGATCCGCTACATCCGCTCGATGCACTATTTGCCGAACAAACCGTTTTTGAAAAGCTGAAGCTATATCGCTTGTGGAGAGCTTGCTGCCTACGCAGGGCCGGGGCGCTTGATCGAAGAACATTTCCCTCTTGCGCAGATACCCTGCAAAAGTCAGGCAGCCCAGAAGCCCGCAGGCTAAGGCCGGTCGCATCGGCTGTCCAGAAATCTACAGGCTAAAGCCGGCCGGGTCAGACAGCCAAAAATCTACAGCCTAAAGCCAGCCGGGTCAGGCAGCCCAGAAACCCACTGGCTAAAGCTTATCGCATCAGGACGCACAGGGGCTCACAGGCCATTGCCAGACGCACATTTACTTGGTGGCGAGGGAAAAACCTGCAAAAGTACAGTTTTTTCCCGGTTGATACGCTGGCCAAGGAAAATTCCTGCAATTGTGCAGGCTTTTCTCCGCGGACATGGGCGATAGTTCATTTTCATCAAAAATTCCTGCACAATCGCAGGCTTTTCGCCAAAATGAACCATTTCTATAGAAAAGCCTGCACTTTCGCAGGTTTTTGCCTGTCAAGCAGCCCTATACCCCAACTTCAGCGGCGCAACTCTGCAGGAGAGGCGTGGGTTGGGGAAGATGCGCTTAAAAAGGGACGAGTTTCTCCAATGTACGTTTTTCTCAACAGCCCCAAAAGTGCAGCTTTTTGCTCGTTGAGACGCCTGCAGCGAAACATTCTTGCTAATGAGATTGTGCAGCAATAGCTCAAACCCATTTTTACCCGGAAATTCATCACAATTCGGGATATTGGGAAAGTCCAATGGATTTCCCCTCAGATTTTTAAGCAAGGGCAATAACCTCAGAGGTCGTTTAGATCATCCTTTTGGTGCCTTGTTTGATTTTCGTGATTTCTCAACAGCCTTTCCTTTCGCAATTTTCGCGCCCCCCTTCCTTGCCGTTTCAAACGCTCGAATGATGTTCGTGGCGCTCGGCTAGCCTGCCAATGGTTGCGGAAGCGGTGTTCCGGGAAATCATCTTGCGAAAGTTGGCGACATTGAACCTAATAGGTCGGGCACTGGGATCGATTTTACCCGCTGCCCGGCCTTTTTTACCACAAAAAATGAGTTCTTTACAGCGCTAAAGCGCGTAGAACAGCATTCTTATTGGCGAATAAACCTACCTCTAAGCGCGGTCGCTTATCCTCGAAAGACCTCGATAGAGGTTCATCTCATTTTACACATATTATGCATTGACAACGTGAACGAAAGGAGTAGAATATATGAAGTGTGATAATGATTATGATTATCAATGATAATAATTCTCAATAGGAATGGTGACTATGCGAAAAAGAATCATCGCAGTTTCTTTGATCCTTCTCCTTGTATTGTCGTTTCCGGCGACTTTGTTTGCCAAGGCGGAAGATGATCTGAAGAAAGCTGATGAAGGCATACAAAGCGCGATTCAGGCGGCAGCCGGCGGTAAGGTGGACGAGGCGGCACGCGAGTTTGACAAGTTCCAGACGAACTGGCTGAGCTACGAGGACGGGATTAAAGAGCGCTCGAGAGCGGCTTATCAGAAAATCGAAGCGGCCATGGGCGAGGTGTCTTTTGAAACGGTCAAGGACCCGATTGACAAAGATAAGCTGAAAGCGAGCCTGGAGCAGCTGCACAGCCTGAACAAGGCCTTCATAGAAGGGCGGCTCGACGCGTTCGGCGAAGTGGCTGTCAGCGGGGAGAAAGTGACGATAAGCTCGCTGGTGGCGCTTTTGGAGAGCGCTTCGGATCAGCTCAAGAAAAATGATCTGAACGGAGCCAAGGCCAGCATCGAAAAGCTGCGCAGCTCGTGGCTGGACATCGAGGGCATCGTGCTGACGCAGTCGAGCGAAGTGTACCAGTCGATGGAGCGGGACATGGTTACGGCATACGCCCAATTGTCGGCTAACCCGGCCAAAACGGCCGACGCTGCGGCAACGATTGACCGCATGCATACGGCACTGGCGCCGCTGGCATCCAAAACAAGCTATACGATGCTCGACGCTACGACGATTTTATTAAGAGAAGGTTTGGAAGCTTTGCTTGTTGTTATTGCGCTGCTCGGCTTTTTGAACAAGTCGGGACATGGCGACAAAAAGAAATGGATCTGGCTCGGCGTCGGGTCCGGTCTGTTTGTCAGCATGGTGCTCGGCATTATCGTGCAGCAATTGTTCTCCTCCAGCGCGTTCGGCAACAATAACTTCCTGATCGCCGGCTGCACAGGCGTGTTCGCCGCAGTTATGCTGCTCTATATGAGCTATTGGCTGCACAGCAAATCCAGCGTATCCAATTGGCAGAAGTATATCCGCGACCAGAGCGTCAAAGCTTTGGCTACGGGAAGCCTCGTGTCGCTTAGCGTGCTTGCGTTTTTGGCCGTTTTCCGCGAAGGAACGGAGACCGTTCTGTTCATGATCGGCATGGCTTCGTCCATTTCGCTGGGCTCGCTGCTCGGCGGAATCGCAATCGGCGTCGTGCTTTTAATCATCGTCGCGTACCTGATCTTGAAAATCGGTCTGCGCATTCCGATGCGTCCGTTTTTCCTCGTTTCCAGCGTATTTGTGTTCTATCTATGCTTCAAATTCACGGGCATGGGCATCCACGGCCTGCAGCTCGCAGGCGTACTGCCGGCAACGACGGAAGCGTGGCTTCCATCCTGGGACGCGGTGGCGCTGTATCCGACCCTGGAAAGCGCGTTGCCGCAGCTAGCGCTGCTCCTTGGCGCCGCAATAGCCGCCGGAAGAGATATGAGCAAGAGCTTCAAGCTGCGCAATCAAACCGCATAGCAAAGCCGCTCGACCGATAATTATATACTTTTATTCCATTATAAAGGGGAACCCATCGCATGAAAAAACATATGAAAGTTATCGTACTTGCAACTGCAGCAGCAATGACTCTGGCCGCCTGCGGCAAAACCGCGGCTCCTGCTCCGTCGGCTTCTCCGGCGGCATCCCTCGAAGCGAGCCCGACACCCAACGTCGCGAAAGCGCCGGCCAAAGACGGCTCTGCCGTTTTGCTTAAAACGATAGAAGGGCTGAAACAGCAGCTCGATCAAAAGAAAGTCGACGATGCGAAAAAAATGTCGGACACGCTTGAAGAGCAGTGGGCAAGCTTCGAGGACGAAGTGAAGCCGAAGTATCCCGAACTGTACGTCAAAGTGGAAAAATACTTAACTCCCGTTGAAGCGGGTCTCAAGCAGAGCAGCCTCGATTTTGCCGCGCTTGGCAAGCTGAACGACGAACTGGTGAATGTGGTCAAAGAACTCAGCACTTCTTTTGCGGAAAATAAAGGGGCTGTGAACAACGCAGCCATTTCCGGCTCCAAGGAGCTGCAGGAAGCGACGAAAGCGTACAACCAGTACGTGCAGGACCAAGGGAAGCAGTTGGTCTCGCTGCTTGATAAGTTGAATGAAGCCGTGAAGAGCGGGGATTTGCAAAAAGCGCAGGAAGCTTACGTGCAATCGCGTCTGCCGTATGAGCGCATCGAGCCAGTTATTGAAAAATTCAAGGAACTGGACGGCGTGATGGACGCCCGCGTGGACGATTTTAAAAGCGAGGAAGATCCCGATTTCACCGGATTCCACCGCATCGAGAACATTCTGTTTGTGAAAAAGACAGTGAAAGACGCGGAACCGTTTGCGGCGAGGCTGCTTGAAGACGGCAAAAAAATGCAGCAAAGCATCGCCGCCACGAACATTGAAGCGACCGATTTCGTAACCGGCGTGGGCGAATTGATGGAGGAAGCGCAATCGTCCAAAATTACCGGCGAGGAAGAGCGCTGGAGCGGAGCTACGGTCCCAGTCATTCGGGCCAATGTGGAAGGTGCCCAGGAGATTTACACGCTTGTGAAGGACGAGTTGAAGAAAAAAGACGCGGCCCTTGACGAAAAAATTAGCAAAAGCCTCACGGCCGTTATCGATCAAATGAACGTTTTGTCGCCTGTGGGAACGACCTGGAACGATTTCGGCAAGCTGGACAAATCCAAGCAAGTCGATTTGAAAAACAAGCTGGAAGCTCTGGCGGAGCCGCTGGTAAAAATGCCTGGTACACTTGGACAGTAATGTTCGTTATGCCGGAGATACAGTTCATACTTGCGAAGGGATGGGGAAGCTTTGAAGGATAAAATAAACCGCCGGGCATTTCTCGGCATGACCGCTGCGGGCGCGGCAGGGCTTGTGCTGGGCGACTTCATCGGCAAAACGCAGGCACAGCACGGCGTTCCTGCTTCCCAGGGCGCGAAACCGGAAGGCGGGGGCGCAGCGGAAGAACGAATATCGTTTTACGGAGCCCATCAGTCAGGCATTTTGACGCCCCAGCAAAATTGTGCCAATGTCGCCGCATTTGACGTGACTACGACCGATGTTAAAGAATTGAAAGAGCTGTTCCGCAAATGGACGGAAATGGCCACTCTGCTGATGGATGGCAAACCGCTGGCCCCGGAGCCGCAGGAAGGCAAATTTCCGCCTACCGATACGGGCGAGCAGATCGGCGTGGCGGACAGCAAACTGACGATTACGTTCGCAGTCGGCCCCTCCTTGTTCGAGCAGAACGGGACCGACCGCTTCGGGCTGCGTTCCCGCAAACCGGCAGGGCTGACAGAGATGCCGAAGTTCCACAAGGATTCCTTGCAGGAGCAGCTGACGCACGGTGATATCGTCATCCAGGCTTGCGCCGACGATCCGACGATCTGCTTCCATGCGATCCGGAACTTGACCAAGGCGGCCCGTGGCGTCGCTCACCTGCGCTGGCAGCAAACCGGCCAGCTCAGCGTCAAGGCGGAGGGCACGAAGCGGAACCTGTTCGGCTTTAAGGACGGGACGAACAACCCGGCTTTGAACGACGACAAGTTTATGAACAATAACGTGTGGATCGACGCAGCCGACGGCGCGCCTTGGCTGGCCGGAGGAAGCTACATGGTCGTGCGCCGCATCAACATGCGCATCGAGACGTGGGATCAGCAGCCGTTTACGAATCAGGAAAATATTATCGGACGCAAAAAAGTGTCGGGAGCCCCGCTTGACGCCGAGACCGAATTCGAGCAGCCGAATTTTGCGGGCGATGCGAAAGGCGATAAGACGCCTCTCGATTCCCATATCCGGCTATCCAATCCGCGCACGGGCGAAAATTCGGAGCGCGAGCGCATTTTACGCCGCGGATACAATTTTATGGAAAATCTGGATCAAGTCGGGCGGATGAACGCCGGCCTCTTGTTCGTCTGTTTTAACCGCAACCTGCAAACTCAGTTCGAATCCATACAAAAAAGGCTGACCAATCCGAAAATGCCCGATCAAATGCTCGCTTATACGGAAACGACGGGCGGGGGGTATTTTGCCGTGCTGCCGGGCGTTCCGGCGCAAGGGTCTTATTTGGGACAGAGCCTCTTTGAATAAGAAGCATAACGCCGCTTCGCGAGTCGAGGACGGCAGCGCAGACCGCAGAGACGACCCTTTGCGGTCTTTTGCTTTTGCCCGGGGCATGCAAATTGACTTTCCCGCCATTTTCATCCACAATGATGTTGGGCTCTGAATGGCTCAAGCATTACGTTTCGATAAAGGAGAATGGTATGAAACCAACCTCACATATAGTGGAAAGCGAGCGGCAGGACCGCGCCGTGCTTGTCAGTTTGATTACCCAGCAGCAAAAGAAGAACGAGGCGCTCGCCGAGTACTCGCTGCAGGAGCTGATCAAGCTTGCCGAGACGGCCGGCGTGCTCGTACTCGATACGATGACCCAGAACAAGGAGTCTGTGGACACCAAATGGTTCATCGGCAAAGGAAAGGTCGAGGAGCTGAAAGCTCTGATCGACGAGCTCGGCGGGAACACGGCGATTTTTGACCAGGAGCTGTCGGGGGCGCAGGTGCGCAACCTGGAAGCGACGCTCGATGTGAAAATCATCGACCGCACCCAGCTGATCCTGGATATATTCGCACAGCGCGCCAAGACGCGCGAGGGCATCATCCAGGTAGAGCTGGCGCAGCTCAGCTACTTGCTGCCGAGGCTGTCGGGACAAGGCAAAAACTTGTCCAGGCTGGGCGGCGGAATCGGGACGCGGGGTCCCGGCGAAACGAAGCTGGAGACGGACCGCAGGCACATACGCGAGCGGATCGGCGAGCTGAAGGCGCAGCTTGAGGAAGTCGTGCGCCACCGCAATTTGCACCGCGAACGCCGCAAGAAGACGGGCGTTTTTCAGGTTGCGCTCGTGGGCTACACGAACGCGGGCAAATCCACGCTGCTCAAGCAGCTGACGCAAGCGGACGTCTATGTAGAGAACCAACTGTTCGCCACGCTGGACCCTACGTCGCGGACGATGGAGCTGCCGAGCGGCAAGGAAATTGTGTTGACCGACACGGTAGGGTTCATTCAAAACCTGCCGCATGATCTGGTCGCATCGTTCCGCGCCACGCTGGAAGAGGCGAACGAAGCGGATCTGATTTTGCACGTTGTCGACAGCCAAGCCGAAATGCGCAGCGAGCAAATGCGCGTCGTCTCGGAGGTACTGGAAGAGCTTGGCGCGCACCAAAAAGAGCAGCTTACGGTTTTTAACAAAATCGATCTTTGCTCGCCGCAGGAGCGGGATATGCTGACGACCGAAGGCGATTTTTTGAAAATTTCCGCTTATGACGAAGCGGATTTGGAACGGCTGCGCCTTGCCGTGCAGGAGAAGCTGATGGGCGAGAACAAGCTGTTCCGCATTCCGGCCGACAAAGGGGATATGATTTCGCTCGTATACCGGATCGGCGACGTTATCCGCAACGAAGTCGACGGCGAAGATATGGTGTTTCAAGTTCGCGTGAACAAAGACGATTACGAGAAAATGGGTTACTTGCTGGCCGCTTTCGACGAGCAGCGCGTTCAGCAGGAAGAACAGGGAGAGAGCTTCTAGGCATGCAATTCGGGGAAAACATCTTGGCGCTGATGGAACGTGCCGAGCGCACAATCGAGCCGGCGTTCCGCAGCATTGAAAAAACGATCGATCTGAATCAATGGAAAGTGATCCGCGCTTTTCAAAAGCATCAGGTAAGCGACTATCACTTCGCTTCTTCGACGGGCTACGGCTATAACGACCGCGGGCGGGAAGTGCTCGATCTCGTCTATGCGGACGCACTGGGGGCCGAGGCGGCGCTCGTGCGGCCGCATTTCGTATCGGGCACGCATACGATCGGCACTGCGCTGTTCGGCGTGCTGCGCCCCGGCGATCATCTGCTTTACATAACAGGCAAGCCTTACGATACGCTGCATAAAGTGATCGGCAAGCCGGGCGACGGCACCGGCTCGCTGCAGGACTGGGGCATCGCGTACAGCGAGGTTGCCCTCCTGCCGGACGGCTCGCCGGACTGGCCGGGCATCGCGAAAGCGATCAGGCCGAACACCAAGGTGGTCGGCATTCAACGTTCGCGCGGCTATGATCCGCGGCCGTCGTTCACGGTGGAGCAAATCGGGGAGATGGTCCGATTTGTGAAAGAGGCGAGCCCCGAGACGATCGTGTTCGTCGACAACTGCTACGGCGAGTTCACCGAGACGCAGGAACCGACGCAGGCCGGCGCCGATCTGATGGCCGGCTCGCTGATCAAAAACCCCGGCGGCGGCATCGCCCCGTCCGGGGGCTACATCGCCGGGCGGCGCGACCTTGTCGAGCTCGCCGCCTACCGCTTGACCGCCCCAGGCATCGGGGGCGAGGTGGGGGCCATGCTCGGCGCGACGCGAGCCATGTTTCAAGGGCTGTTCCTTGCCCCGCACCTGGTGGGGCAAGCGGTCAAGGGCTCGGTCTTCGCAGCAGCGCTGTTCGAAGATCTCGGCTTTGAAAGCCGTCCGCTCTGGCACGAGCCGCGCACGGATCTGATTCAAGCGATCCGCTTCACGTCCGCGGAGCATCTGATCACTTTCGTGCAGGGCATCCAGAAAGCGGCCGCCGTCGATGCGCATGTCGTCCCGGAGCCCTGGGACATGCCCGGCTACGAGCATCCGGTCATTATGGCCGCCGGCACGTTCATTCAAGGCGGCAGCCTGGAGCTGTCCGCGGACGCTCCGATCCGCGAGCCCTACATCGCCTATATGCAGGGCGGTCTGACTTACTCGCACTGCAAATTGGGCGTGTTGACGGCCATCCAGCATATGGCGGACAAGGGTTTAATTTGAAAAATAGGACTGTAAACAAACCTAACACTCCTTGACATGTTTTTGCAACGAAGGTACAATGAGATTAGGACTTACTTACTCAGGAGTGATTAGGATGACTGATGAAATTCGCAGAAATATGGCGCTTTTCCCGATTGGCATCGTCATGAAACTTACCGATTTGACAGCGAGGCAAATCCGTTACTACGAACAGCATGAGCTTGTTATACCTGCCAGAACTTCAGGCAATCAAAGGCTTTACTCTTTTAACGATGTGGAGAGATTGCTGGAGATCAAAGATTTGATCGAGAAAGGCGTTAACATCGCCGGAATTAAACAGGTGCTTTTGCCGGTTTCCAAAGATTCCGAGGATGCAACCATCATCAACGAGCACACGGAAGTGAAGCGCAAGGAGCTTACCGATTCCCAACTGCACAAAATGCTGAAGCAGCAGTTGATCGGAGGCGGAAAACGTCCGGGTCAAGTGTCACTGATTCAAGGCGAATTGTCCCGATTTTTTCATTAAATAGCGTCATAATAACGAGAGGAGCATGGCCGTGGGTTACAACACCAATTACACGAAAGAAGACATTTTACGCATCGCCGAAGAGGAGAACGTTCGTTTCATCCGTCTGCAATTCACCGATTTGATGGGCAGCGTGAAAAACGTGGAAATTCCGCGCAGCCAGCTGGAAAAAGCGCTTGACAACAAAATGATGTTCGACGGTTCTTCCATCGAAGGCTATGTCCGTATCGAAGAATCTGACATGTACTTGTACCCTGACTTGAGCACTTGGGTCATTTTCCCATGGGTTACGGAAGGCAAAGTAGCGCGCCTGATTTGCGATATTTACCTTCCTGACGGCAGGCCGTTCCCGGGTGACCCGCGCGGCATTTTGAAAAACGCTCTGAAGCAGGCCAAAGAAATGGGCTACACGGCTATGAACGTTGGACCGGAACCGGAGTTCTTCCTGTTCAAAACCGACGACAAAGGCAACCCGACGATGGAGCTGAACGACCAAGGCGGTTACTTCGATCTGGCCCCGATGGATTTGGGTGAAAACTGCCGCCGCGATATCGTGCTTACTTTGGAAGAAATGGGCTTTGAAATCGAAGCTTCCCATCATGAAGTAGCGCCGGGACAGCACGAAATCGATTTCAAATATGCGGATGCGATTAAAGCAGCCGACCAAATTCAAACTTTTAAACTCGTTGTAAAAACGGTTGCAAGACAGCACGGGCTGCACGCCACGTTCATGCCGAAACCGCTTTTCGGAATGAACGGCTCAGGCATGCACTGCCATCAGTCGCTTTTTAAAGACGAAGTTAACGTGTTCTATGACGAGAATGATAAGTTAGGTTTAAGTCAAGTAGCCAGACACTATATGGCAGGTGTACTTCGTCATGCCCGCTCTTTTGCGGCTATCACGAATCCTACCGTTAACTCGTATAAACGCCTTGTGCCAGGCTATGAAGCGCCTTGCTACGTAGCATGGTCCGCAAGCAACCGCAGTCCGATGATTCGTATTCCGGCTTCCCGCGGTTTAAGCACGCGCGTTGAAGTCCGCAACCCGGACCCTGCGGCCAACCCGTATCTTGCCCTTGCCGTTATGCTTGCAGCCGGTCTTGACGGCATTAAGAACAAAATGCAGCTTCCGCCGCCAACCGACCGCAACATTTACGTGATGACGGAAGAGGAAAGAGAAGAGCAAGGAATTCCAAGCTTGCCAGTGAACCTGAAGACCGCGCTGGACGAACTGATCCGCGACGAAGTCATTTGCGACGTACTCGGCGAGCACGCCCTTGCTCATTTCTATGAACTGAAAGAAATTGAATGGGATATGTATCGTACGCAAGTACATCCTTGGGAAAGAGATCAGTACTTGTCGTTATATTAAAAGTTGAAACCATGATTTTTAAAGGGTTTTGAGGGGGATGGCGTTGCGGCGGGCATACCGAAATTAATTAGTTTTTTTCGGAAATGCCCCCGGAACGCCCCCCCCAAAAAAAAATTCCCTGGCCTGCTTCTCTAAGACCTCATTTATTTTGGTCTTACAGTCGGCATGACTGCATCTCATTGACAAGTCTTGTGTTGATTTTGATGATTCTTTCCTATCGCAATGTCTTTGTTTCCCCAAAAGTCCCCCATCATTGTTCCCTAGAAATCAAGTGTCTCATCGATTCCCGATCATTTTAATGTTGTAGTTTCCATTGCTTCCACCGCTTTCCATTTCATCCTAAAGTAACTAGTGAGCATATCTTATATACGCTCGCGCGTTTCATTGTCTATCGGTTTGCCGTCAAATGTGACAGGGAGATCCTCTTTTAGGATTTGCAGGTGTTTCGGCGTTTAAAAACGATCCCCCACTAACCAAGTGGCTGTGGGGGAGCAAAACGAAATGTATTAAACCGGATCAACTGTGCCAAAAATCCTGACTGGCACTTCTCCATGACTGTAGTACTCAACATGATAAGTGCCAGGTTTTAGAGTAACGTATACCGAGCGTCTTTGGCTTCCGCTCCATGAAAAGTATCGAGTACCCGATGAATCATTCTCATTGACTAACCTGTACTCAACCTCTTCGACATCGTAACTGCTGTCGTATGTGCGTTGCTGAACATCAAACAAGTAAGTACGGGTGGAGTTGACCGTAAAATACCCATTACGAAACGTACTCACCCATCCGTCATTTTCTGTCAGGTAATTGTGATTAAACCACATCGAATCATACACGACTGCTTGCAGTTGAGCTGATTGTACTTCCTTTGATGTTGATTCTGCTGCCGAAGCCGTAACCGCAGGAAGCGTAGTGCTAGAAGCCAAGATACCAGTAGTAAGTGCAACAGCTAACAGACCATTAAAAACTTTTTTACTCATTCCTAAGTTCCTCCTATAAATACAAAATAATTACAATAATAATTGTAATATATATTGCACAACTTGTAAATTAAAATTTACTAATTTTGGAGGAAATAGTCCTGTTTGGATTTTTTCCAAGCCTCTTCAATCTGGTTGAACCTATATTTAAGTCCCTTTGTTGAAAAAAAATCCAATAATTTAAAAAACATGATACTCTTAAACTATCAAACTTATAGAGGTGGATACGATGAGCACGATTTCTTTAAGCAAGCAAAAACTGGGAATCGTTTTGGAAAAGAAACAATTGTCGAGCGTGGTGGCCAAAGTAGCGTTGGTGCTGGACATATCCGGTTCGATGAGGCTGCTCTACAAAAACGGTACGGTTCAGAAAGTAGTCGAAAAAATATTGGCTGTCGCCAGCAGGCTGGACGATGACGGTGTGTTGGACATCTGGGTATACGACCACAAATTCAGCAGGCTGCCCTCTGTCAGCGAGGAAGATTTCGAAGGTTACGTCAACAAGCATGTGCTTGAAAACCAGAACATATCCAAGTTCGGCCGCAACGATGAGTCGCCGGTCATGAGAGATGTGATAAAAAAATATACCGTGGAAGAAAAGAGCAATGTTCCCTCTTTCATTATTTTTATTAATGACGGCGGGGTGAAGAGGGGGACGGGAGATACGATCGACAAGGCGATCATTGAATCTTCGAACCTTCCATTATTTTGGCAGTTTGTCGGTGTTGGCAATTCCGATTTCGGAGTGTTGAAAAAGCTGGATACTATCGAAGGCAGAGTCGTCGACAATGCGAACTTTTTTCAAATTACGGATATTGAAAAAACGAACGATGAAGAGCTGTATGAAAATTTATTGAATGAATTCCCTTTGTGGATAAGAGAAGCAAAAGATAAAGGGATATTATAACAAATTGATCATCTCCCGGGTTGTGAAAGCCTTGATTGATGGCGCCTAAAGGGCAAGAAATGGATTGGGGAACGCCAACGAAACGAGATTTAATTCTTTAAATTTTCCCTGGTTACTGGTTTCAACCGTGAAATGTCATATCCTATCTTACCAATAATATCGAGCCCGTCCTGGAATTCTATAGCGTTTTTTCCAGTCCGCCCATTTTCCAAACCATACAAAATAAAAGCTCTAATCGTTCTTGGATTATGTAAATTATATTTTTCAATTATGTTGGTATCTTTATTTTTTAAGGATGTACCGACTAATAGTGGATTTCCTGTAATTGGATCATCCCAAGTACAAAAAAAGAATGTGCATGTTATATTTTTTAGGACTTTTAAAGATATTTTAAGAGAAATATTACTCAACTGTTGATTATACTTCTGGTCAATCACATATAGGTATTCATTTTCGCCTACAATTATTTTTCTTGTCTTGTTCTTCAAGATCTTTGTACCTCTCGAATCAGTTTCGGTCCAAGTAAAAGGGATAGTAGCTATAAGAAATCGAATTGCAGTTCCGGAGTTCGATCGGTATTTTAAAAGCGAAAAACCACCTTAAAGGTGGTTTTTTGTACTTACATGTCGCGGAACAGGCCGATAACGCGGCCAAGGATGGTTACGTTTTTCAGAAGAATCGGCTGGAGGGCCGAATTCTCCGGCTGCAGACGGATGTGATCCCGTTCTTTGTAAAAACGTTTTACCGTTGCTTCGTCATCTTCGGTCATGGCGACGACGATATCGCCGTTGTCGGCGGTTTGCTGCTGCTTGACAATAACATAGTCGCCATTATGTATGCCGGCTTCGATCATACTGTCGCCGGATACGCTGAGCATGAACACGTTGTTGTCGCCGACGAGGTGGGACGGGAGGGGGAAGTAGTCTTCGATGTTCTCCGTTGCCGTAATCGGTACGCCGGCCGTTACTTTGCCGACTAACGGGACGCGCGCCACGGATAAAGCGAAGTTGCTCTCCGCTCCGTCGAGACCTAAAATTTCAATAGCTCTCGGTTTGGTCGGATCGCGGCGGATCAAGCCTTTCTTCTCCAGACGTTCCAGATGCCCGTGCACGGTCGAACTGGAGGCCAGTCCGACGGCTTCGCCGATTTCCCGAACGGAAGGCGGGTAGCCCTTATCTTTCACTTCGTTCTTAATAAACTCCAAAATTGCTTGTTGGCGTTGGGATATTTTACTCAATAGTTATCACTCCATCTATGAAAAAATCATTAACCAAATTATAACACAGAACCGGAGTTCGTACAAACATAAGTTCGAAGATTTATTGACACAAACGTTTGTTCGTGATATTCTGATTTCAGAACAAATGTTTGGGGGATGAATGTTATGTACATTGCATATTCAGAAGGAAGCAACTCACGGCAACTTCATGCAAGACCAGCGACAGCGAGAACTACGACACGTTCGGATCGTTTCCATCGGTTCTTCGGTTTGACGAAGCGATCTTTGAAATTCATTTTGCTTGCTGCCGCGCTTCTTGCCGTGTTTTCTTTTGGCGCAATCGTACAAGCTTACGCAGGAGATGGCGCGAACGCCGCTTCCACCCGGTCGCCTGAGCCCATTCATGAATCCGTACAAATCCCAAACCATCTTATCGTTGAACGCGGCGATACGCTCTGGTCTATAGCTTCATCCCGAATAAGCGAAGGTCAGGATATTCGTTCGTATATGAATAAAGTTAAGAAATTGAACAAACTTACTTCCACGTACCTTTATGAAGGGCAAATCTTGCTGCTGCCTTAATGCCTGGCATTTATATCGGACCCCTGGCCGTATTATTTAGTTTCGGCGGTCAACGATACCTCCAATTTCATTCCTAAGTGAAATGAGACATATTCGTTCATGTTCGATTCGGATTTTCTGAATCAAGCTCATTTGCCGACTAAGTTACTTGCCTTAGTCTTTTTTTGCGTGCAATTGCCTTGACATTCGGGTAGCGGAATGGCAAAGTAGTAGTCAGACTGAGTAATGGCAGGGAGGACTATCATGAGCGATAATATGGACCAGAACATAGAGAGAATCAACGAACTTGCCCGCAAAGCGAAAACAGTTGGCTTAACGGATGAAGAAATTGATGAGCGCAACGAGTTGAGAAAAAAATATATCCAAGCGTTCCGCTCCTCTCTTAAGGTACAGTTGGATTCTATCAAGTTTGCCGATGAAGAAGAGAAGTAAAGCAACAACATTTATAGATGCATTCAAAGGGGAAATGTAACGATGCCGCTCAAGGCTGTGCTGTTTGATTTGGATGATACGCTGTTATGGGACGATCGCAGCGTGAAGGAAGCTTTTGAAGCAACATGCGAGGAAGCGGCCAAACATTACGCTTCGATCAAGCCGAATGAATTGGAAGAGGCCGTGCGCAAGGAGGCCAGAGCGCTTTACGAATCTTACGAAACGTTCCCATTCACGAAAATGATCGGCATTAATCCGTTTGAAGGGCTGTGGGCTCATTTTACCCAGGGAGAACATGAGCATTTTCGCAAGCTGGAACAGTTGGCTCCGGGCTATCGGACGGAGTCTTGGACAAGAGGACTTCAGGCGCTCGGTATTGAGGACAAGGAACTTGGCTACAAATTAGGCGAAATGTTCCCGGCCGAACGCCGCCGCCGTCCTCTCGTTTACGAAGAGACGTTTCAAGTACTGGATGCGCTGAAAGGCAATTACAAGCTGCTGCTGCTGACGAACGGTTCTCCCGATTTGCAGATGGAAAAGTTGGCCGGAGTGCCCGATATTGCACCTTATTTTGATCATATCGTTATTTCCGGAGCGTTTGGGGAAGGGAAGCCGGCGGTTTCGATTTTCCGGCATGCGATGGAGCTTCTGGGTATTGAAGCTTCCGAAGGCATCATGATCGGGGACAAGCTGACTACGGATATTCTCGGCTCGGGAAGCGTAGGCATGCGCAATATTTGGATTAATCATCACGGGCTGCAGCGCGGCGACGAAATCGTTCCTGCTTTTGAAGTATCCCGACTGCAAGAAATTTTGCCGATTATTGCGAACAGCCGGTAAAATTGCAAACAAAAGCCCAACGGCTGGGGAATCGAATCCTCGGATCGTTGGGCTTTTGGGTTCTTTATGAAAGGATCAGGCCTTTGCAAACTCCGGGTCGTCAACGTTGTAGGCGATCCAGCCGTCTTTTTCGATGAAGAGGCGTACCGCTACGATTTGACGGTTATCCATCAGCGTAAAGAAGTGGTTCGTATTTTCCGGTACGGAAATAACGTCTCCGGCTTCAAGCTCGACGTCAAAGTAGCCGACTTCGTCTTCCGATTTAATAATGAAGATGCCTCGTCCTGCTACGATTGCACGGATTTCATCTTCAGTGTGCGTGTGAACCTGTTCGAATTTTTTGAGCAGTTCCTCGATGTTTGGCGTAGCGTCGGACAAGGAAATGACATCCCAAATTTCGTAACCGCGTCTTGCGGCAAGATCGCGAATTTCTTCGTCATAAATGCTCAAAATTTGCGCTTTTTCTTCGTCGCTCAGGGCGAATTTTTCGCGAAGCGCTTCAGGAAGCTTGGAAGTATCCCAGTGTTCGTACACGACGTTGTGGCTATCCAAGAAGGCTTTTACCTGTTCTTCACCTTCGATGCGTTCATTAGTGTTGCGAATTCGAATTTGTGCCAACGTACATCCCTCTTTCCAATAAAATATACTTGTATTATAGATGAAATGTTGACTCATGTCGATGAATTTGCATAAAAAAATCCTACATACCCCATAGGAATTATTGATAAATAGAAATCTTTTCATAGCAGCGCTATTCTGTTACACTAAATGTTAACGAATTTATCGATAAAGTTGGGTTGTTTCAGCTTTAGGTCAAGTTGAGAGGGAGTCATGCCATGATCAAACCACCGATTCAAGAGCAGCTTAAGAAAAAAATAATGATCCTTGACGGCGCAATGGGCACCATGCTTCAACAGGAGAATTTGACACCCGATGACTTCGGAGGCGAAGAACTGGACGGCTGTAATGAAATTCTTGCCATCACGCGCCCCGACGTTTTGCGGAAAATTCATGAAGCTTACTTTGCGGCGGGCGCCGATATGATAGAAACGAATACGTTCGGTTCGACCAGCGTCGTTTTGGCCGAGTACGATTTGCAGGACCGTCACCGGGAAATCAATTTGGCCGCGGCTAAGCTGGCGATTGAGGCTGCGAATAAATACTCGACTCCGGAGTGGCCGAGATACGTAATCGGGGCGATGGGGCCGACGACCAAAACATTGTCCGTCACCGGCGGCGTAACGTTCGAAGCACTGGAGGAGAGTTACTACCAGCAGGCGCTTGCGCTGGTGGAAGCCGGCGTCGATGCGCTGCTCCTCGAAACATCGCAAGATACGCTGAACGTGAAAGCCGGAAGCATCGGCATCCGCAGAGCTTTTGAAACGCTGGGCGTCAAGCTGCCGATCATGATTTCAGGAACGATCGAACCGATGGGAACTACGTTGGCCGGACAAAACATCGAGTCCTTCTATATATCTTTGGAACATCTGAAGCCGGTTTCGATCGGGCTGAACTGTGCGACCGGTCCGGAGTTTATGCGCGACCATATTCGAACGCTGTCCGAAATTGCGGAAACGGCGATCAGCTGTTATCCGAATGCGGGGCTGCCGGACGAGAACGGACATTATCACGAATCCCCCGAGTCACTCGCGAAAAAGATGGCCGGCTTTGCCGAACAAGGCTGGCTCAATATCGCCGGCGGCTGCTGCGGAACGACGCCAGATCATATTCGCGCGCTGGCGGAAACTTTGGGCAAGTATGCGCCCAGAACGAGCTACGGCACACATCCGCCTGCGGTATCCGGCATTGAAACGGTCTATATCGAGCCGGAAAACCGTCCGATTATGGTCGGCGAACGCACGAACATTTCCGGTTCCCGCAAATTCAAACGACTTATTAAGGAAGGCAAGTTTGAAGAAGGATCGGAAATCGCCCGCAACCAGGTGAAAAACGGCGCGCACGTCATCGATATCAACTTACAGGATACGGATATCGACGAAGCTTACGCCGTCGAGCAATTTATGCAGCAAGTGGTAAAAAAAGTAAAAGTCCCGCTCATGCTGGACTCTACGTACGATCATATTATCGAGCTCGGCTTAAAATACTCGCAAGGCAAAGCGATTATCAACTCCATTAACCTGGAGGACGGCGAGACGAAGTTCCAAAATATTTTGCCACTGATCCATAGATACGGAGCCGCGGTTGTCTGCATTTTGATCGACGAGCGCGGACAGGCGGTTTCGCGCGAAGCGAAGATGGAAGTGGCTACGCGGTCTTATGAGCTTTTGACCGGGAAGTATGAAATGAATCCGGAAGACATTATTTTTGACCCGAACATGTTCCCGATCGGCTCCGGCGATCCGCAATACATCGGTTCAGCCGTCGAGACGATCGAAGGTATCCGGATGATCAAGGAAAAATACCCGGCCTGCAAAACGATTCTCGGGCTCAGCAACATTTCGTTCGGTTTGCCGGATGCGGGGCGCGAGGTGCTGAACTCGGTTTATTTGTACCACTGCACCAAGGCCGGTTTGGATTACGCGATTGTCAATACGGAGAAGCTGGAACGCTACGCCTCCATTCCGGAAGCCGAGCGCCAGCTCGCCGAAGAACTGATCTACAATACGAACGATGAGACGCTTGCACAGTTCGTCGCGCATTTCCGCGAGAAGAAAGTCGAGAAAAAAGAAAAAATTTCGAACCTCTCTTTGGAAGAGCGTCTTGGCTCTTATGTCGTCGAAGGCACGAAGGAAGGGCTCGTTCCCGATCTGGAAGAAGCGCTTAAAACGTACACACCGCTTGAAGTCATCAACGGGCCTCTGATGAAAGGCATGGAGCAGGTCGGCCGGCTGTTCAACAACAATGAGCTGATCGTTGCCGAGGTGCTGCAAAGCGCTGAAGTGATGAAAGCGTCGGTTTCGTTTTTGGAGCCTTTCATGGAGAAGTCGGAATCCGCCGTCAAAGGGAAAATCATTCTGGCTACGGTAAAAGGCGACGTGCATGATATCGGGAAAAATCTGGTCGAGATCATTCTCTCGAACAACGGCTACCAGATCGTCAATCTGGGTATTAAAGTGCCGCCTGAGCAGCTGATTGAGGCGTACCGCAAAGAGAAGCCGGATGCGATCGGTTTGTCGGGTCTGCTCGTCAAATCGGCGCAGCAGATGGTCGTTACCGCGCAGGATTTGCGCAACGCCGGCGTCGATGTGCCGATTCTTGTCGGGGGCGCGGCGCTGACCCGGAAGTTCACGAAAACGAGAATCGCCCCGGAATACGAGGGTTTGGTGCTGTATGCGAAGGATGCAATGGATGGGCTCGATATCGCCAACCGTTTGAGCGACCCGGAGCAGCGCAAGCGTCTCGTCCAGGAGCTGAGAGAAAGCAAGGAGTCCGACGTCAAAGAGTCCGGCAAAAAGGAAGAGCAGCTGCCGAAGCTTACCCGCGTCAAATCGTCCGGCGTCTCCAGGGACGTTCCGGTGCATGTGCCGCCTGATCTGGATCGCCATGTGCTGCGGGATTACCCGATCGGCCATGTCATGCCTTATGTGAACATGCAGATGCTGCTCGGTCATCACCTCGGGCTTAAAGGCAAGGTGGAGCAGCTGCTCGGCAATAAAGACGCCAAAGCGATGCAGTTGAAAGATACGGTCGATTCTATCTTATATGCGGCGCAAAAAGAAGGAATCATCAAGACGCACGGCATGTACCGGTTCTTTCCGGCGCAGTCGAGCGGCGACGATGTGATTGTATACGACCCGCAGGATCACAGCAAAGTGCTTGAAACGTTTACGTTCCCGCGGCAGGATACCGAGCCGTTCCTCTGTCTGGCCGACTACCTCAAGCCGGTGGAGAGCGGACAGATGGATTACATCGGCTTCCTCCTCGTCACCGCAGGCCACGGCATTAACGACCTGGCCAAAGAGTGGCGGGACAAAGGGGACTACCTGAAATCGCACGCGCTGCAGGCGACCGCTTTGGAGGTCGCGGAAGGTTTTGCCGAGCGGATTCATCATATCATGCGCGATGTGTGGGGTATTCCCGACGCGCCGCAAATGACGATGCAGGAGCGTTTTGGCGCGAAGTACATCGGCCAGCGGTTCTCCTTCGGCTATCCGGCGTGTCCGAATCTCGAAGACCAGGCGAAGCTGTTCGCTCTGCTGCGTCCGGAAGATATCGGCGTCGAGCTGACCGAATCGTTCATGATGGAGCCAGAGGCTTCCGTCTCGGCCGTCGTGTTCGCGCATCCGGAGGCGCGCTACTTTAACGTAGACAAGAGCTGATCTCACGTTCGCTCATTTTAAGCGAGGCGGTTTGTTCGAACCGGAATCCGGTTCGGCGGCTGTCTCGCTTTTTTCGCGGCTCCAAAGCGGCGGCTTCCTGGCAGGCGTTTGACTTCCGGCCGTCATTGCATTAGGATTTTCTGGAAAGAAGTTTGCCAATCCAAATCAATTTTTTCGCAGAATGGAGCTTAATTCGTGGAGTTATATTTTTTAGGCACTGGGGCAGGGATGCCGTCCAAGCAGCGCAATGTCACTTCGATCGCGCTCAACCTGCTTGACGAGCGGGGATTTTACTGGCTGTTCGACTGCGGCGAAGGGAGCCAGCATCAAATTTTACATTCGCCGGTCAAGTTGGGGCGTACCGAAAAGCTTTTTATTACGCACCTTCACGGCGACCATATTTACGGCATTCCCGGTATGCTGACCAGCCGGTCATATTTGGGCGGAGATACGCCCTTGACGGTGTACGGGCCACACGGCCTCAAAAACTTTATCGAAACCGCGCTTTCCGTGAGCCAGGCCCATCTCGGCTATGCTTTGCAGATCGTGGAAATCGGGGAAGAGGGCGTGCTTTTCGAGGACGACTCGTTCATTGTCGAGACCGCGCGGCTTGAACATAGAGTGGAAAGCTTCGGTTTCCGCGTCATTGAAAAGGATCAGCCCGGCAAGCTGATGCTTGACAAACTGTCGGAGCTTGGCGTGCCCGCCGGTCCCCTGTACGGCCAGCTCAAGAAAGGCCAAACCGTGCAGCTCGAGGACGGGCGCGTCCTGCATGGCGGTGATTTCGTGGGAGCGCCTATTCCGGGCCGGATCGTCGTTATTCTGGGCGATACGCGTTATTGCAGCGGAGCGCTGCATTTGGCGCAGGGAGCCGACGTGCTCGTCCATGAAGCGACATTTGCGATGGACAAGCAGGAGCTTGCCTATGCGTTTGACCACGCGACGTCGGTGGACGCAGCCCGTACGGCGGAAGAAGCTGGCGCCAAGGCGCTGATCATGACGCATATCAGCTCGCGCTACCAGGGCGAGGAGACGGGGCTGCTTCTTCAGGAAGCGCGGCAAATTCATCCGAACAGCCATATTGCAAAAGACTTTTGGAGCTTTGATATTCCGAAAAAAGCGTAGAATTTGAAAGAGCCCCTTCCATGAGACACATGGAAGAGGCTCTTTTTGCCGTGCTGCGCTATTGGCCCGATTCGTCGCGTTTTTCCGCGATAAAGCCTTGGATGCTCTCTTTTCGGCGCTCGTTTTTGGACTCGATGTCCTGCTTCTCTTCCGCGGAAATTTCATCCGCATGCGCTTCCAGATAGTCCTCGGCTTCATGCAGGTTGGCAACCGTATGATCGATAGCATTTTGCAAATGAATTTCGTTGTCCTCGCGGTTATCAGGTTTAGCCATCATCTTCCACTCCTTATGCTTAAGTTTGCCAATCCTCTTTTACGATTCCACGGCTTTGTTCAGAATATACGGGCAGTTGTGCAATTTTGCCTTATACTTTACATAAACTATGGAAAAAAGCTGTAAGAGGTGGCATTATGGATCTTTCCCCGGCAGAATTGCTCATTTCTATCTTTATGTCCACACTGATTTATGTTATGGTGATTGAAATAAACAATGCTCGCAAGGACTCTCGATAGGGAAAAAGTCGAAGCGGATTGGAGACCGCATGATCGGATTTGGAATACTGCTTGCGTTTAATTTTATCGGTTATGCTTTGCAAATGAGTCTGCACATTCCGCTTCCCGGCAATGTGATCGGGCTCGTTCTTTTTACTGCGGCTCTTTTTGCCGGGCTGATCAAGCTGGAGTGGGTGGAGGAAGCCGCGGCGCTGCTCACCAGGCATATGATGCTCTTTTTTACGCCGTTCGTTGTCGGGGTTGTCGTGTTTTTGCCGTTGATCGGTATGAATGTGCTCCCGATAGCAGGAGGAATCGTGCTGGGAACGCTGGCTGTTCTGTATGCAACAGGCTGGGTCTCCTCCAGGTTCAGGCAGAAAGAGGAGGACTTGTAATGGAAACAAGCCTGCTCCAAAACCCGCTTTTCGGTCTGACGGTAAGCGTCGTCGCCTATACGGTTGGCGTTCTGCTGCATCGGAAATGGCGGTTTATGCATCCGCTTTTCGTGTGTTCCGCTTGTATTATTGCACTGCTGGCCGCATGCCGCATCCCATATGAGGATTACAAACGGGGCGCGGACTTTTTGACGCTGCTGCTCGGACCGGCTACCGTGGCACTGGGAGTTCCGCTGTATAAACATGCGAAGCTGATCAGGCAAAACCTCGCGCGAATTACGGTGAGCGTACTCGCCGGGGCGGTCGCGGGCATTGCTTGCAGCGCGGCCATCGTCGGCATGCTGGGCGGCAGCCGCGCCATCGTGCTGAGCATGATGCCCAAATCCGTCAGCTCGCCGATCGCAATCGAAATCGCCAGGCATTTGGGCGCGATTCCGGAGCTGACCGCGGTGCTGACGACGCTGACAGGCCTGTTTGGCAGCATGTTTGGAACGCGTCTGCTGCACTGGCTGCGCATCCGCGACGATATTTCCGTCGGAATCGCGATCGGCACTGCGTCTCACGGCATCGGAACGGCGAAAGTGCTGAAAGATTCGGAGATCCAAGGGAGTTTCAGCGGCCTGTCGATGGCGCTGTGCGGAATTTTGACTTCGCTTTTGTTCATTCCCGTTTATTGGTGGCTTCAAAAGTAAACGGTGGGACGAGCTTTTCGAGAGGGCGAGGGGGTGTCGGTGAGATTTGATGTTGGCGGGAACGATGATTTGTATCGCTAAAGTGATGCGCTCCGGCGCGAGCGATTGCTGTGCGGATATTCTTCTGAGATATGTACAAAAATTTGCTATAGTCGACCGCCGTCATGCCGCACCGCACCGCGGGGAGCCAAGGGCAAGCTGACCATTCGCAGAAAACCTGCGAAAATGCAGGTTTTTTTCGCAAAAGTAGCTCATTTTGGCGAAAAACCTGCGAAAGTGCAGGAATTTTCGATGAATTTGAATCTGAGCCTATTTTCGCGACGAAAAGCCTGCACAATTGCAGGAATTTTTCGCAGCAAGCGCATCAATCGAGCAAAAACTGCACTTTTGCAGGTTTTCTTCGCGCTACCAGGCAGATTGTGCGTTCGGCTCTGGCGTATGGGGTTTCTCCGGTCAGCCTGAAAACTGCAGGTATTTCGCTGCAATGTGGGAATCGGGCCCATCTTGGCCGATTATTCCTGCACAATTCGGTTGAAGCGCTGGAGGCGCGAATATTTTGCTGTAATAAGGCAGGACTCCCCCGGGGTTCTGTTTTTTTGTGCACGCCCCTAAACATTACAAAACCTTAACAGCGCGAAAATGATGGCTTAATAGTCCTTTGATACTTTTGAAGTAGCAATCATTCTCCCTTGGAAAGGGCGTGCCCGTCATGAATCAACCGCTGCTGAATACGGCGCCGCAGCAAGCCAGACTCTCCGTAAGCTTAGCCACATGCGCAGAGGACGTGGAACAGGCCATGCGTTTAAGGTACCAGGTATTTGTAGAAGAAGAGAAAAACCTGCGTTTGATGAACGAGAACGGCCTGGAACAAGATGCGTATGACACTTTTTGCGACCATTTAATTGTAAAAGATTTGGATTCGGAGAGAGTCGTCGGCACGTATCGCATGCTTCCGGGGGACCGCGCCGTACGCCACGACGGTTTTTACTCGGAAACGGAGTTCGATTTGCAGCGGTTCGAAGCCTTCAAGACCCAGACGCTTGAGCTTGGGCGAAGCTGTATCGCGCCCGAATACCGCGGAGGCAAAGCGATTCAAATGCTCTGGGAAGGCATTGCCGCCTATATCACAGAGCGCAACTACTCGTACTTGATCGGCTGCGCAAGCGTTCGCATGAACAGCCTTGAAGATTTGAACCTGATCTACACGATGCTGCGGCAAAAGCAAATTATCACCGACCGCTTCGGCATTGAGCCGCTGCCAACGCACAAAATATCCGGTTTAACGGTGCTGGAATCGGGCTGCGACGAGAAGGAAGTGTTCCGCAAGCTGCCGCCGCTGATGAAGGGCTATCAATGGCTCGGCGCCGAGATCGGCGGGGAGCCGGCTTTCGACGAACTGTTTCAAACCGTCGATTTCTTCATTATTTTGCAAAAGGACCGTGTGACGAGAAGATATAAGCGCCACTTTTTGAATCCGTAAATTTTACGGCATTGGAGGGACCGCTGCGGTGTATGAGTGGATAGGCAAGCTGACGGAGAACGATCGGGCGCTTCGCCGGGCGGCGCTGGTTTTGGGAATCATTCCCGAAAAACTGACTGCGGCGATGCTTTGGCTAATTGGCAGGGCGATGTATGGACTCGCTTCCAAGGAAGGCGTGCGCCAGCGAATCGAACGGAATATGGACGACATGTTGGGGCCGCTGGCCGACAGCGCTTCTGTCCGCCGCATGAGCAAAACGTATTTTTATAACCTTGCGCTTACTTTGTATGAAATTTTGCTGGACTCGTACAGGTTGGAGAAAACCGGGTCCGAGCGCTTTACCGTGCAGGGCGAGGAACATTTGAAAAAGGATACGGGCTTGATTGTATACACGCCGCACTTGGGCAACTTTTTTTACTATTACTGGTATTTGACCCGCCGTTACCGGTGTCTGACGATCGCTTCTGCGGGAAGTCCGGAGCTGCTTCCGCTGTATTTGAGGTTTCAATCGCTCGGCTGCGCAGGACTGGATTACGATAGCACGCCGCCGTTGGAACTGTACCGCGCGTTGAAAAAACATCTCGCCGCCGGAGGAGTCGTCTTTATACTCGGCGACTTTTGGCGGCCGAATTTCCCCGTTTCCAAGTTTTTCGGCAGGGAGACGCGTACGCCGGAAGGGGCGGCGATGCTGGCGATCGAGAACAAAGTGCCGCTCGTGCCGTTTTACGGTTACCGCGAGGGTGCTTTCAAGCACCGGCTCGTATTTGAAGAGCCGATCCATCTGCATGAGCAATTCGGCAAGTCTCAACGTACCGAGGCAAATCAGAAGTTGAACGACTGGATGGAGCAGGTCATCCGGAAGCAGCCTTCGGAATGGTTTTACTGGTTCAACGCCGACGAACGATGGCTGACAAAACGGCACGGGCTTGAAGAGGAATCCGTCAGCGGGACACAAACGGCGGCGGCTTCGCCCTCAATGACGGCCGGAGCAAGCTAACACAAAAGGGCAGGTGGGAGTTACATGGATACGGGAAGTCACTTGTTGTTTGGTCTCACACTTGCAGGACTTGCTTGCCTGGAGCCTGCGGTCGCTCATGAACCGGCGCTCGCTCATGCGATTATGGCGGGTACGCTGATTGGCTCGCATGCCCCCGATTTTGACACGGTGGCCCGCCTGAAAGGATATTCCAGCTACGTCCGCATTCACAGGGGGGTTACGCATTCGCTGCCGGCATTGGTGCTGTGGCCGCTTGCGCTCGGGTTGCCGATTGCCGCAATATTCGGCGTATGGGATCATGTCGCCAGCCTCTTTTTGTGGACGTTTGCCGCTGTCCTGCTGCATGTGGCGCTCGATTTGTTCAATGTGTACGGCGTTCAATGTTTGCGGCCGTTCTCGAAAAAATGGTTCCACCTTGACACCCTTTGCCTTTACGAACCTTTTCTGTTCGGCATTCATGCGGCCGGCGCGGTGCTGTGGCTCGTCGGTTTGTTCGACGGGATGAGCGCGGGGACTGTGTTCGCGTGGATATACGGCACAACGTTTGCATATATCGCCATTCGGTATTGGCATCACAAAGTTTTGATGGAACGGGTGAAAAGCGCCCTGAACAGCGACGGCGTCTGCCATGTCATTCCGGGGCTGCACTGGTTCCGCTGGCAATTCGTGCTTGAGCGGGACGATTGCTTTTACCTTGGCAACATTGTGTACGGTGAGGTTCAGATCGAAGAAGTGTACAGCAAATCGGAAGGTAAACAGGACGACCGGCACCCGATTGTGCAGGCGACGATGGGGACCGACGGGGTCCGGGCGTTTTTGCACTTCGCGCAGCGCGTCCACGTATGCTGGAAAGAGCAGCAGGACGGCTACGAGGTGCAGTGGCGTGATGTGCGCTTTTGGCACAACCGGAAGCTGCCCTTTGGGGTGGACGTGAAGCTGGACCGCGACATGAACGTCGTGAGCCATACGCTCGGCTGGAACAAAAAGGCATGGGACCCGCCATATGTGTGAAATATCAGGCCTTGCCCCTAGAGGGCAGGGCTGTTTGCACATTTAAAGCCAAAAGCCCCTTCAAGCTCACCGGGTAAGCGTAAAGGGGCTTCTTGGCACAGCGCGTCAATAGCGCGTCATATGTGTGTCAGCAGCGGTTTAGCGGGCGGTTCCGAATTCGCCGTTATAGAGCAGCTCAGCCAGTTGGCGGCGTCCGGAAGGCACTTCCCGTTCGCGGAATTTGTCGGCCAAAGCTTCCGTGGGGCCGCGATAACCGATAGCAATGACGGCGTGCAGCTCGTAATCGTCAGGCACCTGCAGGGCAGCGCGAGCTTGCTGTTTATCGAACCCGCCCATGGCATGCGTGACAAGCCCTTGATTCGCTGCCTCCAAAGCGAGATAGCCCCAGGCGGCGCCGGCGTCAAAAGCGTGGGACGTGTTCGTGTTGCCGCTTGCCGTTTTCGTATGCGAGATGACGACGGCCAGAACGGGCGCTTTTTCGCACCATTCCCGGTTGGCAGGAACGATAAAAGCATGGAATTTGGCGCGTTCCTCCGGAGCGCTCGCGACAATAAAGCGCCATGGCTGCAAGTTGCCGCCGGACGGAGCCCAGCGCGCCGCTTCAAAAAGGCTCAGCAAAACTTCCTCGGGCACTTCCCGTTCCTCAAAAGACCGCGGTGACCACCGGGTCAGAAATTGCGGATTGATTTCGTGATCGGGCTGCCGATGAGCCTCGATTTCTTGCGGCAAAGACGTAGACATGTCAGTTTCCTCCCTATTTTTTGATACTTTTATTGTAGCCGAATAGTGACAATATTGCGAATAATCGCTATTGAAGCGGGAAACCGGCAAAAAAATAGTATGATTTGACAGGGAAAAGGCAATGCTGGAATGTGCGTCCCTATTGAATCGGCGGGAGTCCGGCGCGGGGCAGCGCGAATTCCGGCGATCGAGTATCGCTTTTACTCTGGCGCAAATTAAAGGAGGCGGCCTGCTATGGATTTTACAAGTCATGATATTCTGATTATAGAAAGAGCGCTGCGCGCTGCGATCAAGCATGAGGAAGGCGACAGCCGCGCAAACGAATACCGCGAGGTTCTGGTCAAGCTGCAGGAGAACGTCAAACAGGCTTTGGCGCCGGATGAGCGCAGACCGTCCATCGTCCGCGACGGGGTCCGGTACGATTACGACGATTCGTCCGATTTGCTATAGAACGAAATGATTTATTGATGTGCGAACGCATATGCCGAAGCCCTTTTTCTTGGGGCTTTTTTATTTTGTACGGAACGTTTATAATAGGGGAACAGTCGTTCTATGCGGAGTGGTGATAAAGATGTTGCGAAAAAAAATCCTTTCGGATTTCATACAAGAGTTGAAAAGCAATGAAAATATAGTGAATTGGCAAGAAATCGAGCCGCAGGAAGCAAAGACCCGGGTAATGCCTGAAAGCGTAGACCCCAGAATCAGAGCCGCATTGGCCAAAAGAGGGATTGAACAGTTATACACCCACCAGCACACGGCTTATGAGACCGTACGCAAAGGCGACAATATTGTCGCCGTCACCCCGACAGCTTCAGGCAAAACGCTTTGCTATAACCTTCCTGTACTGCAAGCGATTGCCGAAGACGACGGCAGCCGGGCGCTTTACTTGTTTCCGACGAAGGCGCTGGCGCAAGACCAAAAAAGCGAATTAAACGAAATCATTGCCGAGATGGGGATCGACATTAAAAGTTTTACCTATGACGGCGACACCTCCCCGGCGATCAGACAGCTTGTGCGAAGCGTCGGGCATATCGTCATCACGAACCCCGACATGCTGCACGCCGCGATACTTCCCCATCATACGAAATGGGTAAGCTTATTCAGCAATCTGAAATACATAATCATTGACGAACTGCACACGTACAGGGGCGTGTTCGGCAGCCATGTAGCGAATGTTATACGCAGACTGCTGCGAATTTGCCGGTTTTACGGCAGCAATCCCCGGTTCATCTGTACTTCCGCCACTATAGCGAACCCGAAACAATTAGCCGAACAGCTTACAGGGAAGCCTATGCGGCTCATAGACGATAACGGCGCGCCAAGGGGAAGGAAGCATTTCGCTTTCTATAACCCGCCGCTTGTGAATAAGGCCTTGAACATCCGGAAAAGTTCCACCGCGGAAGTAAACCAATTGGCCATGGAATTTTTATCCAATAAAATTCAGACGATCATTTTTGCACGGAGCCGGGTGCGGGTTGAAATCATTTTAAGTCATATACAGGAACTGGTTAAAAATAAAATCGGCCCCAAATCCATCAGGGGCTATCGTGGCGGCTACTTGCCGAGTCAGCGCCGGGAAATTGAAAGGGGATTAAGGAACGGGGAAATTTTAGGCGTAGTAAGCACGAATGCTTTGGAGTTGGGCGTAGATATCGGACAGCTGCAGGTTTGCGTGATGACGGGGTATCCCGGAAGCGTAGCCAGCACATGGCAGCAGGCAGGCCGGGCCGGCAGGCGGCATGGGGAAGCGCTGATCATTATGGTAGCCGGCAACACGCCCATAGACCAGTACATTGTCCGAAATCCCGAATATTTCTTTGACCGTTCCCCGGAATCGGCAAGAATAAACCCGGAAAATTTGATCATTCTTGTCGATCATTTGCGCTGCGCCGCCTATGAGCTTCCCTTGAAAAAGGGGGAGGAATTCGGCCCTTTGGAGATCGAGGATATATTGGAGTACCTGGTTGAGGAAAGGGTGCTGCACCAGTCAGGGGACACTTTTTTCTGGGCGAATCAGTCTTTTCCGGCAAGCGAAGTGAGTCTGCGTTCGGCCGCGCAGGAAAATGTAGTCATTATCGACCAGTCGGATACGGCCAATGTGAAAATTATTGGAGAAATGGACAGGTTCAGCGCGATGACCCTTTTGCATGACGAAGCTATTTATCTGCACGAAGGGGTGCAGTTTCAAGTTGAGAAGCTGGACTGGGAGCATAAGAAGGCTTACGTACGGGAAGTCGACGTGGAGTATTATACTGACGCAAACCTGGCGGTTAAGCTTATGGTATTGGAAATTGACAGGACGGAAAACAGGCGAACGACATCGCTTCATTACGGAGACGTTCGAGTCAATGCCATGCCGACTTTATTTAAGAAAATCCGCTTGACGAGTTTTGAAAATATCGGATACGGCCCGATCAACCTGCCCGAAGAAGAGCTGCACACCAGCGCAACCTGGATAGAGTTAAGTAAAGCGGACCCGGCTTTGGGAGTGAAAACACTGGAACAATTGCTGTTAGGAATTTCCAATGTGTTGAGGCATATAGTTCCAATCCATGTCATGTGTGACCGCAGCGACATTCACGTAGCTTCACAAATTAGGGCGGAGCATACGCAACTGCCCACGATCTTCATCTATGACCACTATCCGGGCGGCATCGGACTTGCCGAAGATGTGTACAGGCGCTTCGACGAAATCAAAGCCGCAGCAACAAATTTAATTCGCAGATGCCCCTGCGAAGACGGATGCCCGTCCTGTATAGGTACGGAAATAGAAGGCTCAAACGCGAAACAAAAAAGCATCGAATTGCTGGGGGGCATCTGATTAGAGATAGGAGAAATCATCGTGCTTACTGCAGCTATTCAAGGCATTTTGCTGTCATTCGGTCTCATCCTGCCTTTAGGCGTTCAAAATGTATTCGTTTTTAATCAGGGTGCGACTCAACCGAGATTCATTCGGGCTTTGCCGGTCATTATTACGGCATCGCTTTGCGATACCGCCCTCATTTCATTGGCTGTCTTGGGCATATCCGTCATTATCATCGCCGTGCCGGCTGTCAAACTGATCTTGTTTTTGGCGGGAATCGTATTTTTAGCTTATATGGGGTTCGTCACTTGGAAAAATAAACCGAACAACAGCCTTGCTCAAGAGCATGCATGGTCTCCCAAAAAACAAATAACCTTTGCCGCATCGGTTTCGTTATTAAATCCGCATGCAATCCTGGATACCGTAGGTGTAATTGGAACAAGCTCGATATCCTTCACGGGAATGGAAAAAATAGTATTCACCCTTTCCTGCATAGCGGTGTCATGGATTTGGTTCTTTACCCTTGCCATGGTGGGCAGGCAGGCGGGGAGATTGGATAAATCCGGAAAGTTTATTCTGCTGCTAAATAAAGCTTCTGCCATCATAATGTGGGGGACAGCGGTTTATTTTGTTTCCCTTTTAAAAGGAGGAACTTGATATGAGCTCGAACCGGTTAACGTTCGAGAGGTTGAAGGCGGCAGGGCGCGCGTCGGCGCTGCCGGAAGGCGGAGCCCGATGAGCGGGCTCCGGGAAAAGCTGGGCCGCCTGCGGAAATCCGAGGCGGCCGCTGCGGCACCGCCGCCCGCGCCGGAGGCGGGCGGCGAATGGGCGGCGCTCGGCGCCCATGTCGAAACGAGCCCGGCCGGCTCGTTTGTGATGCGGCGCCGCGTTTACGGCGCGGACAGCGCCCACGGCAAGTACCGGCTGCGAGAGCTGGCCGGTTGCGTGCGGGAGCTATCCTGTTTTCACGGCGCCGCCTGCGCCGAACTCCGTATCGAAGAGCTGCTCTTCTTCGATACGGAGACGACCGGGCTCGGCGTCGGCGCGGGGAACGTGCCGTTTCTCGTCGGCATCGGCTACTATGAACAGGAGCTGTTCGTCGTCGAGCAGCTCCTGATTCGAAACCCTGCGGAAGAGCATGCGATGCTCGTCTACCTGCAGGAGCTGTTCGGCCGCTTTACGCACATCGTTTCTTACAACGGCCGCACGTTCGATTGGCCGATTTTGACCAACCGCTTCGTACTGAACAGGCTGAAATTCGACGATTCCGCCATGCTGCAGCTTGATTTGCTGTATCCTTCGCGCAGCCTGTGGCGGAATACGCTGCCCTCCTGCCGGCTCAGCAAAGTCGAGGAGAGCCGGCTTGGCTTCGAACGGGTCGACGATGTTCCCGGATCGATGGCGCCTGTCTATTATTTTCAATATTTGGCCGAAAAAGATCCAGCCGTGCTGCAAGGCGTATTTATCCATAATGAGCACGACATCGTCACGTTGGCGGCGCTTGCGATTCATTTCGGCAAACTGCTCGGCGGGACGGCTTGGCATCTCGAAGGCGATGAACATGCGGCTTGCGGAACTTTTCCCCATGACATGGAACTGGAAGAGCTTTACAGGACGGGCCTGTGGCTGGAGAAGATGGGCCGGCCTGATCTGGCCGGGTTGGCACTGGACGAGCTGTTCGCCCGATTGGCGGAAGATGCTGCTCCCGCAGAAGAACGCGCCGTCTCCGCAGAGCGGCAAACGGACCGGTTGTCAGCGATGCTGCTGCTGGCGGCCTTTTACAAGAAAAAAGGCGCCTACGAGCGATCGGTTGCGCTCTGGAAACGCTGGATCGCATCGAAAAGCTCCGGTCTATCCTTGCAGATGGAGCCTTATCTGGAGCTAGCGATGTTTTATGAGCATAAGGCGAAAGATTACCGCCAGGCGCTCTTCTACGCGGAAGAGGCATGGGCCAAGCTGTGGCGGCGCCGTTCGCTGCAACGCAGCGACAAGGGAAGCGCGGAGTTGGAGGAAGCGCTTGAGCGCAGACTGAAGCGGCTTCGGGAAAAGCAGCAAAAGGCGCAGCTTCACGCGGCGCCGGATGCGCCGGGCAAACCTGCTCCGGCGCGCGGAAAGCCGAGCAAAACACGCCGGTTAAAGCCGGTTTATGCCAGCGAAGGGTTGATCTAGCCGGCGGATGCTTCCGCTTCCGCTTCGCGCCGGCACGTCTGTTTACTTTGCCGCTGTTTTGGACATACAAGGTAAAAAACAGCGAGGAAGTGGAAGAATGCCTGAGCTGCCGGAAATGGAAACGTACCGCCGGCTGTTAATGCCGCTCATTCAAGGGAAGGAAATGACCGGTGTGACGGTTGAGCGCCCGAAGTCGCTCAATGTGGAGCCCGAGCTGTTCGCGTCGGTTGTGACCGGGAATCGCATCGGGCGGGTCGAGCGCAGGGCCAAGCATCTGCTCTTTCATCTCGATTCCGGCCATGTGCTGCTGCTTCATCTGATGCTGGGCGGCTCCATGTTTTTCGGCGCGAAAGAGGAGAAGCCCGACCGGACCGCCCAGATTGAGATTGCGTTCGGCAGCCGGAACTTATATTTTATTGGGCTGCGCCTCGGATACCTGCATCTTCACGGCCGTGCCGAAGAAGCAGCGGCGCTGCTCGCCAAGCTGGGGCCTGAACCGCTGGACCCGGGGTTTACGCTCGAGCGGTTTCAACGCATTTTGCGCGCAAAAAACATAAGCTTGAAGGTCGCTTTGACCGATCAATCGGTGCTTTCCGGTATCGGAAACTGTTATTCCGACGAAATTTGCTTTTTCGCCGGCTTATTGCCTGCCCGCAAAGCGGCTTCTTTGACAGCTGACGAGCTGGCGCGCTTGTTTGAGTCGATGCTGTCCGTGCTCTCGGAGGCGATCCGCTTCGGCGGCTATATGGATGTTCCGCTGTATGCGGGGGACCGCTTGACGGGGCAGTTTGACAGCATGTGCCGGGTATACGACCGGGAAGGGGAGCCGTGCGTCCGCTGCGGTTATTCGCTAGTCCGCATACAGTTGTCCTCACGCAAATGTTTTTATTGTCCAAACTGCCAAAAGTGAAGGAGCGGTTCAACGTTGCACATCGGTTCGCACGTCAGCACAAGAGGGGGCTATTTGGGCGCAGCCAAGACGGCGGTTTTGCTTGGAGCCGGCGCTTTTCAATATTTTCCGATGAATCCGCGCAGCCTGTCGACCAAGACGCCGAATGCCAAGGACACGGAAGCTTGCGCTTTATTTAGCCGGGAGCACGGTTTATTATCGATAGGCCATGCCCCGTATCCGCTCAATCCTGCCGCCGAAACGGAGAACCGCGAAGGGATGGTGAGGCTGCTCGTCAACGGACTGGAAATTACGGATGCGTGCGGCTCCGTGGGGCTTGTGGTTCATTTTGGCAAATATCCGGGCAAAGACCCGTTACAAGGATACAAAAATATTATACAATGTTTGAATAGCGCCACCAGGCAATTTCACGGCAAGTCGCTGATCCTTCTGGAAAATCAAGCCGGAGAAGGAGCGCAGCTCGGGCTGACATTGGAAGAAATGGTTCAAGTTCGCAGGCTGTGCGACCAGCCGGAGAAAATCGGATTTTGCCTCGATACTTGCCACGCTTTTGCCAGCGGGCTTTGGCGGGGAGACAATTGGCGCGAGGTAGAAACCAAAGGCGAACAATTGGACTATTTTCAGCATCTGGGGGCTGTGCATTTGAACGATTCGGTTCATCCGTTCGGTTCCCGGCGGGACCGCCATGCCAATATCGGCAGGGGCTATATCGGCGACGTCCATATGAGGCAGTTTCTCGCCTCCCGATATGTCCGGCACATTCCGGTCGTGCTTGAAACCGCTGTTTCGGCTGAAGGCACGCATCGTCATGAAATCGCTCATGTGAAAGCGTTGGCCGGGATCGGATTATAAATTGCCGGGAGCGGCGGAAAGGGGGAAATCCGGTTGATTCACGTATACTTGGACGACATGCGTCCATGCCCGAAAGGCTTTACTTTGGCTAAAAGCGCGGAAGAATGCATCATGCTGCTGGAGGAATGCGAAGTCGGCATTTTGTCGTTGGATCATGACTTGGGCTGGGGAAGCAAGCAAACGGGTATGGATGTCGCTCATTGGATCGTTCAGCACCGGAAATTTCCCCGGCACATTTATATTCATACGTCGAGCTTGTCGGCGGGGGCCAGAATGTATCAAATTTTGTACATGGCCAAACCGGAATCCGCGCAGGTTCATCCGTCCAAAATTCCCGAAGAACTGCTTGCCAGAATAGCTCTGGAAGCATGACAAGTACGCCGCGGCATTTGGCCTGACCACATTCGGAGTACGGTTAGAAAGGAACAAACACGCAATGATTCATTTATCCAACATTCATTTTATTCGGCAGGAACGGCATATTTTGCAAGATGTCAACATTCATATGAACAAAGGCGAGCATTGGGTGCTGCTGGGCCGCAACGGCTCCGGCAAAACGACGCTGCTGGAAATGATGAACGGCTACGAATTTCCGAGCAGCGGCAGAGTGGAAGTGCTTGGCAACGTTTATGGCCAATGCGATGTCAGGGAAGTGCGCAAACGGATCGGTTACATCAGCCAATCGCTGTTTGAAAAGCTGAACTTGGCCGACCCGGTTTGGGAGGTTGTCGCTACAGGCGAATATGCTTTTTTGCGCTTTTACCAGGATATTCCACAAGAGGTGAAGGAGCGGGCGCTTCAAATGCTGGAACGCGTACGAATTCCACATTTGGCCGACCAGCCGCTGGGTACGCTGTCGCAGGGCGAGCGCAAGAAAGTGATGCTGGCAAGGTCTTTGATGATGACTCCTTCTATTCTCATTATGGACGAACCTGCGGCAGGGCTGGATTTGTACGAAAGGGAACGGTTGCTCGAAGATATTAACGATCTGAGCAAACAGGACATCGCCGTCGTGTACGTGACGCATCATATTGAGGAAATTATTCCGCTGTTCACGCATGTGGCCCTGATCGAGCAAGGCAAGCTGATCGCTGCCGGCCGCAAGGAAGATGTGCTCACGCCCGACCATTTGTACCAGGCTTTCGGGGTCAAGCTTGAACTGGAATGGTTCCGCCAGCGGCCCTGGATTAAAGTAACCGATAGATAAAGGATGCGGCTATGACAATATCAGCAAAATTTATAGGCACGTCAAATCACGGGTTTGCCCAATACGCGCAGGAAGAGATTCGCCGGTTGTTTCCTGCCGCCAAGTTCGCGCTTTTGGTGCCGACAGAGGTATTTTTATTTGAAACGGCAGGAGATTGGCGGGAAGTGCTGGCGACGATCGGGGAGCGGGAGCCGATCTTTCTTCGCCATGTGCAGCCTGTCCATCAGGAATGGGATTTGACCCGTTCCGATGCCGATTTGGACAATCTTCGCCGGTGGTTGGGACAAGCTTCCGACGCCGGGCTAACAGAGGCCGGACAGAAGGTCGCCGTACAAGTGCGAAAAGAGGAGCGGGCAGACGTTCCTTACGCGCCTTTTGCCGTTAAAGCGGCGTTAGACGATGTGCTTGCAAGCGGTTTGCAATGCGAGCCGGTCGTCAGACAAGCGGACAGGATCGTGTCCGTCTACGTGGGCGCAAGCAAGCTGTTTGCCGGCATATCGAAGCCTGAGGACAATTTATCCGATTGGTCGGGCGGCGCGATTCGCTTTCAGAAGGAAGAGGATCAAATTTCCCGCGCCAAGTTTAAACTGCTTGAAGCGGAGCAGCGCTTCGGGATTGATTTCAGCTATGCCAGGGCCGCTCTGGATATCGGCGCCGCACCGGGCGGGTGGACTTCTTTGCTGCTCGAACGAGGCTTGCGCGTGACGGCGATCGATCCGGCCAGCATGCACCCTAATTTGCAAGGCAACCCGATGCTGACCATTCATAAAAAAAATGCGGGAGACGTCAAGCTGCGCCACGATGAGTTCGATTTGCTCGTCTGCGATATGAGCTGGAGCCCGCGCCAGATGGGACGGCTTGTAGCCGATTTGCTTTATGCGCTGCAAAGCGGAGGCACGGCGATCATTACCGTCAAGCTGATGCACAAGAAGCCGTTCCAAACGATCCGCGAGCTTATGCACATGTTCGAACCCGCTCTACATCTCATTAAAGCGAAACAGCTGTTTCATAACCGGGAAGAATTGACGCTGTACTTACAAAAATTGTAGATTTTTGCATGCCGCCCTCTTATAATCAAGGTGATTGTTACTTGATAAGGGGGCGGTTTCATTATCGCAGGTCAAAAACCGAAATCGATTGGAGAAAGCATAGGGGGAAGATACAGAATTGTGTCCTTGCTGGGCCAAGGCGGGATGGGACACGTATATTTGGCGGAAGATTTGAAGTTAAAGGGCAAAAAATGGGCGGTTAAGGAATGCTTGGCTTCTTGCATCGACATGGAGTCCTTTCTGGAGGAGGCCGAAATGCTCGCGCAGCTGCATCATCCGCAGCTCCCGCAGCTTGTGGATTACTTTTCCGCGGACGATGGCGGCGCTTATTTGGTGATGGATTACGTGCCGGGTCCGACTTTGCAGCATTGGTTCGAGGAGCGGCATCGCCATGTGCCTGTAACCGCAGTTGTCGGTATCGCGCTGCAGCTTTGCGATTTGTTTCATTATTTGCATACGTTTCAGCCGAGACCGATCATTTACCGCGACCTGAAGCCGGCCAATGTGATGCTGGGCGAACAGGAGCAGGTGCGGCTGATCGATTTTGGGATCGCCCGGCATTTTACGCAGGGGCAGCAGGCGGACACGATGCAGATCGGCACGATCGGCTTTGCGGCTCCGGAGCAGTTTCTCGGCAAGCAGACGGATGCGCGCTCCGATTTGTTTACGCTTGGCGCGATGATGTACTATTTGCTCTCAGGGGGGCAGTACGCCTATCTCAAGCAGCTGCCGCTAAGTCAAATGCGGTCCGATGTGCCGCCGCTGCTTTCGGATACAGTCGAGCTGCTGCTGAACGAGCGGCCCGATGGGCGCTGCCAGTCGGCGATGGAGGTCAAACGCAGGCTGCAGGCGCTTGGCTCCGACATCGATCGCGCTGCGAACCGTGAGAGCGTAAGAAGTTCTAAAACATCCGCACCTGCGGTCGCGGACAAACTGATCGTCGTGGGAGGCTTGTACCCGGGCGTAGGCTCGACGTTTGCGGCGGTTTCCATCGCGCGGGTCTTGAACGCGGCCGGTGTCCCGCATGCCCTTGCGGAACATCCGGCGATCGAACCGGATTTGTACATGCTGCTTTACGGCGACCGCAAAGCGCCGAAGGGCTATGTGTTTGCCGCCGAAGCGCTCGCTGACGGACAGCAGAGCGGTTCACGCGGAGCCTGGACGAACGGCAGCACGACATGGGTGCCGAGCGATCCCGAAGGAAGCAGGAGGGGGACTTGGAATCCGGCCGATACGTTCAAACTGCTCCATGCGATCAAAAAACCGATCGTCATTTGGGATGTGTCGGCCGAGTGGGGCGAACCGTCTGTTCAGGAGCTGTGCCACAGCGCGGACGAAATTGTCGTTGTGCTGGACGCCTCGCCCGGCAAGCTGAATCGAAGCCGGACCAAAGCGCATATGCAGCTGCTGGAAACGTACCGCAAGCGGGGAAAGTGCGTGCGGTTTATCGCCAACCGGCAATGGTCTTCAGAGCGCATGCATCAAGAATGGCTGGATTCGCTGCCCGAACAACCGTGCGGCATGATCCCGGAAGTGCCTTATGCGGACGTGATGCGGGCGGTTTGGAAAGGCGATTGCATCCAGGATCAACCTGGTGTGCTGCGGCAATTGCAGGAGTCGCTGGCTCCGCTGCTTCGCTCGATCGTCCCGGACATCCGGTTTCCGAATCCGCAGGAGTCCGGCAAATCGATATTCAAACGGTTCAAAAAGCACGGTTAGCCGGCCTCAAGGCTGAGCCATTGGAATTGAATAAATCCAATTATTCCACGACGAATTGTGGTATGATATCTACATATCAGCCAGAAGCAGGAGATGAAACAAGCATGGAACAAAGATATGCCAGAGAATCCAGATGCTTCAAAACGTCGCGAATTTTCCCGACGGATGTCAACAATCACAATACGCTGTTCGGCGGCAAGCTGATGTCTTATATTGACGATATCGCTTCGATCGCCGCCCACAAGCATTGCCGGCGCTCCGTCGTTACCGCGTCTACGGATTCCGTGGATTTCCTGTATCCGATTAAGCCGTCGGACTCGGTATGTCTGGAATCGTTCGTAACCTGGACGGGTACGAGCTCGATGGAAGTTTTCGTCAAGGTCGTGACGGAAGATCTGAAAACGGGGGAGCGCAAAATCGCCGCCACTTCCTTTTTGACATTCGTTGCACTCGACGATAATAAGAAACCGGTTCCGGTTCCCGTTGTCGTGCCCGAGACGGAAGAAGAGACGAAGCTGCATGAATCGGCGCCGCATCGCGCGGAAATACGCCGCATCCGCAGGGAAGAGAGCAAAAAGCTGGCCGGATTTTTCACGATGAAATATCCGTGGGAATAAATTTTATCGAAAAGTGTTGATTTTTCGGGTGAATGTGGTATTATTTGGGTAATTACATGTGACAAGCGGAAGCACCGCTGGTTGGAGAGACAATGTTGTCTCCCCGATCGGCGAGTGCTTTTTTGTTTGTCCAGGAGGTTGATGCATGGGGAATAAGGCCCGTATCCGGTTAGCGGTCGTGCTCGCCGCCGCCGGGCTGATTTTGATCGGCAGCGGCGTGTATTCGATTCGATGATTTCCTAGACAGGGAGGGATTTTGTGAGCAAGACGCAGCTTTATTTTCTTGACGACGATTTGACCTATGCCCAGCGGCTGGACGAATTTGTACGCACATCCGTGTTTGCGGGCACGCTTGAGGTGAAGCTTTTTTCAAAGCCGGAGCTGGTCGAAGAACTGCTTGGCGAACCGCATGGAGACGGCATTTTGCTCTTATCGGAGTCGTACTATCCGCATTGGGCGGACAGGGATACGGGATTATGCAAGATCATTCTCAGCGAGACGATCTCTACGACCAGGGAGGCGGAAGCTAACGTACAATTTCTTTACCGTTATCAGGCTCTTCATCAATTATTGGGCCAACTGCTTGCTTTTTATGGGGAAAAGCGGCAGCGCCCGGCGGTATCGCGCGAACGCAAAGGCACGCAAGTGCTTTCCGTCTTTTCCGGCACGGGAAACAGCGGAAAAACGGTAACGGCGATTCACTTGGCCAAGCAGTTGTCTTACCGCGGTGAGGCCATTCTATATCTCAGCCTGGAATCGGTAAGTTCGGCTTCGGCCTGGCTGCAGGGAGACGATCCGCAGTTTTCGCAGCTGCTTTACTACGTCAAAAGCTCCCCGGAACTGCTCGGGCCGAAGTTCGAGCTGCTCAAATCGCGGGATGCGCGGCTCGGCTTCGACTACATCGCTCCCCAGGACCATATTCGCGAAATGCAGGAAATGAACGGGGAAGATGTGCGGCTGCTGATTGAAGCGCTCACCGCTTTGCAGAAGTATGATTGCATCGTAATCGATCTGGAAACGTCGGTTCACCCCCGGACGTTAAAAGCGCTTGAACTGAGCAGCGAAGTGTTCTGGATCGTGCTGGACGATTTGCACGGCCTGTATAAGACGATGGCTTTCCGCAAGCTGGCCGGAACTATCCGGCGGGTGCATTTTGTGCTCAATAAGTTTACGGGCAAACAGGTCAATGATATGGGATCGCTGGGAATTAATCCGAGCAGCGCGCTGCCCTACATTCCCGATTGGAAAATCTTGCAGTCGCCCGAGCAGCTGTGGCAATCCGTTCTGTTTTCGGAGCAGGTGTACGGCATGTATGCAAAAGCCTGCAAGCACCCCGCGGAGTCCAGAGGAGCGGAGGCTTCATGAACCTGTCCTTGTTCGCTGATTTGAAACAGCAGATCAAGGAGCGGCTTGACCTGACTCATACGGTAACAGACCGTCAAATGCTGGAGCTAATCGAAGAAACCGTTTTTGCGGCGTCGAAAGAGCAAGAGTGGACATCGACTGAAATTCGCGAAGCGGTGGAGCGGATTTTTTACTCCTTTCGGGGACTTGACGTCTTGCAGCCGCTGATGGATGATGCCAGCGTTACGGAAATTATGGTCAATGGGCACGAACGCATTTTTGTCGAGCGCCGGGGAGCGGTCGAGCGATATCCGTACGCATTCGAAAGCGCCGAAAAGCTGGAAGACTTGATTCAAACGATTGTGGCTAAAGTCAACCGGATCGTCAACCAGAGCTCGCCTATCGTGGATGCCCGACTGCAGGACGGCTCGCGCGTCAACGTCGTGCTTCCGCCTGCCTCGCTCAGTGGCCCCGCCCTGACGATCCGCAAATTTCCCGAGCGCGCGATGGCGATGGAAGATTTGATCCGGCTGGGCAGCATTTCCACCGAAGCGGCGCAATTTTTGCAAGTTATCGTGGAATCGGGCTTCAATGTGTTTATCGGCGGCGGCACCGGTTCAGGCAAAACGACATTCCTGAACGCATTGAGCGCCTGGATACCGGCGGACGAACGCATCATTACGATCGAAGATTCGGCAGAACTGCAAATTCGGACGGTGCCGAACCTGGTTAGTCTGGAGACGAGAAACGCCAATACGGAGGGGAAAGGAGAGATTACGATCCGGGATCTGATCCGTTCCTCGCTCAGGATGCGTCCCAACCGCATTATCGTCGGGGAAGTGCGGGGCGCAGAGGCTTTGGACATGCTGCAAGCCATGAATACCGGACATGACGGCAGTCTTTCGACGGGCCATGCAAATTCTTCGGCGGATATGTTAAGCCGGCTGGAGACGATGGTGCTTAGCGGCGCCTCGCTTCCCGTCCAGGTCGTCCGCAAGCAGATCGCCTCGGCGCTGGACATTATGATTCATTTGAGCAGAATTCGCGACCGCACCCGTAAAGTAACGGAAATTCACGAAGTGTTGGGCGTTGAAAACGGGGAAGTGCAGCTGAATCCGCTTTTTGTTTTTGAAGAGACCGGAGAGACGGCTGGACGTAAGGTGCTCGGGAAGCTTGCCTATACCGGCAATGCGCTTGTCAACATGCACAAAATACGTATGGCGGGAAGACGGCTGCCGGACTGGTTTTCGCAAAGAGAGGAGAAAGTAATTTGACCATTGTGTTAATCGTGCTGGCGATAGCGGCTTTAAGCGGACTGTTCATTGTATGGCTGGAAAGGAGAAGAACGGCCGGTCTTCAATCAGACCGCAGAGAGCCGGGCAAGCCCGCTCCCGCAGGGAACAAGTTTGTCGATTACGACGAGTATTCGATGTCCGGCAAAGAACGGCTGCTCGCCGTCGGCATGCTGGCTCTGCCGGCCATTTTCGTCGGGTACATTTTTTACAAGAGCGCGCTTATTGCGTTGTTATTAGCTTCCGGAGCGCTTTTATTTCCGAAGATTCGCCGCAAACAAATGATCCGCCAGCGCAAAAACAAGCTGAACGTGCAGTTCAAACAGTCGCTCAGCTGCCTTTCTTCCGCAATGACGGCCGGCAAATCGATTGAGACTGCGTTTCGCGAAGCGTTGGACGATTTAAAAGTGATTTACCCGGACCCGGCCTGCTTCATCGTCGTGGAGTTCGGCATCATTTGCAGGCGGGTGGAAAACGGCGAGCCGATTGAGGCAGCCTTGAAACATTTTGCTGACCGCAGCCATTTGGAAGATGTGTCCGGTTTCACGGACGTCTTTCTGACCTGCAAGCGGACGGGCGGCAATTTGGTCGAGGTGATGAAGAGGACGGCGGCGGTTATCGGCGAAAAGCTGGAAATCACGCAGGATATCGCGGTTATGGTCGCGCAAAAGAAGTTCGAATCGCGTGTGCTGCTGTTCGCCCCGATTATTATTGTTGCCGTATTGGCGTTCTCTTCGCCGGATTATATGGAACCGCTGTATCAAGGCGGCGGGAAATTGATCATGAGCGCAAGTTTGCTGATGCTGGCGTTTTGCTGCTGGCTGACTCAAAAGATTATGGATATCAAGGTGTAACCGAAATGTGGATCACGTTGGCGGTGCTGCTCGAAATGCTCGTTTGCTGTGTACTGACGCTTCTTGGACGTCAAAAGTATAAACCGTTTTTGCGGGAACAACCGTATCCGTTTAAGCTCAAATGGCTGCTTCCCTTCAGTTTGTACATCATCGATCGGTTCAAGCTGATGGAGAAGCTGCCGGATTTTACAGCGCGGGTGCATCATAAGCTGCTGACGCTTTTCGGCAGAGGCTATGCGCTGCATGGTAGCAAAATGTTTTACGCGGAGCTCGTTTCAGCCGGGTACGCATGCCTGCTGTTTTTTTCCCTGCTTGCGGTTGCGGCAGACGGAGACGCCTCTTTGCTGGGGCTGGGCCTGCTGGGGTCCGTGGCCGTTCCATTGCTGCTGGTGCGCGATTTGGACGTGAAAATCCGCAAAAAGCAGCAGCACATGATTTTGGAGCTGCCGGAAGTGCTGAATACTATCGTGCTGCTCGTTAATGCGGGCGAAACCGTAGGCCGGGCATGGATCCGCTGCGTCGAAGCGAGGAGGGGGCGCGAGGAAACTCCTCTATTCAAGGAGCTTGCTCAAGCGGTCCGCGAATTGGAAATGAACATTCCGTTTGCCAAAGTGATGGAGGATTTCAGCAAACGCTGCGCCCTGCATGAAGTGTCGCTTTTTACCTCAGCGTTGCTGCTCAATTACAAGCGGGGCGGAAACGATTTTGTGATGGCTTTACAGGCGTTGTCGCTGGATCTGTGGCAAAGGCGCAAAGCGGTGTCGCGGACGCTGGGCGAAGAAGCCTCGTCCAAGCTCGTATTTCCGATGGTGCTTATTTTCGTTGTGGTGATGGTGATCGTCGCCGCACCTGCATTGATCATGATGAGGCAGCAATAACATACAAGGAGGAATTGAAAATGAGACGGATGACCGTATGGTTGAAAGCTTTTTGGAAAGATGAGGACGGCCTCGGCACGCTGGAGATTTTGCTGATCGTTGCGATACTTGTCGCGATAGCGATTATTTTCAGAAAATGGATCGTCTCCTGGTTTCAAAAACTGATCGGCGACGCCAACTCGGATCTGAAAAACAACAGTTCTGTAACGCCGTGCGCTCCGAGTCCGACAACGTCCTGTGCGCCTTAAGCGGTTCGCAGGTTTTGGCCGGGACGACAGAGGCAGCTTTACGATCGAGGCGACGCTCGTTTTTCCAATCGTGATGATTTGCACGTTAACGCTTCTGTTCCTGGGGATATTTGTATATCAAAAGGTTGTCGTCCAGCACATTGCCCGCTCGGCGGCGGAACGGCTCGCTTTCACATGGGACAACAGCCGCAAGGATTTGGCTTCGGGCAACTTCAATCCCGGTGAAACGGACGGTTTATACTGGAGGCTGACGCAGGACAGCGTATCCGATTTATTCGGGCTGCTCGTTTCCGGCCGGACTGCGGAAGTCGCCTTGCCAGGGGAAGCCGGCAGCGCTGCAGGCCAAGTCGAGAAAAAATTGGCGAAATCGTCCGCTCTATTGCCACCCGGGATCACAGGTACTGCACGCTATAAAAATTTCGTACTGGACCGCCAAATTGAGGTGGAACTGAATAAGCCGTTCCTCATGCCCCCATTCGTAGCGCGAATGCTTGGGTCTGCGCGGGTGAGCGGCAAAGCGGTGTCCCATGTGATCGAACCTGTTGAACTGATCCGCTTGACGGACATTACAAGGACGTACATCAAAGCGATAAAAGGGCGGATTTCCCCGCAAAAAGGGAAAGCGGCGCTTGTAGAACCTGCAAATGACGACGGTTCCGGTCCAAGCGTGACAATCCGTTCGGAACGGGAAGCGGCCCGCTATTTGCAAGCTCTCACAGGCGGGAAGGAAGTGAAGCTGGTTACGCTATCTGGCAAAAGCCGCACCGTTGACGCGCTGGACTCAAACGGCGTAGCCCATCAAGCTTTTTATACATTTACAGAACCGCAGCTTCTTGCCGACCAATTGCCCAAAGATATGGAACTGCTGCAAGAAGGTAAGCAAGTCAAAGGCGTCGTCTGGCACTTTTTTAAAAAGAGCGCAAACGGGAAAGGCGTTCCTTCGGCCCAATTGCGCAGGGAGCTGGAACAAAAAGGCATTGTGGTCGTCGTACATAACTAGAAAGGAGAACGTTTTTGAGGAAACTATTCGTATCCGAAACGGGGGCTGTTTCCGTCTATTTGATTCTGATCGTCGTACCTATCTTTTTGTTTCAGGCGGTTCTGATCGATTATGCGAGGATCAAGCTGGCGGAAAAGGAACACGATTTGGCTGTAAAAGCCGCCGTTCGCTCTGTGATGTCGGCTTTTGATCCCGATCTTCAAGCGATGGGGCTGTACGGGCTCGGTTTGCCGAAAGCGGAAGCCGAACGGGTTTTTCACGAAGTATTCGCCGGCAATTTGTCCGGCAGCTCAGGTTCGAAGCGATTTCATTACATCGATCAAACTCCCGTCGATCAGGACATGCGTCTGACTCCGGTCTATTCCTTGGCGAGCCACGCTGTTTTTGAACGGCAAATTTTGGAGGATATGAAAATTAAAGCGCCCATCGAGTTTGTGCTGGAAATTACGGACAAGTTTCAGAAAACCGGTACGGCTGAGCCCTTTCGGCAAGGATCGCAGTTTGCCAAAGAATCCGCAGAGCTGGAAAAGCTGCTGGAACAAAGAGACGAAGCGCTGGATGAAGCGTGGGCGGGCATGGAAGAGCTCCATACGAAAACGGCGGCTTATCATTCGTATTACGAAACCCGCATCGCCGAATTGAACAGCTTAACCGAGCAAATCGGCGTCCACACCGTTGATGGAGTAAAAGGCCAATTGCTGAGCGTGAAAAATCAATTGAAAACAGTCCGCGATTCGATCGCCGGGCTGGATATGAATCTCGCATCGTTAGCTGCGGCCGGAGCGCAAAGCTGGCAAACGATTCAGTCAATTATGGAATCAAGGCGCGCGCTTGAGGAGCAGGCTCAGGCGCTGGCTCAGCAGCAGCAGGATTTGGACAGATTGCTGGATTTGCTAGTGAAATACGCGGCGCTGCTTGCCGCTGTCAAGGTGGAAGCAGTGGCGAACGGCAGCGTTGTCAGCGGCCTGCACAAGGAAATCGAGCCGGCGCTCAAAAAAGCGAAGCAGGTCAATGAAAGCATCCGCGGCAAATTGAGCGGGATCGCGAACGGTACTGGCGGCGCTGCCCAAGCGTACGAAACTTTTCAAAGCGTAGCCGTTTTCGGAGACGATTATTTTGACGGCTATCAGACGGCGGCAGCGAGCATTAGCGCCCTTTTTGCCGCATTTCAAGCCGCCATTGAAGATGTAGCCTTGTATACGCCGGATAACACCGGCAGGGCGAACAACGCGAACGATGCATACTGGCGTACATCGAGCGGGTTTTACGCGAAGCAAAGCGCGCTTGAAAGAGCGAGGATCGAGAAAAGGAGCTCGATTACAGCTGCCAAACGGGAGCAAAAAAGCAAGATCCAATCCGTTTTGGACCAGGCGAAGCAAGCGATAGGCGGCTGCGGCATCGTCAATTCGCTGTCAAGCGAAGCCGAGCTGTACAAGCGACTGCAGGGCGATGGCGGCAGTTCCGCAGCCGGCAGAGGCTATTATCAAAAATATCGCGAGGCGAACGCCCAAGAAGGCGGTATCGGCAGTGAAGTAGCGTACGATTTGGAAAAATCGGAGCCCGTAAGCCTGAAAGCGATGTCCATGCTGGACGCTTTTAACGATGCGGCGGCTTCATTGCGCGACGAACTGTACGTCAATGAGTTTGCATTAACGAAGTTCAACTACAGAACGTACGGCATGGAGAAAGATCTGTCAGGCCAGCCCAAATCATCGAACGAGCTGGTTGATCCGGGAACACATGCTTTGAACGGTCAGGAGGCCGAATATTTGCTGTATGGCTTTTCTTCCTGCGCGGCCAATATTTCTTCGGCTTATGCGGAAATGTTTTCTTTCCGGCTGGCCATCCGCACTTTGGAAGCGCTGCTTGATCCGGAAAAGGAGCTGCTGAATATCGGCTCTCCTCTGCTCGTTCTCCTCGCTGCCGCAGCGGAAGGAGCGGTCAAAGCTTTTGCAGATATGAATCAGCTCGTCAAGGGAGAAGCCGTCGAGCTTTCCGCAAAAATAACTTCGTCAGCGCTCAGTTTGACTTACAAGGACTATTTGCGCATATTTTTGCTCCTGCACAGCAACGATTCGAAGCTGATGGCCAGAATGCAGGCGTTGATCGAACTGAATACCGGCAAAGATCTCGTGCAGGAAACAACTTACGTGCAAGGGAGCGCAGCAAGCTGGATAAGGCTGTGGTTCGTTCCGCAATTGATGCGGCTCATGGAGGGCACCGGGTTATTAGGATGCGAAGTGCAAGGGAACCGTTGCCGGCTGGCAGGCACAGCAGCATTTGCTTATTGAGCCAGGGGGGGCTGTCCGAAGAGCTCGGCAGAAAGGAACTTCCTTCGGACAGGCTCAGAGGATTGCGATCAGAGAGGTGTATCTTGGCATGCTCAAAAAATTTTATGCAGGGCAGCAGGGGGGCATCGTTTTGGAGGCGGCGCTGCTGCTGCCGGTTTTTCTATCATTTGTCGTGGGACTTATCGTGTTTATTCAGATTGCCGTCATGGAGATGGCACTCCAGAGCGCCGTATCGGAAACGGTGAAGACGGTGGCCGGCCAACTGTATCCGGTGCGGCTGCTCGTGCAAGAAGCGAAAGCCAGATATGAGCAAAGCCCTGCGGCGGATTTCGTAGGTTCGGCCATAGAGCGCATTGAGAGCGCCAGAAATCAAGTGTTGGGCGCCGAAGATTTTGCCGACGAATACGCTGCTTATATTCCCGATGCACTGCTGGAAATTGTCAAGTGGGAGAAGGAACTGCGCACGCAAGGGGAGAGTAAGGCGAGCGATACGGCGGACCAATTTATCGATGAACATGTTGCACCGCGAATCAACGCGGCTTTTACGCCGATTGTGTACGCATTTTGCGATAGCGGTGCAATCCGCAAGGAGAGCCTGAAGGTCGTTTCCGTTACTTTGCCGGGTATGCAAAAAGGAAGCAGCGCCTATTTCGCGCTGGAAGCGCAGGTGGAGTATACACTGCCGCTTCCGTTTATGAAGCGGACGATTGTTTTAAAAAAGAAAGCCGTAGAGCGGGCGTGGGTCGGCGCTTAGCCGGCAAGTGCATTCTGGCATACAAGAAGCAAAGGAGGGAGGGGTTCTTTGATCCATTTTGTATTGTTTGCTTTGATCGGAATTGCATTTTGGACGGATGCTCGGAAGTCCATACTGCCCAATAAATTAACGATCGGGGGAGCGGCAGTCGGTCTGCTGGTTCATGCGGCGACAGGCGGTTGGGGAGGAGCGCTTTACTCGGTTGCCGGCGCTGCCGCCGGATTCGGGATGCTGTTGCTGCTCCATTTGTTCGGCGCTTTGGGAGCCGGAGACGTGAAGCTGTTTGCCGCTATTGGCTCGATTATGGGAGTATTGTTCGTGATGCAGTGCATCGTTTACTCCGTATTATTTGCAGGCGTAATCGGGCTTACGATTCTAATCGCCAAAAAACAATTGACGGCGACAGGATACAAGCTCGCAGGCTGGCTTATCGCGATAACAGCGTATCGGGACACAGCAGCGGCTTTCGGGATGAAGCGGCAGGCCAACATTACATTTCCGTTTATGTATGCGGTTGTGCCGGGAGTCATAACGGCCTGGTGCTACGCTTTTATGTGAAAAGAGGTGTGTCTTTGGTTCAGGAAGTATTTGGGCTGCGCTACGATTTCGTGTACCGCCATGGCCACTACATGGAGCTCCATCGCGAAGGCGGCATCCCGGCGGGGGAGTTGTCCGGGCTTCAACTGCGCATGCTGGAATCGAACCGGATTCCCCGGCTGCTTCCGCTCGGCATGCAGGAAATGGATTTTCGCATCAGCCTGCTTTACAACTTGACCGGTAAGCGGATGCTGTCCCATGTTCTGAAAGCCGAAGGGCTTACAAGCCGGCAGTTCGCCAAACTGCTGTACGCCGTCGTCTGCACGTTGGAAGAAAGCAAAAATTATATGCTGCTTGAAACGCAGTATGTGTTGAAGGATAATTTTATTTTCATCGGCAATGACTGGTCCGACGTGTATTTGACCTATGTTCCGCTTGAGCGGCCAAAAGAAGAAATTCCCCTGCAAGTTCAGGTGGAAGGACTGGCTGTTCTGTTGGCGTCCAAGGTGAAAACAGGAGGAGACAGCGGCATATCACGATTCATCGAGTCCTTTTCGAACGAATGGGAGCTTGACGGATGCAAAAAGAGGCTGCTTGAGCTTCTGGACGAACAGGAGCATCCAAGGAGCGAAAACTGCGCCCCGCCCGCAATCGTGGAGCGGGCGGAGCGAACCGATGCCGCGCAAATCGGCGGCAGTCGGGCGGAATCCGGCTTGGCAAGCCGGAAGGAGGAACAACCGGCCAGCTTGCCGAAGCCGGTTTGGAAAATAAGGGAGGAGGACGAGCCCTCCCGGCTTTTCGATCAGCAGCCGGGACCGGCGTCCCCGGCTCTAATCACACTTCCGACACGGCGTGCAAAATGGATCGTGTTCGCTGTTTGTTTGCTTCTGACCGCGTTTATATGGCAGGATTATTTTTCCGCTCCGACGGAAGCCGGGCTGCGAATCGTATCGGGGATCACAGTTCTGTTTACGGATGCCTGGTTCGTAGCCGCCTATGTCGGTATTCCGCAGTTTTGGGCAAAAAGGTCTCCGGTTTCTTTGAAGCCCGCCGTTCAACCGGCGGCAGAAACCGGAATCGAAACCTTCGCAGCCGGACAACGGGGAGCGGAGGCGGAGCCGGAACCGGAACCGGTTAACCTGCAGCAGTATTACCAAAACTTGCACATGCATACGACATTGCTGCAAACGGCGAACGCCAATGCAACAGTCTTTCTGGGAGCGGTGTTATCAAAACCGCAAGGGCCGCGAATCGAATTGTACAAAGATGGCGTTCAACATACGGCTGCGATAGAGAAAGAAAGCTTTACGATCGGCAGAGGCGGAGAGGGGGCGGGCACCGATTACATTTGTGATGAAACGGGGATATCGAGACTTCATGCCGAAATTTTAAAAACCGATGAAGCATACGCGGTGAAAGATCTGGGCTCAACGAACGGGACGTTTTTGAACGGTCAACCGTTAGTTCCCTATCAGGCGTACGCCTTGAAGGACGGGGATACGATTCGGATCGTCCGCATGGAGATTACGTTTCGCTTTTAGAGCGAAAGGAGCAATGGGGCAAGCGAAAATAAGCCATTCATTGAATGCGTTTGGTAGATCGATTCAATAAATGGCTCAAAGGCGCTCTTGCAACAGCGATCAGCTAGTTGATTCGTTTAAACAAGTAGTGGAGCAAGTCTATGACCAGCTTATTATATGTAGTTTCTACAGATGCCCTGCGTTGTTTATCGTCGGTATTCGGGTCAGCTTTTCTGCTGACGGTGAAATTTATGATATTCATATACGTCGCGCCGGATTGCAAATTGGAAAGCGTGGACTCCAGTTCTGCCCAAACGAGCAAGTTTTCAGGTGAAATTTCATCCTTTGACATGTCCATACTGCATTGTTCAAGATGTTCGATAATAGTTTCAATGAACGATTCATCCGATTCTCTGGAAACAAATTCAACGGCGTTAATTAAATCCGCGAATTCCAATCTGGCGAAAGGAATTAAAAAATAGCTGCCCTGCCTGATTTGAGAGTATAGGCTGTGGTTATAAATAATTTGAAGCTCTAGCGGCAGGCCGTTTACCGCAATATCTTTATATTGTTCGATAGCCGGCATGATGCAGTATTCGCTGTTAAAAGGGGACCAATTTCGCTCTTCGGTCTCGTAATGCAGCAAATCCGCGAACAGATATTGTTTTGCATCTTCAGATAGCTGTATGCAGGCGGTTTCGGCGGCATCATTGTATTCCGCGGTCACAAAGCGAAAATACGTTTGTTCCTGATCTGAAATAACATCCAGCGTTTTGAGCGGCAGGAAGGAAACAATTCGATCGCTCCCGGTAGGCAAAGGAAAAAACAACCGTTCCTTTTTAAGGACAGCTTCCGAGCCGAAGTAGGCTCTTGCCGCTTGTCTGGGCTCGCTGCCGCGCTCAATAAACGTAACGGGATGCTTCATCTCGTTTTCCCAGCCATTGTTGAAATGGCCGTAATTGTCGTCGTGAATGTAGCCGTCGGACAGGACGCGCATGATTTGCAGAAATTTGTCATCGGCATCCGCAGCTATACCGTATTTGATGTAATATAAAAACATTTTCAAGGCGTTCGACTGTTTCCAATAATGGACGTATGACTTTAGCCATGAAACGGAGTAGTCGGGCAGCGCGTTTCTGACAAGCGATATTTCAAACGAGTAGCCGCCGGATACGGATGTTAAAGGTCTGACAAACTCCCGTACAAAGACGTCTGCGCTCAAGTTCGGACAGCAATACTCTTGAATCGAGGTCACGTAGCTGTCGATAAATGTTTGAAGCATACTGCTGTAATCATAATCAAAAAGGTGCAGATGATAGTCGCGTTTAAGCACATGCAGCCAATGGAACATTCTTTTGGCAAAGATGATAGCCGCTAATTCTTTCGGGAAGCCGGTATCCGGCATCGCGAAACCGGACGATTCGGGGGAGAGCAGCTGTTCCGAAAGCTTTTCCGAATAGATGAACAGAGCAGCCGTGAAGTCCAGCTTTTTTTCCGCTTTTTGCTGCTGCAAACTTTCATAGGCATCCTCGATGACGTGCAGCATCGCATCATTTAATTCGTTGTAACGTTGAAATTCCGGAAGCCTGCTTTGGAATTGTTTTTTCAAAAAACGGTTGTAAAATGTGAGAGCGGTATGTACCAAACCGGAGGTCGTTTGTACGATTTCATTTTTCTTTTCCCGCACAAAGCTGGCTCTGTTCAAATTCACGTAGCTGCCTGTCTGTTCAAAAGCATAATCGACGCAGAGGGTGTCCCTTGAAAGAAGCAGGCTTGTCAACGCGCCGCTCAACGCTTGGTCATCCACCGTCACACCTTTATAGGCCAGATGGATGCGGGGGCTATCCCCGAATTCGGACGATGGAGCAAACCAGATCCGATGCCCGGCCCGTTTGTCATATATGTATACATGGACGGCGCCCGATTGGTCCCAAATTTCCGCATAATGGTTGTCGTCATCGATACTGTCGGTCAATTGCGCCGAATGTCCCCACAAATGCGCCGGAGGCTTATACTTCATGTTGACGATAAACGTGCCTGTGGGCGACTTCAACTGCGGACGCGCCTGCGGATGTTCTTTCTCGATCAGCGCCTGCATGTATTTAATTTTGAAATCAACCGGATTTGACCTGAAAAAATCGGATTTCAGCATGGGTGCGGCGTTTTCATCAAATAAATTTTTGTCGTTCCCGATTCGGACGATAATTCGCGTTCCGCGCGCCATCGGTTTGCCGTTTCCCGTTTTACGGGCATCCCAAATATCGCTCAGGACGTACCCGTTCATTTTCCCGGACTGGATGTATATTTGTCTGCCGTTTTCCAAATCGGCTTCCGATCTCGTCTGGATCACGATGTCGTCCGTAATTGAAAATACGGAGTGAAGCCCGATTCCGAATTCTCCGGTCGGCTTGAGCCAGAGCGGCATTTGCCTGCACACCTCGGCATATTTGCCCGGCTTGCCGTCTTTCTTGCCGGTCTGCAGGATACGATTCACGAAATCATCCTTGGAGATGCCGGTGCCGTTATCTTCAACGATGACAATGAGGCTGTCCGCCAATTCATCGTTGCCGCAAAGCGTTTGCAGCAAATTTTGTCCGATATGTTCCTTTAACATGTGTCGGTCCTGCTCGCGCTGTCCGTCATAAAAATGAATCCGCACGTTGTATTTTTCAAATTCGGCCTGTCCGATATCGATAGGCAGTATGCCGCTGTAATGATCGTCTTTGATGCGGGTTCTAATATTGCCCTTTTGCAAATCGCGCCAAAACTGGATTTTCAATGCATCGAGCGAATTCTGGATCATTTCTCTTAAAGCTGCGAGTTTATCCGTATAAATATTTTCGCCGCTGATGAGCTGAAACGCTTTTTGAGCCGGGAAATCGAGCTTTAAATTTTTGTCTGTGAAATCTTCTTCGCCGTTCCTTTTTCTCACGATGAACTCGACCTGCGGGGTCGTGCCCGCCAAACGGTCCGGAACGATTTCATGCCACCGGTCGCGAAGGTTTCGGAGCTCATCTTCCAAGAGTTTCAGCCAGCCCCGCATTTCGGCGAGTACGTTCACATCGTCGCTGACCGACAGGATATGAATCTTGTCCGGGGTGATGAGCAGCGATTCAACCGAATTGTGTTTGTCGTAATGAGTCTGGCTCGTGCGGTTCAGTTTCGAATAGCTGGACAGAATAGCCAGGTCGTCGAACCTGTTGTTGTCCAAATCGAGCAAATCCCCGATCCGCAGCAGGATCGCTATGAACCGCGGATGAATGAGGTCGCCGAGACCGCTGGACTGCAATTGGCGCAGCTGCATGACCTCATCGATGGTGTTGTTGTGGGCGGAGCAGAGCACAGACAGAAGGCGGATAAGCCGCCTCGGAATCTGATTGCCGGCGTTCAGCATAATATCGAGATCCTTTAGGCTGCCGGCGATTCTTTCTTCGCCCTTTGGGCCGTGGCTGCGCCTGAAGTATTCGGCGATGACGACGCGGGTATGCTCCATCAAATCAAGAATGTACACATCCGAGTCCACCGCACTGCCGGGCCCGGCCATAAAGTTTTTCACAAATTTTGCAGAATCGTCGACAAGCGCAAACTCGTCCAAAAAGATGCCGAATTCCGGAGTCGCCCATTCTTTTCTTATTTCTTCATTTTTCAAAAACATGCCGATGTCATGCAAATAAGCCGACAGCAAAATTAAAAATGTATCTGTAGCGGACAGGGATCTGATCCGGTCTTCGCCAAGCAGCAATTCTACGGATGTGACGATGCAGCCGGAATGGGCGGCGCCGTGTTTGCTGTAATGCGGAAAATATAGTTTAATCGTTTCGAGCACTTCGCATATTTGTCTTTTATTAAACCTGAACGTATCGTACAGCAAGGAAAAGCTGCTGTCGGATCGGCAGCACTCCTCCAGGTGCCTTTCCAGCGAATAACGGCGCTGAATTTCTTGGTTTGTCATCTCCCTACCTCCGCAAATGTAGTTGAAATCCGGGTAATTGCAAATTTCGCCAATGCTCAGGGAATTTCCTTTTTTAAACATTCTTATAATTTTCTCTCATAAAGGTTTCCGGCATTTTTGCTATTTCCCGGCTTGCCTTGCTAGTGGTATAATAAAACGGTTGCCGAGAGGCGTATATTTTGACCATTCAAGCAAAAAGGGGAAACTAGCATGCTGACACATATCGTTTTGTTTAAATTGAAAGACCGCAGCCCGGAATCCATCGAAGCAACAAGAAAAGTGCTGGCTAACATGGAAGGTAAAATTCCCGTGCTCAAACATATTGAAGTAGGGACGGACGTATTGCGACTGGAACGTTCTTACGATATCGCGCTTGTGACCCGTTTTGATTCCGTGGACGATTTGAAAGTTTACGATGCGCATCCGCTTCATGAAGAAGTGAAGGTACATATGAAACAAGTTTTGGACGGAACGTCGGTTTGCGTAGATTATGAAAGCTGATCCCGTTTGAAAAACGATGAAAAACAGTGTAGTATCCTTATGTGAGGCTGCACTGTTTTTTCATTTCGCGCTTCCTCCAAACAAGCGGGGATACTAGTGCGCGAAGAAACACCAGACCGCTGCCGGAAAGGAGCCCCGCCATGAAAGAACAAATCAACCGGAGCTACATGGCCGGCATATTGGAAATGCTGCTGCGCACACCCAGCCCTACAGGCTATACGCACCATATCATGAGCAAGCTGGAGGCGGAGCTGCGCAAGCTGGGACATGATATGACCTTCACGAACAAAGGCTGCGGCGTGGTGACGATTCCGGGCGAACATGGCGGCCGTGTCATCGGAATTTCCGCGCATGTGGATACGCTCGGCGCGATGGTCCGTTCGATCAAAGAAAACGGCATGCTGCGGTTTACTTCGGTCGGCGGTTTTATGATGGGCTCTATCGAAAACGAGTACTGCCAAATTCATACAAGAGACGGCCGCGTCTACGACGGCACGATATTAACCGCTCATCCTTCCGTACATGTCTACGAAGACGCGCGGGAATATAAGCGCGATGAAGCGAACATGGAGATCCGCATCGATGAGCCGGTCAAGGCGATAAAGGACGTGGAAGCGCGGGGCATTCGTCCCGGGGATTTCATTTCGTTTGATCCGCGGGTGCAGATCAAGGACAACGGGTACGTGAAGTCGCGGCATTTGGACGATAAAGCGAGCGTCGCCGCCTTGTTCGGGCTGCTGGAGCTGCTGAAGCAAAACAAACTGAAGCCTGCAGCGACAGTCAAGCTGTTTTTCTCCACTTACGAGGAAGTCGGACACGGTTCCGCCTATATTCCGGAGGACATCACGGAATTGATCGCGGTCGATATGGGGGCGCTGGGCGACGATCTGAGCGGCAGCGACCGCGACGTATCGATATGCGCCAAAGATTCGTCGGGGCCGTACGATTATCACATGACGTCGAAAATGATCGAACTGGCGGAAAAGCTGAACATCGGCTTTGCCGTCGATATATATCCGCGATACGGCTCGGACGCGTCTGCGGCTTTGCGCGGCGGGCGCGATATCCGCGCAGCGCTCGTGGGTCCCGGCGTACATGCGTCGCACGGCATGGAGAGGACGCATATGGACGCCATTGCCCATACGGCCGCGCTGCTGGCCGCCTATATCTCGGAGCCTGCTCGTTGACAGCATACGAAAAGAGGCGGATTGTCGGCCGGAAAGGAAGAGGATGACCCATGAACATTTTGAGCGTTCAAAATATAACCAAAAGCTACGGCGAAAAGGTGCTTTTCGACGATATTTCGTTCACGGTGAACGAGCGGCAGCGCATCGGGCTCATCGGCGTGAACGGCACAGGCAAGTCCACGCTGCTGAAGCTGCTGGCGGGACTGGAAACCCCGGATCGCGGCAAGCTCGTGCACGCGAACCATTTTCGGGTGGAATACCTGCCGCAGAACCCGGAGTTCGATCCGAACTCCACGGTTCTTGAGCAGGTATTCCATGGCGACTCGCCGCTCATGCAGACGCTTCGCGCCTATGAGCGGGCCCTCGCCGAGCTGGAGCTGGACGCCTCCAGCGAGAGCAAGCAGTCGCGGCTGTTCAGCGCCCAGCAGCGGATGGATGAGCTTGGCGCCTGGGAAGCCGGTACCACTGCCAAAACCGTGCTGACGCGGCTCGGCATCAGCGACTTCGACAAGCCCGTCGGCGAGCTGTCGGGCGGCCAGCGCAAGCGCGTGGCGATGGCCCGCGTGCTGATCCAGCCGGCCGATCTGCTCATCCTCGATGAGCCGACGAACCATATCGACAACGAGACGGCCGTATGGCTCGAGGAATTTTTAAGCAAGTGGAAGGGAGCCTTGCTGCTCGTCACGCACGACCGGTACTTCCTGGAGCGGGTGACGAACCGCATGCTGGAGCTGGACCGGGGCAAGATTTACAGCTACGAGGGCAACTATGAGGCGTTCCTCGAGAAAAAGGCGGAGCGGATGGAGTCCGAAGCCGCCAGCGAAGACAAGCGGCAAAACCTCCTGCGCCGCGAGCTGGCCTGGCTGCGCCGCGGCGCGAAGGCGCGGACGACGAAGCAGAAGGCGCGCGTGCAGCGCGCCGAGGAGCTGCGGGACCGCAAAGTGGACGGTCCCGCCGATAAGCTCGACATGGCGCTCGCGGGGAGCCGCCTTGGCAAAAAGGTGATGGAGCTTGACTCCGTCACCAAAGCTTTTGAAAGCGGGAAGCCGTTCATGAGCGACTTCAGCTACATCGTGATGCCGGGGGACCGCCTCGGCATCATCGGCCCGAACGGCAGCGGCAAGTCGACGCTGCTGAACATGCTCGCCGGGAGCATCCAGCCCGACAGCGGCACGATCGAGACCGGCCAGACGGTCAAGCTGGCCTACTATACGCAAGAGAACGCCGAGATGAACGAGAAGCTTCGCGTCATCGAATACATCAAGGAAGCGGCGGAAGTGATTCGCACTTCGGACGGCGAATCGATCTCGGCGTCGCAGATGCTCGAGCGCTTTCTGTTCCCGTCCGCGCTGCAGTGGACGCCGATCGGCAAGTTGTCCGGCGGCGAGAAGCGCCGGCTGTACCTGCTTCGCACTTTGATGGGCGAGCCGAACGTGCTTTTGCTGGATGAACCGACCAACGATCTGGACATCCAGACGCTGACGATTCTCGAAGATTATCTGGAATATTTTCCGGGCGCCGTCATCACCGTTTCCCATGACCGCTACTTTTTGGATCGGACCGTCAACCATCTGTTTGCGTTCGAAGGGGGCGGCCGCATCGAGCCGTTCAACGGCAACTACTCCGAGTACCTGGAGGAGAAACGGCAGGAGGAAGAGGCCGAGCAAGCCAGAAAAGAGCAGCAAAAACAAGCTGCAGCTTCCAAATCTGCGGTTAGCGCTTCTGCAACTGCCGGCACAGGCACAGCTCCGGCGCAAGCCCGCCCGAAAAAGCTGACCTTCAAGGAACAGAAGGAATGGGACGAGATCGAAGACCGGATCGCCACGCTGGAAGACAAAGCCGCTTCGCTTAAGCAGCAAATCGAGACGGCCGGCAGCGACTTCGACAAGGTCAGAGAGCTGTATGAGCAGGAGCAGCAGACGGCCTTGGAACTGGAAGAAGCGATGGAAAGATGGACTTATTTATCCGAGCTGGTAGAACAAATCGAAAGAAATAAGGTATGATAGTAACAAATATATATAAAGGCAGGTAAAATTTCCGAATGATAACCGTATCCAACGTGACGCTTCGTTATGGCAAAAGAGCGCTTTTCGAGGATGTCAACATCAAATTTACGCCAGGCAACTGCTACGGGCTGATCGGCGCCAACGGTGCCGGCAAATCCACGTTTCTAAAAATCATGTCCGGCGAAATCGAGCCGAATACAGGCGAAGTCAGCATCGCTCCGGGTGAAAGAATGGCTGTACTGAAGCAGAACCACTATGAGTTCGACGATTTTGAAGTGCTGAAAACCGTCATTATGGGCCACGCCCGCCTGTACAAAATTATGGAAGAGAAAGACGCTATTTACGCGAAAGCGGACTTCTCGGAAGAAGACGGCATGAGAGCGGCGGAGCTTGAGGGCGAATTTCAGGATCTGGACGGCTGGCAGGCGGAATCCGATGCGGCGGAGCTGTTGATCGGTCTGGGCATCCCTACATCGCTGCACGACGTCAAAATGAAGGACCTGGACGGCAACGAAAAAGTCCGCGTCCTCCTGGCGCAAGCGCTGTTCGGCAACCCGAACATTTTGCTCCTCGACGAGCCTACGAACCATTTGAACTTGGAATCGATCCGCTGGCTGGAGAACTTCCTGGCCAAATTCGAAGGCACCGTCATCGTCGTTTCCCATGACCGCTACTTCCTGAATCAGGTATGTACGCACATTGCCGACATCGATTTCGGAAAAATCCAGATGTACGTCGGCAACTACGACTTCTGGTACGAATCGAGTCAGCTGGCCCTGAAGCTGGCGCGCGACGCGAACAAGAAAACCGAAGAAAAGCGCAAAGAACTGGAAGCTTTTATCGCCCGTTTCAGCGCGAACGCGTCCAAATCGAAGCAGGCGACTTCCCGTAAAAAGCAGCTCGAGAAGCTTACGCTGGAAGATATCAAGCCGTCGAGCCGCAAATATCCGTTCATCCATTTCAAAGCCGAGCGCGAGGCGGGCAAGCAGCTGCTTGCAGTTGAAAATCTCACGAAAACCGTTGAAGGCGTTAAAGTGCTTAACAACATTTCCTTTACAATCAACAAAGGCGATAAAATCGCTTTCGTCGGACCGGACGGCATTGCCAAAACGACATTGTTTAAAATCATTATGGGCGAGCTGGAAGCGGACGAAGGCTCTTACACTTGGGGCGTAACGACATCGCAAGCTTATTTCCCGAAAGACAGTCAGGACTACTTCAATGTCGATATCAACCTTGTCGATTGGCTGCGCCAATATTCCAAAGATCAGGATGAATCGTTTTTGCGCGGCTTCTTGGGACGTATGCTTTTCTCCGGAGAAGAAGCTTTGAAAAAAGCGAACGTGCTTTCCGGGGGCGAGAAAGTGCGCTGCATGTTCTCGAAAATGATGCTGAGCGGCTCCAACGTGCTCATCCTTGACGAACCGACGAACCATCTCGATCTTGAATCGATTACGGCGCTGAACAACGGGCTTGTCGATTTTGACGGAACCATTTTGTTCGTCTCCCATGACCACCAGTTCATTCAAACGATCGCCAACCGCGTCATGGAAATTACTCCGAACGGACTCATTGATAAAATGATTACGTACGATGAATATTTGGAAAACGACGATGTGAAAAAACAACGGGAAACGCTGTACGCCTAACCTGTTTATTAATTCGGATTAAGAAACGAACAAAGGCGCCCCGATCACGATTTCATCAGGGCGCCTTTGCGTTGCTGCTAACTGCCTCCGGTACGACGGCGTTGGTTGTTTACTTTTTTGGTCATTTGGCTTTTCATTGCCGGACCGTTTCCAGCTGCATGCTTCGGATTAGCTTTTTGTGCGGCTTGATCCGCCTTTTTTTGCGCAAGCTTTTGTTTGATCGCATCAGCCAGGCTGACCTTTTTCGGGCCTGTTTCTCCAGGCTGCTGTTCTTGATCCAGAGGCTTGTCAGACATACGGGAACACCTTCTTTACGTAAATATGCTTTTAGTATAATCGAATCGGGGCAAAGAAGAAAGGAGGTCCGCCGTTTGTTTGATCCGACAGTTTTTGAGAACGTGAAAGTCGTATTGGAAGGCTCCGTTTACGATTTGGATCTGGAAGGAACCCTTATCGTCACCCGCCGCTCCGATCAGATCGACATGTCATCCATGTCGCGTACGTATGCGATCGAATTCGCGATAAGCACGAAGAAGCCGAGCCGCGCGGAAATTAAGCTGCATGCACATCTCAGCGACCTTGCCGCGGAAATTTTGGAAAACCCGTCGGCCGCGCCGGGCTGTACGCTTGAAGTGAGGCTGTACACCGAGGTACGGCAGCCTGATCGCGAATGCCCGCAAATCGCCAAGCAGGTGAGCGGCATATGGGGACATCGACCGGACATCAGGCAAAAGCTTTCCTATGAATTTGGCGCCGATCCGGTCTGGTACGGCAACGAAATCGTTTTATCGTTCGGGCGCAAAATCGACGAAGGGCAAATCGACGATTTTCCTCATCTGATCGGCTGCGCCGTCGAAAGCTTGCTTTGGCTGGACGAACGGGGGATCTAGCATGCAGGAATGGACGCAGCAGCAGCTGCTGGATCACACGAAAGACGGGAACGGCCCCTCATTCGGAGTATTTTTGTACACGCCGTTCTGCGGAACTTGCCAATTGACCGAGCGCATGCTCGGCATCATCCTGACGATGCTGCCCGAGCTGCCTCTTTATAAAAGCAACATTAATTTTTTGCCTCAGCTTGTCCGCGATTGGCGAATCAAAAGCGTTCCATGCATAGTCATGAAAGAGCGCGATAAAGAAATGGAATTTTTGTACAGTATGAAATCAGTGGACGAATTGTATTTAAAGCTGCTGCCGCTAAGCAGGCCAAATAACGAAATAAACGGAGGTCATGAATGATGAGTACAGGATCCTTTCAAGTAGGAGACCGCGTTACCGCAGAGTACAAAACAGGAGGATATTACGGAGAAATCGTGGAACTCACGAATTCAATGAAGGCGGCGGTGCGCATTTTGGCCGTGAAGGAACATCCGGCGCAAGGAGATTTGCATAATCCGATGGATGGCAGCGTAGCTTTTTTTCACCAACGCAGAGCGCTTGCTTTCCAGGAGATCGCCTTGATGCCGATTTCAACGATCAGAGCCTACGCCGGCAACGTCCCGGATTATCAAGATTCACTGAAGAGAGCGCTTATGGCGCAAATGAACAAGCTGACGGATCTGGAAGCATGGGCTAAACGCTCTCTGCAGGAGCTTGAGACGCTCAGTAAGGAATATTTTCCGGAAAAATCCTAAGAAACTTCAAGGTACAGCTTCGTGCCGTCATTATATTTAAAAATAGCAACATCGCCGATGATCTCGATCAATGAGATCATTTTTAATTTTTTGCGAAATTCAAAATTAAGCTCAAGCTCCTTTAACTTGCTGGACAGTTGGCCCATTTGCGATCTTTTTTGCGTGTAATTGAGCACCGGGATCGCTTTATTTTTGAACTTGATAGTTATCGCTTGCATGTTCTTCCCTCCTATTCCGATCACTTTCAACTTAAGGATACACAACAAATGTTAGATATGTTTCATTGAACTATTAGGAAAGTTTTAGCCTTACGCATTTCGGGCTATTTTCAATGTATTCAATGATTTTTGTCCGCATGCTGTTGCGGCGGCAGATGCCCGGATTTATAATAGTGAAGATTGCATTATAAATTGTTGCGGAGGTCGTTAGTCGTATGAGTCAGCAAAGTCCGATTCGCATTGGAGTTATCGGCGCCGGGAATATCGGCAATGTCCATATGGAAGTGTTAAAAAAGATCCCGGAAGCGCAAATCGCTGCGGTAACCGATGTTTATTTGCCGCTGGCGGAAGCAAGAGCGAAAGAGTATCAGATCGAGAACGTATACGAAACATCGGAAAAATTGCTCGCTGACGCATCCATCGATGCGGTCATCATCGCCGTGTCCAACGAATGGCATGCGCCGATTGCCGTGCAGGCTTTGGAAGCAGGCAAACATGTCATGCTCGAAAAGCCGATGGCCATCAACCTCGAATCAGCTCAAAAGATCGTCGAAGCCGAGCGCAAAGCCGGCAAAGTACTGATGATCCCGCACCAGCTCCGCTGGGAATCGTTGTCGATGCAGGTGAAAGAACAGGCGGAAAAAGGCGCCTTGGGGCATATTTATCATGCAAAAGCGGGCTGGGTCCGGCGCAAAGGAATTCCGGGCTGGGGTACATGGTTTACGCAAATGAATAAATCGGGCGGAGGCCCTCTGATCGATCTTGGCGTACATATGCTGGATCTTTCCTTGTATCTCATGGGCAATCCTAAGCCAGTATCCGTATATGGCGCCACCTATTCGGAATTCGGACCGCGCAAAAAAGGTATCGGCTCCTGGGGAACCCCGAACTGGAACGGGACCTACGACGTAGAAGATCTGGCGACTGCCTTGATTAAGCTGGATAACGGGGCGACGCTGTCCCTGGACGTCAGTTGGGCTGCGCTGGTAGATTCGGATGAGCAGCCTTACGTGCAGCTGCTTGGCTCTGAAGGCGGAGCTTCCATCCGCGGCAACACGGGCAAACTGCTGGCTGAGGTATTCGACCGGAAAGCGGATGTCGATCTTGTCATCCCGGATCGCGACGAAGGCTCGCGTGTTCGAATGGCAAAGCATTTTCTGGCCTGCACCCGCGATGGCGCACAGCCGATTACTTCCGTTATGACCGGATATACGAATAACCTGATTTTAGACGCCATTTACCGTTCCTCACAAACAGGAAGAGAAATAGAGCTGAATTGGGACATCTAAGGAACAGGAGCTGCAGGCAGTGAACTGGGAGTTGTTCAGCATCATCGGCACGATCGCTTTTGCGGTGAGCGGAGCGATTGTGGCGATGGAAGAAGAATATGATATATTGGGGGTCTACGTGTTAGGGCTTGTGACGGCATTCGGCGGGGGCGTCGTACGCAACCTGCTCATCGGCAAGCCCGTAACATTGCTTTGGGAACAAGGTTTATACTTCCAGATTGCACTGTTTGCGATGACACTCGTGTTTTTCATGCCGGTACGATACATCCGACTTTGGAAAACATGGGAAGCTTTCTTTGATGCGATCGGCCTGGCGGCCTTTTCGATTCAAGGCGCACTGTACGCGACGAACATGGGCCACCCGCTAAGCGCGATCATCGTCGCCGCGGTATTGACCGGAATCGGCGGGGGCATTATACGCGATGTGCTGGCCGGACGCAAGCCGCTCGTTTTAAAAGATGAAATCTACGCGGTATGGGGCATGCTGGCCGGCGCGATGATCGGATTAGGCTGGGTGCAGGGAACGTGGCAACTGGCCGTACTTTTTGCCATCATCGTGATACTAAGAATGCTTTCCGTTGTTAACAAATGGAAACTCCCCAAAAGATCATTGCGCAACACAATGTCAGGGTAACCGGAAAGCGAACCGAAAGGAGGGACATCCGTCATGCACGATGAATCCTTGCAGCTGAAGACCAAAATCGCCTACGAGATGCTGGAATCCCGCGTCGTCACCGTCAAAGAACTGCAAACCGGCGAGCTCGAAATGTACGAAGTCGCCAAAGATAACGAGACCGGGGAACATTACCTCCATTACGCATACATGCATCGAAATTTGGCCGACACAGGAGTGCCGGAAACGTTCCATCATTTCATGCCTATCGATAGCGATGACGTGCTCGGACTTATTTTCGGCGAGCAGCCCTATGCGTATCCGGATCATTGGCATAAACCGTTTCTGCGCAACGGTCCGGAAGGCTTCTACATCTGGTTCGATCCCTCCTATGGAGAAGACAACCAGACAGACGAAGCAATCGCAGCCGAACTGCTGCTCAAACTCCGGCAATTCCGCGATCTCGGCCATGTCGACCCGGAATCCGTTAGCAAACTGCTGGAAGACCTGGACGACACTCGTAAGAAAAAAGAATAAAAGCAACCTCGTAAAACCTGCGACCGCTTGTCGGTCTGCAGGTTTTTTTATGTTCAGAGTCTTCCCCAAAAACCAGGGGTAAAGGAAGCAAACAACCTCCTAATGTACGCGTGATAAAGGATTAGGAGTGGCCATTCCAAAGGGCGTATCTCGCAGACGACTTCTTATGATCACTATCACTGCGGCTCAGGGAAACCTCATACACTTGTACCCATCCTTACGGTCGGCAACTTCCGTGACATAAATGTAAAAAGGTACCCTCACCGGACCGACACTCGATTCCATGCTCCAGGTTCACGGTTTAAGATTGGGCTTAAGAAAGACATATTACTTACGCTCCAGGACTGGTGTTAAGAAAACCATACTAGCAGAAAGGGATGGCAGCAGTAAGTAACGGGAAGTCGCGGGATTATTAATTGGGAATTAATGGGTGATGGTGAGAGTAGCATTTCGCAGATGACTCTATGTGACCACTATCCCTGCGGCTCAGGGGAAAATCCCATGCACTATTGCCCGTCCTTACTAACAGCAACTTCGGTGACCAATGTAAAAAGGTATCAACCCCCGGATCGACACTCGATTTCATGCTCTAGGTTCATGGTTTCATCAGACCTAATCCGATTTCTTGCTTTTTCTTTACGATCTAGGATCGTATTTTGGGGCATTCTGACTGAAGGGGATAGTGGCAGTTAAGGATAAGGAAATGGGGATACACGTCAGAGAGGGGTGATCAGGTTATCGATCTGTGAATGTTTAAGGAGAAGTTTCTGACCGAAGGGGATAGTGGCAATAAGGGCTGGGAAATGAATATACCACGGACATGGGAGACCTAGGTTTGGGGGGAGTTGTTTTTTATCGTAAGAATTAAGGTTTTGGTCCATATTATTAATGTTCAAAAATTGCCTGAATAGGGGGTTTGAGTTATATGGAGATGGAGTCGTATCAGTTTGCCGATCTGAACAGCAGGGAGGATTTGTTGAAGGATTTACGCGTCCTGGAAGAGCGGATGAAGCGTGAGTTGGAACAAGATATTGCTCTTATTGCGTATGCGCACAACGCCCGGCCGGCAGATAACAAGTAAGGGCAGAAGGGATTTGATTTCATGAGAAATATATGGACGAAAGCACTGCTGCTTGCTGCTTGTTGTGCGCTCTTGTTGGCGGCGTGTTCCCAGGCGTCAACAGAAAAGCAGGCCGGATCCGCGAGTAAATATGCAGGGAATTGGGATGCGAGTTTGAAAAATAATGAGAATCCCTCTTTGGGCGCCAAGATGTTGAGCCAGACTTCGCAGCCTGTCAGGAAAGTTCCGACTGTGGACAGCTCCATGGCTCACGACAATGTGCATTTGGCTATGAACCGGGATTTGGCGGATCAGCTGATGAAAACCGCTCACGTAGGTTCAGCCGCTGTTGCGCTTGCCGGCAGTAATATTTATGTGGCGGTTCAACAGGCCGGTCAGGACCTACAACAGACTCCAGGCAGCGAGAATGATCCGGCGGCAGGGGCCGGGCTTTTTGGTTCAGGCAAAGGTGCTCAACTGGACTGGGTTTCTTCAAAGCCGTTGTCGGCCGAGAGTTCTCAAGCGATTAGAAGTGCGCTGCGCCGCGCTTATCCGGAAGCGAATGTTTTTATTTCGACTAATCCGCATTTTGTAAGTAGAATGCTGTTTTATGATAGGCAGCAGCGCGAGCGGAAGACGATGGACGGTTATTTGAATGAATTTAATACGATGGTGCAGCATGCATTTCCGGATTATACGACAGGCCAAAAACGTTTGATTCCATAAAAAACGGTTTAATTTTGCAAACATTAGCCATAATAATGGTCGGGCAGTCCGTTCTGCCTACTATATGATTTTCAGGAGGAATTTTGAAACGATGCATCAGATTTTGCAGCAAATCAATCAATGCCAGCAAGTGATTTCCCAGATGATGGCGCAAACCCAGCAAGGCAGCCAATTGTACGAACAATTGCTGCATCAGGAGCAGCAAAATGCGCAGCAGCTCGAGCAATTGGCGCAGCGGGAACATCAAGCGGCTCAGATGATCCAACACGCTTTGCAAGGACACGCGAACGCGATGCAGCAAATGCAGCATTGCATGCAAATATGTGCCCAACTGGAACAAGCTGTTCATATGCAGCAGCAGTCCTATCAACAAAATCAAGCGTTCAACAATGCCGGGATGCAGCAGCAGCGGCACTAGAGTGAGCGGCTTGCCCTCAGCTTAACAAGCTGGGGGTTTTCCATTTGCCGGGGTGGGTGCGGCTTGACAACATTTTCTTCCTGATAAATAGTTATAGGTAGATATGTCAGGAAAGGATAGGGCAAACAATGTCGACTTTATTCATACCGCAAGAAATGGAAGGACAAATTCGCGCGCAAAAAGAGCGGAATGAAACCGGCCTTAAGCAAGAAGACGGAAGTTTGATTGGCAGTCCCGAGTTCGAGTCGCCGCAGGCAGAGGTGCTTTCGGATGCGGTTATCGCTTTATTTTTAGGGAAAAATGTGCTGTTGAAAGGACCTACGGGATCGGGCAAAACGAAACTTGCGGAGCATTTGTCTTTTCTTTTCGGACAACCGCTTCATGCCGTGAACTGTTCGACGGATCTCGATGCGGAAGCGCTCCTTGGTTTTAAAACGCTGACGCATGATGAAAAAGGAACGGCACGCATTGAATTCGTGCCCGGGCCGATTATGAAGTCGATGAGCAAGGGGCATTTTCTTTATATAGATGAAATCAATATGGCAAAGCCCGAGACGCTGCCGTTGATTAACGGCGTTTTGGATCATCGCAGATCGATTACGAATCCTTTTACGGGGGAAGTGGTTACAGCGGGTTCCGGTTTTCGGGTTATTGCTGCGCTTAACGAAGGATATATCGGAACGGTGCCTCTTAATGAGGCTTTGAAAAATCGTTTTGTGACGATTGATGTGCCATATTTGCAAGGGGAATCGCTGTATCAATTGCTGCGGACGAAGTCGATTCAACAAAATGAGGTTTTGCTGAGGTCTTTTGTTCAGCTTTCAGCGGATTTGTTGACTTTGATACAAATGGGGCAGCTTCCGGACGAAGCGGGATCGATCCGCGCATTGCTGGATGCGTGTGATTTGGCCGCGTACATTCCTCCCGTACGTGCCGTGACCCGCGCCATTGCGGATAAATTGACGGATGAGAGGGAACGTGCTGCCGTAGTCAATGCGGCGGAGACGTTGTTCTAAACCGATGTTTGTAGGAAAACTGAGCTTGCTGGACGATAAAATCGACTCGATGCTGCATATGCAGCTGGCCGATCTGGCCCGGATGTTTACGCGTATCAAGGAGCTGGAGGTTGAAGCGGCATATCATTCTCATTATGACGAAGCTGCGGCAAAAATGACGGTGAGTCAGTTTTGGCGTGATTTTCCTGCGGCCGACCGGGCGGCGGGCATGAAGAGCGACGTCTATTTGCGCGGCATCGGCAGCGCATGGTTTACGGGGGCTTCGGCTGTGGATAGTTACTTGAATTTTTGTATGTCTGCGGCTCTGCCCAGGTTGGCAAATCAACTGTTTGCTCTATGCGAGGACATGCGGTTGGAACGGATATGCCGCAGGCTTCGGCCCGGAACTTCGAAAGTATTTGACAGCAGGCATCGTATTTATGCTGCTTTTTTTCAGCATAAGTTGAAAATGCATATGAGCAAGGATGAGCGCGCGGAAGCGCTGGTTTTGCTCATTTATGGCTGGTTTACGGGGGCGGCCTGGGCTTTGCCGGAACAGGCGGACGAACAGGCGGCCGAGACGTACCGGACGCTTCACTCCTGGCTTCTGCCGCTCTACCCGCTGCTGGAAATGGCAGAAGATGCGGAGCATACGGCGGAAGTAGGCTCTTGCTGCGAGTCGATCATGGAGTCGCTGTCTTTTCGGGTGCAGCGGGATGCGCAGGCGCTGTACTTTTGGACGCAGGCCGGCAGCGGCGTGGACGAGCCGCTGCCGGCCCGTTATCGCGGCG